>NZ_CP166245.1:0-330162 GCF_033597815.2 Staphylococcus sp. KG4-3
CTTCAGCTTTTTCAGTTGCTTTTCTCATCAGTGGATCAGTAATTGGTTTAAAGATAACACCAATTAATAAAAATCCTATACCAAATAATGAAAGTATCACTAATTTTTTAGTTAAAATTTCAGGTACAGGTCCTCCAACTGCCTCTCTTAAAGCATCTATTGAATAGGAGAAAGGTAAATAAGGGTGAATGACTTGGAAGAACTCTGGTGTAACTTGGATAGGGAAGGTCCCTCCACCACCTGCTATTTGTAGTACAAGGAAGATGATTGCAATTGCTTTCCCTGGATTTCCTAACAATGACACTAAAGTATATACAATTGAAATAAATACAAGTGATGAGAATACTGATATAGCAATAAACCATACAACAGATTCAACTTGCGCTTTCAGTATCACTATATCTCCAATTGATACGATAAGTGCTTGGATAATACCCAACGTATAAAACAACCCACTCTTTCCTAGATAAATTTCTCTTGTCGTTAGATGTGGCTCTAATGATTTATGTTTATTATCTGTCGTTAATAAACTTACCAGTAATAAAGCTCCTACCCATATTGCTAATGCTGTGTAAAATGGTGTGCTTGCTGAACCGTAGTCTTTCACAGGAAATATGTCTTTTTGATCTATATTAATTGGATTTGCGATTACATTAGCTTGTTTTTTCAAATCATTTTTCAATAAGTCTACCATTTTATCCACTGCATCGTCGTCTTCAATCTCATCAAATAGTTTGTTCGCTTTAGCCAGGTCTTTTTCAACATCTGGTAATTGATTGCGTGCAAAATCCGCCAAATTGTGTAAGTTTTCTTTTGCACGTGGTTGATTTGTATCTAAAATATCTACCAAATTATCATAGCGATTAAACAGTGTAGGTATTGTATTGTTCACAGTTGCTGTTGTATCAGACAACTGTTGTTCTAAACCTGGCAAGTCATTTTCAATAAATGATGCTGCGTTAGAAACACTTTGTTTAAATTGTGGATAATAATTTTGAGCAATAGACATTGCATCCATATATCTTTGCTCAATGACTGGTAGTGCACTTTGAATCGTCTCAATTCTATCCTTACCAGTAGTTAAAATACTTTCTCCTGAATTTATAACTTGATCAATTGTGTTTAATTTCGATTGAACAGTTGATAGTTTTATATCGCCGTCATCTAATAATGACATCACATCATTAGATACATCTAATAATTTTTGGTTTAGTTCTGACTTAATATAGTTTCTTAAATCATCTAAGCTACTATTCACGCGTGGAATTTCTTTAAGTAATTCTACTGCTTCTTCTTTACCAGAACTTCTATTCGAAAGTGCTTCACTAAGTTGATTTTGTGTCTTAATTAAATTATTAATTCTATTATTTGCTGATTCCAATTCCTTAATCTCATCAGAAAGATCTACCTTTTCTCTATCTTCAAGCTCTGATAATATATCTATAAATTTTTGATTGGACTTACTTGTTACTTCAAGTCTAGATTTAATATTATCTAAAGTTCCTTTGAAATCTTTTGGCTTATCTGTAGATATAATAGCGTAAGTGACATTTTTTAGCGCATTAATATCTTCTTGACTACTTTCCGCTTGTTTGTCGGTATAATTGGATAAAGATAATAATGATTTTGATAGTGAAGATTCCATTGCGTTTACATCTTCACTACTTATTGCTGTTCCATTTTGATTACTTCCAGCATTGTCGCTATTACTATTACTTATTTGCGAAGTTTTAATATTTGAATAACTATCTGACCCTTTAGAACTTTGCTGCTCAGTTTCAACATTTTCTTGTAATCGATTATTAGCATTTTGATTTGCTTCTTGTGCATTATCAACGACTTCTTGATAGCCTTCGACACGCTGTTGCACTGCAGGTAAATATCCTTGCGCTTCATTCAGGCCTTGTAACCCTGCGTCAACCCCTGCGCTTGCAAGGTCTACACCACGATTAATTTTTGGAAAAGCTTCTGGTACATCATTAGATGCAACATTCAAGGCATTTTCAATATTTGGCATGTAGTCATTTAATGCCAATATCAATTTAGCTCGCTCATTTAATGTCGGAATGGCCGCATTAACTTGGTTTAATTTATCTGCAGCATCTATAACTTCACCTCTATGATTTCCTAACGCTCTAAATTCATCAGCATAATTGTCAATTTGATCCTGATTTTCATCTAAATATATTATTTTATCAGCAAAATCATTAATTTTGGGTATAGAATCATTAGCTTTAGATACTGCATCTTCAATTTTATTTATGGTTGGAATTTCTTCCTCAAGTTTCACGCCAAGTCGATTTGCTTCATCTAATAATGCTTTTGTTACTGTCTCATTAAATTGTTCATTTGCTTTTTGAACAATGGCACTCGTCCCTGCGTTTGTCATTTTAGGAGCAATCGCATTAAGTTTTTGATTCACTTTGTATTCTACGTCTGCTTGCTGTGGGTTTTTTCGAAGTGTGCCGGTAATTTGGTGTGTAAACTTCTCTGGTATGTAAATGGCCGCGTAATAATCGCCCATCTTCAAATCATGATCGGCTTTTTTTCGACTTACAAATTGCCAATCAAAGTTATCATCTTTCTTTAGTTTATTGGTAATTTTATTACCCACGTTCATATTTTTATCTTTAACTGTATCTCCCTTATCCTCATTTACAACAGCCACTTTAATATTTTTAGTATTACCGTATGGATCCCATGTCGCTTCTAAGTTAAACCAAGCATAAAAAGAAGGAAGAAGTGCTAAACCTCCTAAAATCACTAAAACAGCAGGCGTTTTAGCAATCTTTTTCAAATCCATTATAAATAATTTTATTGCGTTCTTCATTTATACACCTCTAAAACTGTATCTATTGATTTTTCTTACATAAATATAAAATTACTATTTGTTAATTTTATATAAATTGATATACTGAATGCATTAACAAAGTCTATCTATTTTATAGTTGATATGCATCAACTAAATCTAAGTCTGTTTATAGTGTACCAAGACAAACCATAGTTTGTACATAGCAAAATAATATATTTTAGAAAAGAGGTATTTTCATGAAACAACAAAAATTATTAGTCTGCTTGCTTTCAACTTCTTTACTTATTCCATCATTTTCTATCAACGATGTTAGTGCCGAATCTTTAGAAAAAAGTGCCACAACTTCTGAATCAAGTGACGTGTATAAGGAAAAAGATGAGGAGCAAGCTAAGCAATCACATTCATCAAAAAATGGAAATGATGAAAAGAATAAAGCTATTGATGAAAAGGAAAATAGTGAACGCAAGAGTAAGTTAAATAGTACAAAAGATGAAAGGACTACAGAAGATATTAATAATAAAAGACATAAAACTTCTGATAATGAATCATCCAACGAAAAAATACCAAGTTCATTTGAAAATTCTTTTAATGATTCATCGTTTTATGATAGTTTGAATGTTTTCAAGCCAGAACCTTTTAAGAGTGACAATGTTGGGCTATCTGAATTATTAAATCAACTGTTCTCTAATAATAAAATGAAACAAACTTCTACTATAGAGAATAACGATGTACAAAACGAGGAGAATGACAGTCAAAATGATGATACATCTATAGATCAAATAAATCCAAATACGACATATTCGGATGATAGTGACGAATCAAATACTAACAATTTAGAAAAAAATAGTGATAAGGGTTCACTACAAGATGACATTGATGATGTACAGACATCTGAGAAGTCAGAGAAAGATGATATAGATAATAAGTCTGAATCAAACAAACTTCCAGTTGATAAAAATCAAAAAAAAGATGATGGTGATTCAAAACAATCCTCCCAACAAGATCGATCTTATGAAGAAGCAAATAATGATGCTGATGATCTAGACAACAAAGATAATGACACACCTGCTACTGAAAACGATAATGCCAATAGTGATGACGAAAATGCTGATAAATCAGATACAAAATCTGACGATAAAGTATTAGATGCAATTTTAGACGAGTATAGTGAAGATGCTAAAAATAATAAAAAACAATATGATGCTCAAAAAGATGATTTATCAAATGGAAATAGTAAAAGTAAGGAAAATAATTCTGAGAAACAGGCATCGAATACAAATGCTAATCCTCAATTACCTTCTGAATCACAATTAGCTAAAAAAGAAAAGCCAGCTCAATCATTTGAAAACGACATAAACCAATCAAACATCAGATCTACTGCAACTTTCCAACAATTGCCAAATTTATCGGATGATAATAACAATTCTAACGATATAACAATTACTGAAAGTAAAAATACACGAGATTTTATTAAAACAGTTGCACAAGACGCTCACGACATAGGTCAAGATGAAGATATTTATGCATCTGTTATGATTGCCCAAGCCATATTAGAATCTGACTCAGGCACTAGCGATCTTGCTAGTTCACCACATTTCAATTTATTTGGAATAAAAGGAGCTTATGAAGGTCAGTCGGCTACATTTAATACACTCGAAGATAATGGCAACCATACGTTCCAAATTTCAGCAAACTTCCGCAGTTATCCAAGCAAAAAAGAATCATTGGAAGATTATGCCAATTTAATCAAACACGGCATCGATGGTAACCCGGACATTTATAAACCAACATGGAAAAGTGAAGCTTATAGTTACCGTTCAGCAACAATGCATTTGGCTACCACATACGCGACTGATTCACAATACGCGGACAAATTAAATAGTATTATCAACCACTATGACTTAACACAGTTTGATAATAAAAAAATGCCTGATTTAGATAACTACAAAGCGAACAACGATGATTATGATTCAGCTTTCAAACCATTTTCACAAACAACAAATGACTCTCCTTATCCTCATGGGCAATGTACATGGTATGTTTATAATCGCATGGCACAGTTCGACAAATATGTGAGTGGTGATTTAGGCGACGCACGAAACTGGAATAATCGAGCAGAAAGAAAAAATTATGCTGTTTCTTCAACACCAAAAGCTCACACTGCCGTTGTATTTGAGGCAGGTCAACAAGGGGCAGACCAGATCTACGGTCATGTAGCTTTTGTAGAAAAAGTTAACGATGATGGTTCTATCGTTATATCAGAATCAAACATTAAAGGACTTGGTATCGTTTCTTATAGAACAATTGATGCAGATGCTGCAACTGAATTGAGTTACATTACAGGTAATAACTAGTAAATTTAAATATCCCCTTTATTTTATTTATTAAAGTGTTTAATTTAGCTTTTATTCATTCAAAATACAAATGCTCCATTCAAAGTTCCACTTACTAGTGTTCACTTTGAATGGAGCATTTTAAATATACTATATGAATTAACTCATACTAAAATACATTATAATTTAATATTTACAATTTTTCGATTTATTTCGTTTGGTGAACCATATTAATCCACCACCTATAATAAAAAGTAGAATCCCTAATAGAATTGTTGATTTTTTTACTACTGTTCCTGTATCAGGTAAAGAAAAATCACCATTATTGTCAAATAAACCACTTAAAAAGCTACCCGAGGAATCACCTAGAGATAAAGCACGACCAGGCGAAGGATTAGATATATCCTTAATTCCATCTAATATACTGTTTCTATTGAATAAATCGTCAAATAGACTTGGTGTACCAAGTAATTTTGAATTTCCACTTAATTTTCGCATCTGTTCAGCTCTGTCTAAAAAACTCCCATCAAATTTATTTGATAAACTTGGCGTATATTTTAATGGTTCAAACAAACCATGCATATCATCTTTAAATTTACTTATATCTTTATCAGCCTTTAATAAATCATTCAACTCATTATTAATTCCCGATTTCATTAGATTTAATAAGTTATGCTTAGAATCTTCTTTTTTGGCAATAACGTCAGCAAGCGCTTTAGCTTTAGCATCATTTAATTTCGTAGCTAGCATTGTTTCTAAAGC
Organism: Staphylococcus sp. KG4-3; assembly: GCF_033597815.2. NCBI lineage: Bacteria > Bacillati > Bacillota > Bacilli > Caryophanales > Staphylococcaceae > Staphylococcus > Staphylococcus halotolerans. The sequence continues at coordinate 5,908 of NZ_CP166245.1, forward strand.
TTTACGTTTATCATGAGATTGGTCCAATATATTTTCTAAAATATCATCGCTTGTAACATTGTCACCAAAATGATGTTTGATTAAAGCTACAATTTGTTCGTTACTCGGATTTTTACGCATTATTTCACCAACGATTTTTGATGTATCTATATGATCAAATTTAGTTGATAATATCGTTTTAATAAGTTCTTGCTTATCAGATGTTTTATCAAACATAGATTTTAAAATATCATCACTCGTAGTAGTAGATAAGTTATCTAACTCACTAACAACTTGACTCGCGATTTGTTGATCTGTTTTACCTTTTGTATCTATACGTTCTAAAATAGATTGTGCACTCTTTTCATCAAAAGTACCACTAACAATATCTTTTACAGCTTGTTCTTTATTATTTACAGATTGTAAATGATTTGATACAATCTCATTTTGTTTCTTTAGACTTTGTTGCGTTTTTTCTATTTCTTTTTTCAATTTTTCTTTGTTTTTAGCAGATATTGAGTCTCGTTCAGAAAGCCTTGAATCCAATATTTTTAAATTATTTTCTTTATTTTCAACATAATAATCTAAATTATCTTTTACTTTTGAATGGTTTGTCGTAACTTTATCGATGTCTTTTTTAATTTCGTCTGATTGTTGCATTTGATTACTCTCAGTATTAGATGTATCTTTAAATGCTAAACCGTCTTGGTTGTTTTCTTTAACAGCGCTTTTGTCATTTTCTGAAGTCGTATTTTTATTTTCTTCACTATCATTCATATCTGCTATATCTTTACTTCCTTCATTTAGTTTACCTATATCAACTAAATTGGAAAAATTAACACTATCATCAAACAAATGAGCTATATCTTGCTTTGTATCTCTTTGATTTAAATTAGCATCACACGTATTATCTTGCAGACCTTGTTGATCGAACAATTCATTACTATCTTGTTCTTCAATATGGTTAGACTTTTCTTTAACAGAAGAAGCTATATTTTTTTGATCATCTAACTCACTTTTTACATTTTCCTTATCTTCAGATACTTCCTTTTTGTCATTTTCAATTAAATGACTCTGCACTTTATTCTGTTTAATGATTTTATTATCAACCTTTTTTGCTTTCTTCAATATTGCTTCAACTTCTTCTGTACTTTTAGCTTTTATAATTTCTTTAATAGAAGCATCTTTCTGACTATCTTTAATGTTTTTTAGTTTATCAATTTTTTCTTTACCTTCTTGAATGCGTTTTTCTAGCATATTTTCACTATTCGAATGTGTCTCAATATTTAAATCAGCCTTATCTTTTGCTTCTACTGATGGTGTTGAAGTCACACTATATCCCATTAAAGAAGTGCTCATAATGAGGGCCACACTAAAAAATTTAAATTGATGATTTAATCTGGTTTTATTATTTAAATTATTATACCTTAACTTTTTCATTAAATTCACCTTTCTTCTAATTATTCATCCTCATTATATAGGTTATATAACTTTATTCAAATAGCAATATTGAAATACTATCTCATTTAAAATAATAAATATTATACAACTCAACTTTTAGCTTTATTTATTATAGAGTTCTGCTTATTGGTTAATGATTAATTTTTACAAATGCTTATCAAATTTTTATTAGCTTAAAATTTATTATATATATTATAAATTTTAAAAGATAATATGTTATTAAAAAATATGGAGAAATTTGGTCGAATTGCCGAATCCTTTTGGAATTATTTAGAATCCAAGAAAATTAGGAAAGTTTTAATGTCGAAGATTGCGAAATAAAAATGACCCTTGAATTCAAAGGTCATTTTCAGAAATATACTTTTGTAGTTATTTATTATTATCATGGATATCTTTTAGAAAAGTAGATTAATGTTGTTAATTTACAGATATATTTGTTTTAATTTAATTAAGTTTATTTATAATTGAATAAAAAACATATTTAGTATTGCTATGTTTTTTATTATACTGCTTTTATTAATGATAAGACTTTCATTGTAAATTATAAGTTAGAGAGAAAATCTAGTATGTGTAAATAACCATTATCAACAATAATCCATTTGATTATGAAAAATATAGGTAATGGTAAAACAATATATAGGAATCGTTTTGTTGAATCATTAAAGCTTTTGCTGTAATTTGGATGGTTAAACAAGTATGAAACTAATGGTATGTTATTAAAACCTATAATTCCAAAAGATATCATTAAAAATATCAATATTAAATATCTTTGCCAATTTGGATCTTGAGATACTTCCAATACATTTTCACTTAATTTATTTACATTGAACCATATAATAATATTTGTACCTATCATTATAATGCTTGCTATACTATCCCTTATTTTGTTTTTATGAAAGAATATGCTTAAAATTATAGCACTAACGCCTATAACTATGCTTGCAATTAATAAATTTAAAACACTATTTTTTAGGGCGAATAAAATCATATTAAATATAGTATATGATACTTCGTCTACTGTATTTATGGTTAGTGTATACATATTTATTTTAATAAATTTATGGTTATAAAAATAAATTATGTTAAGAATTAATGATATTATAAATAAACTATTGATGAGAGTGAGCAATACTTTGATATTTGTATTTCTAGAACTTTTTGTTTGTTCTATTTCTTTTTCAATCTCATTAATCTCAGTATTATTTTGTCTAATGTTATATTGATTTGAACTATTATCTTCTAAAACAATTAATAGTTTTTCTAGGTTTCGTTGTTTCTTTTCCTTAAAAAATGCAAGGAATGGCGAAATAATTGTTATAATACCAGATATTATAGCTACTATTGTCCCAATATTTTCTAAATTAATTATTAATTCACTCCTCTCTATTAACTTACCTTATTTATCAATTCTTTTTGTAACTGCCCCTTATTTTTTAAACCTAAAGCTTTCTCAAGGTCTTTTTTGGTATACGTTTTTTGTATTCTTGTTCTAAAGTTAGTTTTTGTCATAATATTCATATCACATTTCATATACATTTATACCTATATTATTAAATCCACTTTTGAAGTTCTTCTTTATTTTCTTTATTTAAAACTCCACTACATATTGCACTTACATGCTGTTTATCTTTATTATAAATTATTCCAATCACCTTTCTTATTGCCTCATGAACTTCTGTGACAGATAAATCATTATAATGATTATCTATAAATGATATTCCATGAGAAAGACTATTAATAATATCTAGACTTTCTTTTAAGTCTTCAATGCTTTCATTTGGTATATCATAATATTTTGATAATTCAATAGCTGAAGCAACCGTCGCATATTCTATTTTATAATGGCTTCTAGCATGCGATTCTAAAATAAATCTCACTTTATTTGCATATTTAATATAATTATCTATCTTATTGACTTTACTTTTACCTTTTATAGCAAATGACATTACTTCGTTAAAAACTGTCCTATAATAATCACTATAATTGCTTAACTCTTCTTTAGATAATTTATTTACTTTACTAATTCCATCAATTTTTTCAATATACCAATAGGAAGTTTCCTTGGTATTATTCTTTCCTTTAAAAGCAAAATTATGGAAATCAAAAGACGAATGTGTAAACACAAAAACCTGTTTATTTACAGATTTGGAAAGCTCAATAAATTGATTGATAATTTTAGTTAAATGATATCTATTTTCTGTATCTAAACTAGTAATCGGATCATCTATGATTATATACTCAATATTTTCTTTCATCTCACTATCTGCTATCATAAATAAGTTATAATAAAAATGTAAGAAACCTATTAATCGTTTTTCCCCCTCACTTAAATCAACTAATTTAAGTTTTTCTTTTGTTACTCTATGTAAAACTCTATAACTCTTAATTTCAATATTAGGCTCTAATTCAATATTTATATCAAGTGTTTCAAATCTCTTATTTACTATTTCACTAAACTGTTTCAAGTTAGATGAGTTTGTTTTCAACTTTGTTATCCAATCATCATTCTCTGTTATACATTCTTCTGATTCTTTTATTTGTTTGCTATTACTATTAATGTTAGAAATTTCCATTTGAATTTCTTCATCATTTTTTAGCTTCTTGCCAATCCATGATTTCACAAAATCCGCAATTGAATCTCTAATCTTTTTATCATTTTGTATTTCTTTTTTTAAATTTTCAATATAACTATTAACGATATTATCTATTATATTTATTGATTCCCAATTATCCATAGGGTACTCAAGATGTTCATATGTCTTTACTTCCTTATCTTCCAATATATGTAACAGTCTAATAAGTTCTTCTTTTTGATTTGAGTAATCTACTAAGTCAATATCTATATTTAAATCTTCTAAATTACTTAATGATTCATTTATTTTTGTTTTATAATTATTTAAATTTCCAATTAAATAATTATATTCATTTTTTATTCTTACATCTATACTTTCTTTTAGCAATTCTACATCAAATATGTTACCGCAAAACTCACATGTTTCCTCTTTTGATTGCATGTTATGAATTTCTAAGCCATCTTTTAGCCATTTAGAAACTTTGTAACTTACGCTACTTGTAGGTTTAATTACTTCTTTCATCAGTAATTTTACCATATTACTAAACTCATCATAATCAAAAGCTAAAATAGGGGTTTTTATATTATTTAATAAAACTTCTTTGCTGGTTATTCTTTCTTCTAATTCATCTAAAGATTCTATAGTCGTCTCTTCAATTATATCGTTAGCATTTTTCTTCCAACTATAAAAAGCATTAACAGGATCTTTGTCAGCATTCCTCTTCTGCTTAACCACATTACTATCGATTTCAAATTTTTTTCTAGCTTCATTTAGTCTAATATTCATTTTATCGTAAATTCTTTTTTTTGAATGCATAATTTCATTATCTTTCCGAGTAATAAAATTTTCTAAATTATTTATAGCACCCTTTAAATGTTTAATTTGGTCACTATGATTTATAGATTCTTCTCCAATAACCAAACTCACACCATCGATTTCTTCAACTTGTTCAATGTTACTTTTTAAGTAACTAGTATTAAAAATAACGCTTTTTTCATTATCTAATCTTCTTAACCACTCACTTAATGAACTTTTTCCACTCCCATTTCTTCCAAAGAATATATTTACTTTAGTCAAATTATCGTTACTAGTGTAATTATCAAATGATTTATAACTAACATTTTCTAATTTATTTAACATCAAATCATCCCTTTTTATGTTTAAAATACATTATATACAACCTATTTTTTAGTTTTATTTGTGATACGCTTCCCCACGCATAATCTTAAATGCACGGTAGATCTGTTCTATCAATATGACGCGCATCATTTGATGTGGGAAGGTCATTTTACTGAAGGATAATGCATAGTCGCTACGGTCTAGCACGTCTTTATGTAAGCCGTTGGATCCACCAATAATAAAGGTGAAGTCACTTTGTCCTCTAGTCATTCGCCCTTCGATTTCTTTAGCTAATCCTTCAGAGGTCAGCATATTGCCTTTGATTTCAAGTGTTATGACAGTTGACTGAGGTTTCACTTTTGCTAATAAGCGTTGGCCTTCTTTCTCCTTCACTTGCTCAACTTCTTTGTCGCTCATATTTTCAGGTGCTTTTTCGTCAGGAACTTCTATAACTTCAATTTTGGAGTATGCTCCTAAACGTTTTTCATATTCTGCGATTGCTTGTTTCCAGTATTTTTCTTTTAATTTACCTACTGTTAGTATCGTAATCTTCATCATTGTCCTCCAAATTCATAATAAACAATAGTTATTAGAGTTATCCACAAGTTGTACACTTATTCACACTATTCCCTCTTATTATAACAGGAATGTATATCATTATTTAATAATGTTTACGTTTTCTAAACAAAAAGACGTTAATAACATGTTGATTTGTGGATAACTCTGTGTATAATGTGGGTATTTCTATGTTAATTGTGCACATCTCTGGATAACTATGGATAAAACCGTGGATAAGTTGATGGATGTCTTACATACTTATTCACAAATTTTACATTTTCTTCATAATTTCCACCTATTAAAACCTTTTATTAGCTAAGTTATCCACTGTTTATAATTATGCTCTAATTGTATATTGGGTTTCAATTAAGACACAGGGATGTATGACCAACGAATTTAGCAACACTCTTCTTACTCATAATAAAAAACCAATACCTCAAATTGTGATATTGGTTATGTTATGACAACACAAATCAGACTAATGGTTTATCAATAATCAATAGTTCCCCTGAATTAATTTGTGAGTTTATTTATAGATTGCATCATTCCAAGGTAATAATGCATTAAAAAGCGCTAAGTCTCAAAATTGAGACCAAGCGCTTTTATAACGTATATATCGGTGTAGCATTGGCTTTATCTGTATCGCACAACAATACTTCGCGTTGTGTGTCGATGTCGTGTTCATTTAGAACTTGTCCGACGCTCATGCGGGCTAGGTCTTTCATGTTGTTATCTTGAGATAAGTGAGATAGGTAAATGCGTTTAGTGCTGCCTGTAATGACGTCTGTCATTGCGTGTGCTGCATCTTCATTGGAAACGTGTCCCATATCGCTCAAGATACGTTGTTTTGTCTTCCATGGATAACCACACATGCGTAGCATATCTACATCGTGGTTACTTTCAAAGACGAATGCGTCGCTGCCCTGAATCATACCTTTCATGCGATCTGAAACGTAACCTGTGTCTGTTAAAATCGTAAATTTCTTATAGTTATTATGGAAAATATAAAATTGTGGGTCGATGGCATCATGTGAAACGTTAAACGATTCGATATCGAAGCCAGCTAATGATTTCGTTTCATATGGATTAAAGATGAATTTTTGATCCATTGGAATTTTACTGTCTTTCTTTTCGATGGCTGACCATGTTTTTTCGTTCGCATAAATAGGTAAGTTGTATTTACGTGCTAATACGCCTAATCCTTTAATATGGTCTGAATGTTCGTGGGTAACTAAAATGCCGTTTAAGTCTTTAATCTGTTTATCAATTTGTCCAAAAAGTTCTTCCATTTTCTTCCCAGTCAAACCTGCGTCAACTAGGATGCTGCCTTTATCATTTTCCACATAAGTGGCGTTTCCTGTACTACCACTCGCTAATACACTCATACGTATCAAGCGATTCACCCTTTCTAATCTGTAAACACTGTTTAATATATTGTTATAGGGCAGACTACGGTTTATGTGCCGTCAATATACCCTCTGTCTAAAATTTTCGTTGCTCTTGCTATTAGGAGCACTGCGTATAGCTAATGTAATATCATGCATACGACTACAATCACAGAATTTAAAAAATCCTGTCGCATAAAATTATTTTCTCTTTTCCGCTTCAACTTATCGCGAATTTTACGCTTTTATTATACTATATCGCTTTATTTTTTGCTTTTGTATAACGCTCATCAACAGTATTTAATTTTAACATACTTTATGGATATTTCATCTGAATAAAATTGGAAAGGTTTATTAATCGTTTTTCAATTCATAAAAATAAAAGATTTATCTCCTACGCAATGTAGAAAACAAATCTTTTACTTCATACTATATAGATATATAAATTTCTTATTTCTTGAAATGAACTCTATTATTTCGCATTATTTTTAGTCCAAATTTTAACTTTATTATTTCCAGCAGTTAGCGTTTGAAGTGGGCCTATCATAGACTCATGTTCTCTCAGATCATCATTTAAATCTGTGTTGAGTGTTAGTGAATTGCCATTTTCATCTTCAAAGTCTGCATCAACAATACGTACTTTAGGTAATGTCTCAGTATCGTATACTTGTCCTTTAAATTCAATAAATGATTCTGGTACAGAGATATTTAAATACACATCATTACCTTCTTCGACTATTGATAAATCAGGGTTAACACTTTCATCTATAAAATTACGATCTTCTCTATTAAATTGATCTGCTTTATTAAAATATGCATTATCTTCAATATATACTGGTTGTTTTATCTTATGAAATGACTCATGATCGCCTTCTTCTTTAGCAACCGCTTCTTTAAATTCTGATAGTGACGTGTTATAACCATTATAAATTTCAGTTCCAACATTAGGTATACCTTCTTGTCCAATAAATATATTGTTATAAAATCTATCATCTCCACCATAAACTGGTGCAAATCCTGCTATTAATGTACTGTGTGGTACATGGTATGGCGTTGCTCTATCCAACATTAACCTATGTACTATTTCGCCATTAATAATATTATTAACGTAAGCCCCACCTTGTGCATGGTTGTCTAAAGCATAATCCGCAGTTAGTATATTATTATCTACAATATACGGACCGCTACTTACTTCTACGAACAAGTCTCTAGTATTATCGTTAAATATGTTCTTACTTATTCTTGTGCCTTGTGTCTGCCAATCAAACCACATACCTAGTGAGCAATTATGAACATAATTGTTGTACACTTGTGTATCTATCGCAGCATGCAACTTGATACCTGCAATTTCATAACCAAAAAATTCTCTCTTATTACCTATATTATAAATATGGTTATTATATATTTTACTAAAGGCACTTCCTAGATGTCCTACTACTGCATTTTGTCCACAATCATGTATCACATTATTTCTAACGATATGTGACCCTATAGTTTCTTTATTCCAATCACTATTGGCTGCCTTAAAGACGGTTTCTATTTGATATTGATAACCTGGTTTATCTTTTCTATAAGTATTTAAATTGTCACCTGTTGAAATTTCTTTACCTATCGCAATCGCACTACACACGGCGTTATAAAGTGTGTTATTTTCGATAATCCACCCTTTACTCCAATGTGTATCAATCATGCCTGTCTGTGCTGCAGTTGGGGGCGACCATTGCGTTGCCACATTCGCAATTTCAAAGTTTCTTATTGTAATATAATTTGTATGCGTTTTGAAGGGACGAAATGCACTTTTTCTAACATTTATTTCTGTTACTTCATTATTTGGGTTAAAGTCATGAAAATTCACATATATCGTTGTTATATCGTTTTCTACTTTTGCGTACCAGACATAGATTGATTGGTCTTTATAATCATAAGTAACTTGTTTATTTGTCCAATGATCTAGTGTTTTTTCAACCAATTTCGGGTCAGCTAATTGTTCATATTCACTTACTTCAAAAAGTGATTGATCGTTTAAATACACTTGTCCTAAACTCTTATCGTTATCGACTGCCAACCAATCCCCAAATAATTTTGTTGCAAATGGGTTAAAATCTTTAAATATCGTGTTATCTATTTCAACTTTCCATATACTGCCATCGATTTGTTGCCATCCTGTTATTTCTTCAGAGCCTTTAATAATCACCTGTTCGTCTTTGGCTGCTTCAAATGAAATTCTTCTAGACTCACTTAATCCAGTGTTTATATGTGTTATTTCTTCGCGATATATCCCTTCATGCACAATGATACTGTCTCCAGGTTGTGCAACTGTAGCAGCTTTATCTATTGTTAAGAACGGTGATTCAACATTACCTAATCCACAATCTGAACCTTTTTTATCTACATGAATACAATTTGTCATAGTAATCCCTCATTTTATTTATATATTTGTTTGTCTCTCATTTCACCTACGTTATTTGTTCTAATTTGTTCTTTTATGTGTTTAATAAATTTTTCATAATTCAAAAATAAAGTGAATATCGTTACGATAGCGACTGCTAATAATGGAAAATAAATCTGCATGGATTTTATCGCAAAAATGGTACTTTGTGATTGAACTGATGCACCGGCAACATAGCCACCTACGGATAGTGACCATCCAACAATTGCAGATTGTAAACCTGAACCAATCTTCATGCCAGCACTTGCTAAACTGAATATTGAGCCTTGTACTGGTACGCCTGTCTTCCAATAAATGATATCTCCAACATCTGCTACAATACCGCTTAATGCTGCTGTAAAAGGTACTAATCCGATTCCATGAATAATTAATCCAACGACTAAAAGTATTAAGTTCTCTGAGAATATGCCCATCATAATATACGAAATAATAGATAGGATTAACCCGATAATAATACTATTTTTGATACCTACTTTTTCGGCAAATTGGGGTGCTACTAATAATCCTAAAATGGTAGGTAATAGTGTCGCTATACTCATAATTGCCATTACATTTGCGTCATTAAAAATGTACGTTGCGTAATAGATTCTCATACTATTATCTGTCTGTCTCAAATACCACAATAAATACAAGACGATTGTAATCAGAAAATATTTTTCAGTTATTAAAGATTTAATAATTAAACTAAATGGAATGCGCTTTGTTTTTTTAACTTCATGATATTGCTTTTCGGCCACATTTCTTTCTTTTACAAAATAACCTGTAATCATTAACGGGATTGCACATAACAACGCGTATATAGCTGAAGTATATGTCCAACCTTGCTGATTATCGCCAAAACTTGTTACAAAATAGACAGTGAAAGTTGTTATACATAACACACTTAAATTAGAAAATATAAAACGTATACTCCCTAGTGAAACTCTATCTTTTTCATCTTTAGTCATAAATGATACTAATGATGAATAAGCAACATTATTTGCTGTATAAAAAATAACTGAAATCAAAAAATATACGATAAAAATATATGCAATTTGACCTGTATAACTAAACGACGTTGGCACATTAAATAACATGAATGTTAAAACGCCTAATACAGGTGCTGTCCAAAAGACCCAAGGCTTGGCTTTACCCATTTTAGTATTTGTATTATCTATAATACTTCCCATAAAAATGTCTGAAAAACCATCTGCAAAACGACAAAAAAGTATAATAGTTCCAATAACTGAGCCTGCTATACCTACTACATCTGTCATATAAATAATGATAAATGATGCAATAAAAGTCCAACTGTAATTAGCACCAAAATCCCCTACCCCAAATACAACTTTCTCAGAAGTGCGTAACTTAGTTGAACCATTAACTTGGCTTTCGTCAGCATAAGAACTATCATGCGTACCCGAAATTTTATCCATTGAATTCCCCCTTTGCTAGTTGGTTTGTTTTTTAAATTAACTAACTAGCTTAAGTGAAATATTACCATTGTAGTTTGATTTTGTAAACGCTTTCTTATTAATGGTTTATGTCCCTCTTCGAGAAATAAGACGTTAGTTATTATTTTGGATATTAAAAAACGCACATCTCTTCAAGAGACGTGCGTTTGATCAGTTATATTATTCTTCAATTACTTTCGGGCTGTCTGAGACGGCTTCAACATAGTAAGTTTTAATCTTTTCTCCGTGTTTTACTTTGATCTCCCAATTGGCTTCGAGTACTTGCACATTGGGTTCTTTCACAACCGTGTAGTAACCAAGTCTTGCGTTAGTAACTTCATCGTTGCGTTTAAGGTAACGGTTAAAGTAAAGGGCTTCTATTGCGCTTCTCGCCGTATTCACTTGTTTTTTCTCATTGTTAGCGCCTTCTGATGGTGTAATAGATTTCATTGCCGTTTGTTTATAGCTTGAAGCTTTACCATCATTATTTATATTAAATTCTAATCTCGCTTTATTGTTATTCATAATTGGATAATCTTCGTAAGTTTGTTCAAACGTTACGTTTTTGTTGTCTATGTTACTCATTTCATAGTCTTTACCTTTATACACCTTATCTTTGACATATGTCTTTAAGTCGGTGTATTGATCATTGCTGACGTCGATAGGACTACTGATGTCACCTTTAGCCATGGCACCTGATTGTTCACTCGATATATCAGAATGCGCTTTAGCATAGGATGAAAAATCAAATGAACGCGCGGTTAGCAACTGCATTTTTAAATTTTTAACACTAGGGAGGTTGTCTGGAATTTTAATTTCTTCTTGTTTAAAATCCACAGCATTTTCAACTTCACTATCATTGATATGTGATTTGTTCACCTTATCGATATAGATAATGACTAAACCAATATTTACTAGAATAAAGACGAAAATAAATAATGTTTTTGTACGTTTCCAGTTCATTTATTCTAGCCCCCCATCACTGTATGCACGCCATTCACCATCATATTGTACATACCATTGTGGTTTGAATTCACTATTGCGTTGGATTTCAATATCGGTATTATCTGGTTTGTTGTCCATATTGTAGCCGATCGTCATGTTTGTTACTTCTTCAAAGTTAATCTCTGGATTGTTTGCTAACTCTGCACGTACAGTTTCAGCACCAGGTAGTTTAACCTCGTCTTCACCACTATCAATCGTTACATTTGCTTTCAATAGTGCACGCGCATAACTAAAGACGCCTTTATCGCCCCATGATACTTTAATGTTATTAAGATCATCGTTATTAAACGTTGGACGACCGTTTAAGAACATTTGATATGTCAATTCACCAGTCTTGTTATCCACATTAAATAACCTGAAATCATCTGTAAAGCCACCGTGATTGTTTATATAATCAAAGGTACTCGGTATGCTTTCTTTCATATTAGTAGAACGATTTTCATCTTCTGAGAGATTAGTATAGCGGTATTTTTCACTATCATCGCTATAATTGGCAACGCCCGTATTATTATTATATGTTGCATTACCGCTTTTCGAACTACGCACCACGACAGAATCATTAAATAATATTGCATTCATCGTATCTACACTAATGCGATTATAAATAGTGTGATATGATTTCAAGCCTTTAGGGGCCTTTGGTGCGAAAATATGTGTAGCCTTATCAATCGTATCTTTATTCGTAATAATCTCAGTATAAGGCTGCATATTTTTCTGTTGTTGCTTCATTACCTTTTCAAATTGGCTGAGTTTAGCAGATGTTGTCATACGCACAACGTTATGGCGATCTTTACTAATCGCATAAAGTTTCACTGTACCATCTTTATTATTGTCGACGATTAAGCGATCGAATTTAAAATTGTTTGGCACTTTAGCGTTAATATTCAAGGCTTGACCTAAATAAGTTGCTAATGGCATATCATACGTAAAATCCAATACTAAAAATTCATCACTAAGATCTGGGATAATTAAGTTATGGTTACTATGCATTTGCTCTGAACGTAATACACGATGATTCTTCAATGGTTTCAATGTTGCTTCTACATTACTTTTCGTCGCTTCCATACCTTCAGAATCTTCACCTTTAGAATGAATTACCTGATAGGGTGTAACCACTTTATCCATTCCTTGATCTAATGGCTTCCCTATCGTCTTAGCTTCTGTTTCTTTATTGTCTTGTTGCTTATCCACATTGGCTAAATCAGGTGAGAAATTCCAGGTCATATATGTTAAAACCGCACTCATTAATACAAGAAGGATAAGGATTATGGATTTGATTAACTCTTTACTCCGCATCCCAATCACCATCTTCTAAAACTTCACATGGAAGCGTAATAAAGATTGACGTGCCTTGTCCTTCTACACTATTCGCCCATATACGGCCATTGTGAGCTTCTACAATTTCTTTAGATATAGCTAATCCTAGACCTGTACCACCCATCTTACGCGTACGTGCTTTATCTACACGATAGAAGCGGTCAAAGATCTTATCTACTTTATTGATTGGAATACCAATACCATTATCTTTCACACGAATCGTCATACGATTATATAACGCATTCTGTTTCACGTGAAACTCAACACGTTTATCACCGCGTGAATATTTCATCGCATTGGTAATAACGTTATCAAACACTTGTGTCATCTTATCTGGATCAATTTCAGTAAAGATAGTTTGTTTTGGAATTTCACGGATGAATGTCGTATCTTTCGCAGACATCTCGTGACGGTTAATGATTTTATTGATAAACATATTAAAGTCGACGATTTCTTTAGTAATTTGATCAGATTCGTTGTCCATCTTAGATAATTGTAGTAAATCGTTTACAAGACGAATCATACGTTCTGTTTCTTCACGTGTAACGGATAGGAATTGTGGTGCTAGGTCATCATCTTTCCACGCGCCACCTTCTAACGCTTCGATATAACTGTTCATGGAAGTCAGTGGTGTACGTAATTCGTGAGACACGTTAGCCACGAATTCACGACGTTCTCGTTCAACTTGTTGTTGTTCAGTTACATCATGTAGCACGGCGATATAACCTGTGACAAAACCGGTTTCTTGAACAATCGTACTAAAGTTAACTCGAACGATAATGCCTTCCGTCTCATTGATGTCTAACAAGAAACTATCGTTATTCTCTTGAATTTCATCTAATGAGAAATCTTCTTCAAGATTCAATACGTTAAGCATGTAATCGCCAATAATATCTTCTTTCATTGTCCCCATCATCGTTAATGCCATGTCATTTACAATACGTATACGTCCGCGTCGATCTGTTGCGATAATACCATCACTCATGTGTGTGATAACGGAATCGAGACGCCGTTTTTCACTTTCGGTATTTGCCTGTGCTTCTTGTACACGTTTAGATAGGTTGTTGAAGGCGAGTGCGAGCTCACCAATTTCATCGTTACCATAAATTTTTACACGTTGCGTATAGTTACCTTTAGACATTTCTACAGTTTGATTCCGCATGTCTGTAATTGGTTTCGTAATTGTACGTGCAATAAAGAACCCTAAGATTACCGTAATTAACAATGAAATCCCTGTACCAACGATAAAGATTTGATTGATATTACTTAACTGGTTATATACGTCATTGATATCTGCTTCGATATAAACGTCACCAATCGTACCATCGTTAGATGTTTTAACAGGTAAGTTATATACCCAGACACGCTGTTTACCATTACCGTAATCTTTTAATACGGTATGGCTATTGATTTCACCTAGCGACAGTGCTTTTTGAATAGAATTATCATTGGCTTTTTGATTTATTAGACTACGGGTAGACTGCTTTGAAGTAGCCATGATAATCTGATCTTTATCAATAAAGCGAATTTCTTCTATTTCTTGTCTATTAGCATACTCATTCAATAAGTTTTGAACTTCTTTTTGAGCATTTACCGAATTATCTTCGTCGTAGACCTTTTCAATATTAATTTCTATTTGTTTCGCATATTGCGAAATATTATTTTTAAATGTTTGTGTTAATTCTTTTTCAAGACTATTCGTAAAATATAAACCGATAATTTGCATACCGATTATAATCAGCAATACATAGACGATAACAAGTTTTGTGTGTAAGGATTGAAAATGTTTAAGCCATTTCATTTAACATGGCCTCTAATCATGTTGTTGGAGGAAATATCCAACACCACGGCGTGTCACAATATATTCTGGATGAGATGGATCATCCTCAATTTTTTCACGTAAGCGTCGAATTGTAACGTCTACAGTACGCACATCACCAAAATAGTCATAGCCCCAAACGGTTTGTAATAAATGTTCGCGTGTCATGACTTGCCCCATATGTTTAGATAAATAATGGAATAATTCGAATTCACGGTGTGTTAATTCGATGTCACCGCCGCGTTTTTTAATAGAATACGCATCTGGATAAATAACGATATCTTTAATAGTAATTTCATTAGATTCGTCGTTAATTTCTTGTGCTGGTTGTGAATAATGGCGACGTAAATTGGCTTTCACACGTGCGATTAATTCACGTGTGCTAAATGGTTTCGTCACATAGTCATCTGCACCTAGCTCAAGACCTAATACTTTATCTATTTCTGAATCTTTTGCAGTTAACATAATGATTGGCATTTCATATTTTTTACGTACTTCACGGCAGACTTCCATGCCATCACGACCAGGTAACATAATATCTAACAACACGATATCTGGTTCTTCATCATATATTAAATCTACTGCATCATTTCCATCATAGGCACAAAACACTTCGTACCCTTCTTTTTTTAAATTAAATTCTAAAATGTCAGCAATTGGTTTTTCATCATCGACTACAACAACTTTTCTAGCCATATTTTATAAACCTCATTTCTATATTGTAGTACATTTACATTAAATTCTACGCACATCTCTATAATATAATTTACCATTTATGGCACTTCAATTCTATTTTTCTAAATAGAAAATTAAAATTGTATATTGTAAAATTATAACATTATTGCTATAAAATGGGTACTCTTCGAGTCATGAATAGATATTTCCAGTCTAAACAATATTGCGTTTACGTTCGAATTAATTGCTTACACAATTTACTTACGAAATAAAAATCTGCTTTCCTTCTATATTTAATACTTATAAATTCTTTTATCCTGAGGTAACTACAAAAATATTATATTTGCTAGAACAACAATTTATATTGAAGTCTAATCAGGTAGTAATTAAAAAAATATATACAAAAAATGCCCATCCTATTGGATGGGCATTATACGGTCTCGACGGGAATCGAACCCGCGATCTCCTGCGTGACAGGCAGGCGTGTTAACCGCTACACTACGAGACCTAAAAAATGGTGACTCCTACGGGACTCGAACCCGTGTTACCGCCGTGAAAGGGCGGTGTCTTAACCGCTTGACCAAGGAGCCTGTCTTAAGCACAAAATAAATTATACCAACTCTTTCATAGGATGACAAGCTATTTTTTAAATTAAATTAGTATAATTTTCTATCTTAATGGTATAATGTGTAACTTTTTTACCTATACCTACAAAAAACTATAAAAATGTGATAAAAGCCCGACAAAATAGCACTTAAACTTTAAGTATTACTACTAAAATACCAATAACAATGCATCAAACTTTAATATTAAACCTATTTATTAAATTTGAAATATTTTATGTTTTCTATGTATTTTGATAAAATAATTAAATAATACATATGAGGAGGCACTCAATTGGCAAAAGTACTATTTATTAACCCAGGTTCTGCAGGACATGTAAATCCAACAGTTGCCGTTTGTAAAACATTAGTAGAGAAAGGCGAGGAAGTTGTATATTATGCAACTGATAAATTCACAGATAGGCTTCAAGATATTGGCGTAGAAATACGTACATTTAATTCAGACGACATGATGGCTCATTTTTCGACTTATGGACGTGATAATCTCTTTAATGTCATGAATGGCTTGTTAAATACTACAGATTTGTTCTTACCAAAAATATTAAAAGAAATCGAAGATGAACACTATGACTATATGATTTATGATTCTATGTTTGGATGCGGCTATATGTTGGCTCAAAAATTAGGTATTCCTGCTATTTCTTCTATTACAACATTTGCACATACTAAAGATTCATTTGATCGATTCACAAATCAATTGAACGTAAATTTGAGTGCTGAAGCAAAAGATAATGCTGACAAAGCGTTTATTACTTTAAAGACACGTTTAGAACAAACTTATGATATTTCGATACCTTCAAGATTTGAAGTGATGAATAATCCAGGTGACTTAAATATTTCATACGTCATGCGAAACTTTCAAATCAACTCTGATACATTTGACAGTAATCGCTATTTCTTTGCTGGACCGTCTGTCATCATGCCACAGCCTTCGGGATTCATGGCAGAAATTGATCAGTCTAAACCAATCATCTACATTTCTTTAGGTACTGTTTTTAATGAAAATATACCGTTTTTCAATAAATGTTTTAAAGCATTGGCTGATATTGATGTTACAGTTATAGTTTCTATTGGAGAAACGAATCGCATAGAGGATTTTGATGAAGTACCTTCCAACTTTATTATAAAGTCGTTTGTACCTCAAACTGAGCTATTACAATATACTTCATTATTCTTAACACATGCAGGTATGAATAGCGCAAATGAAGCGATTATGCTGGGTGTACCTATGCTAGCTTTTCCACAGAATGCAGACCAACCCGTTGTAGCGCAACAAATCGAAAACTTAAATATTGGGCAACAGTTAAATTCCGAAACTTTTACTGTAGAACAATTAAAACAAACCGTATTAACGATGCTTAATCATTTAGACGAATATCAAATCAATATAGATATGATTAAGGACCCTTCGCATAATGAACAATACGGTTATGAATTAGCTGTTAATAAAATCCTAGAGTTTCGTAACACGCATTGCATGATACAAAAATAAACATACAAAAAAACCTTGTAGCCAAAATCATTTTTAGAAAAATGAACAACTACAAGGTTTTCTTTTTAATAAAATTCAAATGGCACTAATTGCTTACCATAATGAACTTAATAAGTTTGTTTGATTACGGTCTGGACCTACTGAGAAGATAGAAATCTTAACATCACTTAATTCAGAGATACGCTCTAAATATCTACGTGCGTTATCAGGCAATTCATCTAATGAACGACAACCTGTTACATCTTCAGTCCAACCAGGTAATGTTTCAAAAATTGGCTTACAACGTTGTAAGTCTTTTAAGTTTGCTGGATATTCAGTGATTTCTTTACCGTCTAATTCATATGCAGTACAGATTTTCACTTCTTTTAGACCTGTTAATACGTCAATAGAGTTGATTGATAAGTCTGTAATACCACTCGCACGGCGAGAGTGACGTAATACAACTGAATCGAACCAACCTACACGGCGTGGACGACCTGTAGTTGTACCGTATTCACGGCCTACTTCACGGATATGATGTCCGTCATCATCAAATAGTTCAGTTGGGAATGGACCATCGCCTACACGTGATGTATATGCTTTACATACACCAATAACTTTAGATACGAAGGTTGGACCTACACCACCACCAACAGTAACATTACCGGCAACTGGGTTACTTGAAGTAACAAATGGGTACGTACCATGGTCGATATCTAACATTACACCTTGCGCACCTTCAAATAATACTTTCTCTTCTGCTACAAATGCATCATCTAAAACTTTTGCAGTGTCAGTAACGAATGGAGCTAAACGTTGACCAGCTGCATAATAAGCTTCAAAGATTTCATCAAATGATGGACATGATTTACCAAACATGCCTTCGAAGTATGCACCTTTGTATTCAATATTATCTTTTAATAATCTTTCGAATGTTTCTTTGTCTAATAAATCGGCAACACGAATACCAATACGTTGTGCTTTATCTACGTAAGCAGGACCAATACCTTTTTTCGTTGTACCAATTTTATTATCTCCACGACGTTCTTCTTCATATTCATCTTGTTTAATATGATAAGGTAAAATAACTTGTGCTCGGTTTGAAATACGTAAGTTATCTGTTGAAATACCTCTTTCATTTAATGCGTCTAATTCTTTTAATAGTGCCACTGGATCTACAACGACACCGTTACCAATCACTGCTAATTTTTCTTTATAAAAAATACCAGATGGTACTAAGTGTAATTTATATGTTTCTCCGCCAAATTTAATAGTATGACCTGCATTATTACCGCCTGAAAAACGTGCAATAACGTCTGCTTGTTCTGCTAAGAAATCTGTAATTTTACCTTTACCTTCGTCTCCCCATTGTGTCCCAACTACTACTATTGATGACATGTGAGCACCTCCAAGTTTTCTCGATTAACCATTACGTATTTTACCAATACACAGGATAGATTGCAAACCAAAAATCGAACATTGATTTTCAATGATTCTCTCTACTCAGCAAAAAATACCAACTAACTCTCATGCATCTTTACGCTAGTGATACCAATGCTTTATCGAACTAATTTGTAAAATAAAGACACATACTTACTTATAAATCTATAAACCAAACACAAACAAAAACCGTACAATAAAAATTTGAATCAATTTATCGTACGGAAAATATTTTTTATAATTTTTTAACCCATTTCAGCATGTGCATAGTCTATGTCTGTAAATTTGTTGTATTGTTTCATAAAGTGCAGCTTCACTGTCCCTGTAGGACCATTACGTTGCTTAGCGATAATAATTTCAATTTCCCCATTTTCATCATTTGTTTGAGGTTCGAAATTAGTGTCATCATCGTCTTCTTCGTCTTCACCACGATTATAATAGTCATCACGGTATAAGAAAGCGATGATATCGGCATCTTGCTCGATAGAACCTGACTCACGAATATCACTCATCATTGGACGTTTATCTTGACGCTGCTCAACGCCACGTGATAGCTGACTCAGTGCAATAACAGGGCATTCTAGCTCTCTAGCAATAGCCTTTAATGTACGTGAAATCTCAGAAACTTCTTGTTGTCTGTTATCTGAAAAGCGAGAGCCACTACCTGAGATTAATTGTAAGTAATCAATAACAACCATATCTAATCCGTGCTCTTGTTTTAAACGACGGCACTTAGAACGAATGTCTGTAATCCGAATACCTGGTGTATCATCGATAAATATCTTAGTACGTGACAGTTTACCGACTGCTATAGTAAATCTATTCCAGTCTTCTTCAGTCATCATACCAGTTCTCAGGCGATTTGAGTCCACGTTTCCTGAACTACAAATCATACGTGTTGCAAGTTGATCTGCACCCATCTCTAACGAGAATATACCTACTGAAAAATGATCTTCGTGTGTTGCAACTTTTTGCGCAATATTAAGTGCGAAGGCAGTCTTACCTACCGAAGGACGTGCTGCTAAAATGATTAAATCATTACGGTTAAACCCTGCTGTCATCTGGTCTAAATCTCGGTAGCCCGTTGGAATACCTGGCGTTTGACCACTGTTTTGATCTAATAATTCTGCATTCTCATATACTTCACCAAGTACATCTCTAATATCCTTAAATCCATCACTTTCACGTGAGGATGATAATTCTAATATACGACGTTCAGCATCGTTAAGTATCGTATCTAGTTCCAGTTCATCATTATAACCATCATTCGCAATACTATCTGCAGTTTGTATTAATTTACGTTTAGTTGCATGCTTAAAAACAATCTCAGTATAGTATTGGATATTACGTGTTGTCGGCACATTACTTGATAATTCTGCAAGATATTGAGGACCACCCGCTTCATTCAATCGACCCTCTTGTGTTAGTTGATCCATAATGGTTACCACATCAATATCTCTATTATCTTCATTGAGGTTCATCATTGCTCTAAAGATGTGTTGATGTGCACCTCTATAAAATGACTCAGGAAGCAATACTTCCTGAGTTGTGTTGATTAATTCTGGATCTATGATAATGGCACCTAAGACAGACTGTTCAGCCTCATTACTGTGTGGCATTTGATTTTGTTCATACATTCCATCCATTGTGATTACACCTCATATCTCAATCCACTATTATTGTTCAACTGTGTGTACACGGATTGTACCTTCAACTTCTTTATCTAGTTTAACTGGCACGTTAGTGTAACCTAATGCATGGATACCGTTTGGTAAATCCATTTTACGTTTATCAATTTTAATGTTGTGTTGTTCTTGTAATGCTTGTGTGATTTGTTTCGTACTTACTGAACCAAACAATTTACCGCCTTCGCCTGTTTTAGCAGACACTTCGACTTCAATTTCACTTAATTGTGCTTTTAATTGTTTAGCATCTTCAATTTCTTGTTGACGCTCTGCTTCAGCAGCTTTATTTTTTTGTTCTAATTGTTTTAAATTACCAGGTGTTGCTTCTATTGCATAATTTTTCTTTAATAAGAAGTTATTTGCATAACCTACTGGTACGTCTTTAACTTCACCTTTTTTACCTTTACCTTTTACATCTTGTGTGAATATTACTTTCATGCATTTTCACTCCTACTCATTTGTTCTGTTATAGCTTGTTGTAATTGTTCTATTGCTTCATCCACTGTTACATCTTTTAACTGTGTGGCTGCATTAGTTAAATGGCCACCACCGCCAAGTGCTTCCATTGTTAACTGCACATTGACAGCACCAAGTGAGCGGGCAGACATACCTATTACATTTTCTTCTCTTCTTGCAATCACGTACGAAGCCTCTACACCATCTAAACTTAACAGTTCATCGGCAGCTTGTGCAACTGTAACAGGATGATAAATTTTATCATTCGAACCGTGTGCAATGGCTACACCATTTTCTTGTAATTTCACTGTTTGAATCAACTCGGTACGATTGATATACGTATCAAGATCATCTTTCAAGAAATGTTGTGTCAATATTGTATCTGCACCATGCGCACGTAAGTAACTTGCTGCATCGAAGGTTCTAGAACCTGTTCGTAGCGTAAAGTTACGCGTATCTACAATAATACCTGCAAACATTACTGTCGATTCTAAACGTGTTAATCGTTGTTCTGTCGGTTGATACTCAAGTAGTTCTGTCACAAGTTCTGCAGTTGAACTTGCATATGGTTCCATATAAACAAGTAATGGACTCGAAATAAAGCTCTCACCGCGTCTATGGTGGTCAATAACCACTTTACGGTTAGCTTTATTTAAGATATTCTCATCGATGACCATTTCAGGTTTATGCGTATCTACAATGACTAATGTTGTCTTAGATGTCATAATATCCCATGCTTCATCCGATGTGATAAAACGGTCTTTTAATTCTGGTTTTTCATTTACTGCATCCATAACACGTCGTAATGTTGGATCAATGTCAGAATCATTTAAGACGATATACGCATCTAAGTTATTCATCATTGCAAAACGTGATACACCAATTGCACCACCGATTGCATCTAAGTCAGGACGTTTATGCCCCATAATGATAACTTTGTCGCCTTCCATCAGAATATCTTTAAGCGCATGTGATATAACACGTGCTCTAACACGTGTACGTTTTTCCATTGGGTCAGTCTTACCACCATAGAAACGTACATTTCCGTTCATATTCTTGATAGCAACTTGGTCACCACCACGTCCTAGCGCTAAGTCTAGGCCTGATTGTGATAGTTCCCCTAAATCTATTAAATCTTCAGAACCTTCACCGACACCGATACTTAAAGTTAATTGTGCACGGTAACCGACACTCTTTTCACGTAACTGACTTAAAATACTAAAGTTTGTTGCCTCTATGTTGTTTAATATATCTTGATTTAAATAAGCAACAAATTGATCTGAGCTATAACGTTTGAAATAAATGTTATGCTCACTAGCCCATCTACTAATCACACGTGTAACCATCGAGTTAATCTCTGATTTTTGTGTGTCATTCATATTTTGCGTAATCTCGTCATAATTATCTAAGAACAATGTAGCAATAATTGGTTTAGAGTCTTCATATAACTTATTTGTTTGTACTTCTTCAGTAATATCAAAGAAATACAATACATGTTCTTTTTCAGAATAACGTACGCGATAGTGGTACTCATTTTCAGAAATCTCAACTTCTTGTGTTTTTTCTAATTGTTTTAAGATATTAGGATATACTTCATTAACTGGATCGGAAATTACATTACGCGTTAAGCGTTCCGACATAAATTTGTTCATCCACTCTATGTTTTCATTTTCATCTAAGATAATCATACCGATTGGCAAACTTTTAATTGCAATATTATTGCCTGCCGAAATATGGCCACTTAGATTATCAACATAGCTATCTAGTTTCTGCAAAGCTCGTCTTACCATTATTGCTGTCCCTGCAATAATAATCACTAATACAACTGTCGCTATGCCTGCAATGAGCTGGTTAAAAACAAACCAAACTACTACAAGTACAATTGCTGTGAGCGCCATAATAATAAATGGTAAAACTAACGCTTTTTTAGTGGATTGACGGTTCATTCTTCCACCTCAAATCATTTTTTAATGATACTTTTTAAGTTAATACACAAATCTATAACACCCAGGAGACTTACAATATGTGTTAATGGCATTAAAGCTGTCCCTATAACCATGAATAACACAGAAAGTGCGGTTGGCATTGATTTTGCCTTCCCGAAAAAGTGAATAACACTTAAGCCCTGAATATACATACATAATGATAACACAATTTCAAAGTTTAAAACGATACTTTGGAAAGTCCCTGGTTGGCTCGCAAACATAACACAAATCAAGACAATAATATACATCCATAATAGTGAACGCTTCATTTGCCAAGCATATAATGGTTTAAATATTGGTGTAGCGATTTTGAACTTACGTAAAATTGGAAAAGTAATAATTAAATTGATTAAAATAAGTAGAAATACTGTGATAATGACATAACTTGGTAACTGAACTGACATCTGGCGGAAGCCTTCTTCAAGCATTTGCTTATATTCTGCACTTCCCGCAATTCCAGAAACAACATTATGCATGTAATCTTTCACTGGTTTTATCAAAACTGTAGAACTTGGTATTTTATCAAACGTTTGTAGTCCCATAAACGCAATTAAAGAGAACATACTAATATAAGTAGTTGTTATATAAAGTATGCGTTCTTTAGATGTACGTTCTTTTAATAATTGGCCAATAACAAAACTCACTAAGAGTATAATGACCATGGTGCTCAACACAAATATATTACCTAATAATGTTGTTAATACCACTGTAATGACTGCTGTTAAACCAAATGATTCAATAGACTTATGCCATAAGATAATGCCTGGAATTGTCGCAAAGATACCTAACACCAGGCCTAACGGAGGTAATATATGTAAAGCTAAAGCCACTACGATTAGCGTTAGTATACTAAGCACAGTTACTTTAGGATATATTTTTGAAAACAATTTCGCCACTCCCATACTATTTTTGACTATAACTATTATTTTAACCTCTTTAAAACTTTTATACAATTATTGGCAATCCAAATACAGAAGATAACGATATACTATACTTTTCAAAATTATAAACTTATAAATGATTGTACTAATCAACACTTCACGGTATTACATTTCTAATACTACTACTTCTCGTGTCGCTTTACGCCACCACAACTTAAATACTTGTACAAAAAAAGGATGTACTATATATATATGTCAGTCTACCCTCCCCTATCGAAAGTAGTCATATAGCTTCATCCTAAAAATTAATATAATAGAGTTATTAAATCATTTTCTTTTAATTTTATATACTTTTAAGAAGTGATATAGATTAGGTGCCCAGTCATTAAAATTCAATAAGAAACCATCATGACCTACGTTATCTGGGACAAAGAAATGTTTGTGATATTTAAAACGTTTTCCCACGGCACGCACTAAGTCATCTGGATATAACAAATCATCTGTGAAGCCCATTGTCATTACTTTAGTATCTAGGTTACTAAACACTTCATCTACATCATCGCGTCCTCTATCTACGTCATGGCTATCTAAGACGTCTAGGAGTGTTAAATAGCATAAAGAATCAAAATGATTCATAAATTTATTGCCTTGATGTTTTTGATAGGTTACAACTTGATCTGGTGAGAAACGTTTATCATAGCTTTTAGACGAACGGTATGTTAAAAACCCTAACTGCCTTGCAATACTCATCCCCTCTTTATTGTCTAAATGAATGGCCTGTCGCGCTATCTCATTAAACGCACGACTATAGGATGATGTTTTATCTGTAGCTGCGAGAATCACTGCTTTTTCAACATCAAATTTACGATTATATAATAATTCTATTGCTTGCATGCCACCTAACGAACCACCGATTAATATGTTAATCCTTTCGAAACCTAATGTTTCAATGCCTAATTCTATGGCACGTACGATATCTCTTAACGTAAGTGTCTCAGGAAACTTTGGATCTGTTAACGCAGAACTTGAACCATAAGGGCTTCCAATAACATTAAATGTCAAAAACTGATAATCATTGATTGGCATATAACCACCGTCAATAATCCCTCTCCACCATCCAGGATTTTCATTTGTACCATACGTTAAGTGATTACCTGTTAAAGCATGACAGACCACTACGAGTGGTTGCCCTTTTAATCCTACATGTTCATAACGTAGTTTTAAGTTTGAGATGAATTCACCTGACTCCGTTGTGAATGGCCCTAGTTCTAGTGTATCAACCGTATAATTCGTCATGTTTTACCTCCTACTTAGTAAAAAAACTCCTCACTCATAAAATAAGTAAGAAGTTAAAAGTACTTATCATTCGAGTGTATCGATGGTATTAGCACCGTACTTTATAAGCCGGTTGCTGAAGCGTCAACGGGCCAAGTCCCTCAGCTTCTCGAAATAAGATTTGATTTTAATTGTATTAAAGATAAGCTCATTAATTAAGATAAAATTAAACTGTTAATGCAATCTGAAATATCTTAATTTTCTAATTATTTATAGTTTAACGGATAATATAACTTACTTCAATAGGATTATTTAAAATACCCAACGTAACACTGCCATAATAATAATGCCGCTAAGTATAGTGATTGTTAGACTGCGTGATATCACAGCAATGATAATAGTCGGGAGCATCGTTATTAAGAACGGCACGTTAATACTATAACCCATCACACCTTCTTGTTGCTCTATTAATCCATCGATGATTAAAGCAGTGAATAATGTAATTGGTATAAATGATAGCCATTTAATAACACGTTCAGACAACTTTATTTTAGTTATCAAAATAAAGGGAATAATTCGTGTGAGCCATGTTACCACACCACATAACACGATAATTGTTAACATATGTACCGTCGTTGTCATTTTTCCATCATCACTCCAATCAGTGCTGCAATAGTTGAAGCTAATATGATAGCCAAATATGAAGGCATAAACAAGCTTAAACTAAGCATCATTACAATCACACATATAATCAATACAAAATATATGTTTATCTTCGAGCGTCTAATCGACTCAAATTGTGAGACAGCTAAGAATATAAACATAGCGGTAATTGCAAAATCTAATCCTAGTGCTTCTGGTTGATGTATGTATTTACCAAAGACTGCACCAATAATACATGCAAATGTCCAAAAAACATATGCTGTTATATTTAATCCATGCAACCAACGATCATTAATCTTCTCACCTTTTAAATGTGGTGTAATAGCTACACCGAATGTTTCGTCTGTTACTAATGTAGAAAGACCAATTCTATTTAATAAACTATAGTTTTTATAACTTGGCGCAAGCGTCATACTTAATAAAAACATTCTTGAGTTCACAATGAATGTCGTCAATATAATTGCAGATATGGGCGTGCCAGAAATAACAAGTGCACAAATAATAAACTGTGCCGCGCCCGCATACACTAGCAAGCAAAGTAAAATAATTTCCAACATACTAAATCCTGATGCCACTGCAACAATTCCAAAAGACAGACCAACACCAGCATAACCTAACAAAGTAGGAATACACGCTTTTACACCTTGTTTAAAAGTAACATGCGCCTCATTGTCCATTTTCCCACCCTCTCACTTCAAACGCTAAAAACAGTAAATCCATTCTAATATAATAGCATAAAAGTAATCAACATCTTTAGACGCCGGTTTGTGTGATGTTAGTCTAACAAACGTCTTAAAACATTGTTAATACAGTTATTTAAATATTTCAGAATCTTGTGTTATCAATTAGACTTCCCTTAGAAACTCCAGTACTTTCAATCAAATTAACTATTTTAATAGTGCGTATTTTATGTATTTCTTATGCTCAACTTTTACGCCTCCCCTACCCTCTCCGTACATAAAAAAGTGCATAGCTAATACTTTAACTACGCACTTTTAATAATTTATTTAATAGGACGGATGACTGTTTTACCACCCATATATGGAACTAATGCTTCTGGTATTGTTACAGAACCATCTTCATTTTGGTAATTTTCAACTATTGCAGCAAACGTACGCCCTACTGCTAATCCACTACCATTAAGTGTATGTGCTAATTCTGGTTTAGCATTTTTATCACGTTTAAAACGAATATTTGAGCGACGTGCTTGGAAATCAGTAATATTTGAACAAGAACTTATTTCTTTATATTCATTATAGCTTGGCAACCAAACTTCTAAATCATACGTTTTACTTGAACCAAAACCAATATCACCTGTACATAAAATAACACGACGGTATGGTAAGCCTAATTCTTCTAAAATTGCTTCTGCATGTCCAGTCATCTCATCTAAAGCCTGCCAAGAATCTTCTGGCTTTTCAAAACGAACCATTTCAACTTTATCGAATTGATGTAAACGAATAAGGCCTCTTGTATCACGACCAGCTGAACCCGCTTCACTACGATAACATGCTGATTGGGCAGTGAATTTAGCTGGTAATTCATCCGGTCCGATAATTTCATTACGGTAATAATTTGTCAGCGGTACTTCTGCAGTTGGTATAGTATATAGTCCTTCTTTTTCAACTTTAAACAAGTCTTCTTCAAACTTAGGTAATTGACCAGTACCGTACATTGAATCAGCGTTAACTAATTGTGGTACCATCATTTCTGTATAACCATGTTGTGTTGTATGTTTCGTAATCATATAATTCATTAATGCTCTTTCTAATTGTGCACCTTCGCCTGTTAAGAAGACGAATCTAGCTCCAGATACTTTAGCTGCACGTTCAAAATTAACCATTTTTAATTCTTCTACTAAATCCCAATGTGCTTTTTCTTCAAAATCAAATGTTCTTGGCGTGCCCCAACGTTTAACTTCTACATTATCTTCGTCTGTAGCACCTTCAGGCACATCATCATGAATAATATTTGGAATGCGTGATAATTTATCGTTAAGATCCACATCAACTTGATTAAGTGTATCATCTAAAACTTTAATTTCATCACCAAGTTTACGCATTGCTGCGATTGCATCATCTGAATCTTCTTTATTACGTTTCTTCTGAGCAATTTCACCACTAACTTTATTACGCTCAGCTTTCATTTCTTCAGCTTTACTAATTAACTGACGACGCTGTTCATCTAATTCTAGTACTTCATCTACTACTGTATCTTCCATACCTCGCTTAGCTACTTTTTCTTTAACGAAATCAGGGTCATTACGAAATAATTTAATATCTAACATAGCTTCATCCATCCTTTCAATTTTTAAAAATTTGGGATAAACACGCAAAAAAGACCACATCCCTCTACAAGGGACGTGGTCTACGTGTTGCCACCCTATTTAACAGTCTAAAATTAGACTGCACTCTCACAAAAATAACGGTTAAATCCGATTGTTCTCTTAATAGTAGGTAGATTCACATTAACCTTGGCTACCTGTTCACACTCAACACAGGCTCTCTGAAACCGAAAAATTAATACTACTTATCCTACGAACAATGACTTATTAAGTTAAATTAAATATAGCAAATAACGTCATTTTTTTCAAGAGTGATAGTATTTATGTCAATTATATCTCATCCATATAAGCAATATCGCGCAAATATTGTGATACTGCTTCAATATCTTTATGAAATTGTCTATCTTCTGTGATAGATGGCACAATATGACGTAGTTCTTGATATTTTTCATAAGTCTTAGGTGATAACTTATCAATATCTTTATATTCAACAGCTTGCAGAACGATGATTGTTTCGATTGCCAATACACGACGAGCATTTTCAATCATTTGGTAACCATGTCTTGAAGCTATAGTCCCCATGGAAACATGATCTTCTTGGTTAGCGGAAGACGGTATAGAATCAACACTTGCTGGGTGTGCGAGTGTTTTATTTTCTGAAACAAGACTTGCTGCAGCATACTGCATAATCATTGCACCACTTTGTAATCCCGGTTGGGGACTTAAAAAGGCCGGTAGTCCATTATTTAATTGAGGATTTACCAAGCGTTCTAGGCGTCTCTCTGAAACGTTCGCTAATTCACTTACGCCTAGTTTTAAAAAGTCTAAAGCAAACGCTATAGGTTGGCCATGGAAATTTCCTCCTGAAATAACAAGGGTTTCATCATCTTCATCAAATATAAGTGGGTTATCATTTGCAGCATTCATTTCAAACTCTAACTTTTCCTTCACATAATTGAATACTTGGAAGCTAGCACCATGAATTTGAGGGATACAGCGCAAAGTATAAGCATCCTGCACACGTATTTCACCTTGAGTCGTCGTCAATTCTGAACCTTCCAACCAGTCTAACATCCTAGCCGCAACATCTATTTGTTCTTGGAAATTTCGAACTTTATGTACCTTGTCATTATAGGCATCTGTAATACCATTTAAAGCTTGGTGTGTAAGAGAAGCAATCCACTCCGCCTGATAACCTAGGTCTTCCGCTTCTATATAATTTATAACTCCTTGAGCAGTCATTGCTTGTGTACCATTAATCAACGCAAGACCTTCTTTAGCTTGTAAATCTAATGCTTTGCGATTTAACTGATTTAAGACGTACCGACTGTCTACTTCTTCACCTTTATAAAAGACATTACCTTCCCCTATTAATGCCAAAGCCAAATGTGATAGTGGCGCTAAATCTCCCGAAGCACCTAATGATCCTTGTTGGGGGATAACAGGTATAATTCTTTCGTTAATGTAATAAATCAGTTGTTCTACTAAATCTACAGTTGCACCAGAGTGCCCTTTTAATAATGTATTCAATCTTAATACCATCATCACTAATGAAACTTCTTCTGAAAATGGTTTCCCTATACCACATGCGTGTGAACGAATTAAATTGACTTGTAATTGGTTGTATTCTCCTTCGTCTATACGTACATCACTAAACAAACCAAAACCAGTTGTAATTCCATAAATTGTTTCTTTATTCTCTATAATAGCTTCAACTGTTTGGCGACTCTTTTTCACACGTTCAAACGCATCTTCTGTAACTTCTACTTTATCTTCTCTATTTAAAAATTGTTTAATATCATTAATCGTTAATGTTTCCCCATTAAGTTGTAATGTCATCTTCCCATCTCCTTGATTAATATTTTTTTCTAATTATTTTGAGTATACGCTTACATTTTTTGTTGGACAATAGCTTAACCAATATCCGTAACATGGTATTAAATTACTGTTTTAATGGGATAAAGCTGTAATAAAAATAAGTTTATTGAAATTAATAATTTCTTAACGCTTTTAACTATTGACTAATAGCACAACCAGGTATAATATTTCTTATTGTATTTATAATTCTTATTACAAAAACGAAGGAGAATTAACTGAAATACAAATCGTTCTGCAATTGTCATAATTACTTTTAAAAGCAGAACCTCTTTAATATGTTAGTCAGTTAATTTTCTTTATTAAAATACAGAACTTTACACACATTCAGTAATTTAAGAAGGAGGTTTCAATATGGAAACTTTATCATCAGTGAGCATCCCAAAGCGAAAAGATGAAACACATAAAGGTGATTATGGTAGAATTCTTTTAATTGGTGGTAATGCGAACTTAGGTGGTGCAATCATGCTTGCAGCACGAGCATGTGTATACAGTGGTAGTGGTTTAATAACAGTAGCGACTCATCCAACAAATCATGCTGCTTTGCATTCACGTTGTCCTGAGGCAATGGTAATCGATATAAATGATACAAAAATGTTAACAAAAATGATTGAAAACACAGATTGTATTTTAATCGGTCCTGGGTTAGGTTGTGACTTTAAAGGTAATAATGCAATTACTTTCCTACTTCAAAATATACAACCTCATCAAACTTTGATAGTAGATGGTGATGCTATTACGATTTTCAGTAAATTGAAACCTGAGATTCCAACTTGTAAAGTCATATTCACACCACATCAAAAAGAGTGGGAACGTTTAAGTGGTATCCCGATAGATGAACAAACTTATGAACGTAATCGTGAAGCGGTAGACCGTATTGGTGCCACAATTATACTGAAGATGCACGGTACAGAACTTTACTTTAAAGATAAAGATTACAAACTACCTATTGGTACACCAGCGATGGCCACTGGAGGCATGGGTGATACTTTATCTGGTATGATAACTAGCTTTGTTGGACAATTTAATGATATCGAAGAAGCTGTTACAAGTGCGACATATACACACAGTTTTATTGGCGAACAATTAGCTGAAAAAATGTATGTCGTTCCGCCTTCTAGACTTATTAGTGAAATTCCAATTGCTATGAAATCATTAGAAAATGAATAATACAAAAAGACCTACCTCATACGAGGTAGGTCTTTTTATTAAAGTTATTCTTCTTCATTGTCTTCATCAGTTCCATGATCCGCGTTGTCTATATCTTCATTAACACGATCCATGAAGTCTTGTCTTACTTCTTGTCGTCCATCATTGTTTGACGTATTTTCCTCGTCTTCAACTTCTGTATGAATTGCATTTCCTGGCGCATCATCTTCTACAATGGCTTCACTATTTTGTGAACCTTGTAAATCAGTTTGTGATGCGTTGTCGTTGTCTACATCAGATGCTATAGCTTCAGTGGATTCATCAACTTCTTTAATTTCATCTTCCTCATTAACTTTAGCTACTGTTGATACAATTTGGTTTTCACCCAATTTAATCAATCTTACACCTTGAGCAGCACGGCCATTTTGCGAGATATCTTCTACATCAATACGAATAATGACGCCTGAGTTTGTTACAACCATCAGGTCTTCTTCTCCAGTTACTGAAGTAATACATACAATGTTACCATTACGCTCAGTAATTGTAGCTGTTTTTATACCTTTACCGCCACGGTTTGATAATCTGTAATCATCGACTGGGGTACGTTTACCGTATCCATTTTCAGTAACGACTAGAATCTCTTCATCGCTCTCAGCATTAGTGACATCTAAACCGACAACTTTATCATCTTCTCTAAGTGTAATACCTTTAACTCCTGCTGCTGTACGACCCAGCGGACGCAATGTAGTTTCGTTAAAGCGTATTAGTGATGCATGAGATGTACCAATCAGAATGTCTTGTTCTCCATCAGTGAGACGAACAGCAATCAGTTCATCATCATTTTTGAAGCTAATCGCAATCTTACCGTTTTTATTGATATGAGAGAAGTTACTCAATGCAGAACGCTTCACTCTACCTTTAAGTGTTGCAAATACTAAGTAATCATCTTCACTTTCTAAGTCTTTAACGGCAATCATAGTACTGATTGATTCGTCATTATCGAGTTCAATCGCATTGACTACTGGAATACCTTTAGACTGACGTGATAACTCAGGCACTTCATAACCTTTAAGTTTGTACACGCGTCCTTTATTAGTAAAGAACAATACATTATCGTGTGTACTTAACGTTACGAGTTGACTAACAAAGTCTTCCTCAAGTGTATTCATACCTTGTACGCCACGTCCACCACGATGTTGCGCTCTATACGTAGAAACTGGTAAACGTTTAATATAGTTATTGTGACTTAATGTAATCACGATTTGTTCTTCAGGTATTAAATCTTCATCTTCGATATCATCTAGTCCGCCAAGTTGAATTTCAGATCTGCGTTCATCACCGTAACGTTCACGTATATCGATTAATTCATTGCGGACGATTTGTAATAATTTTTCTTCATCAGCAAGAATCTCTTTTAATTCCTCAATATATGCTATCAATTCATTATATTCAGATTCAATCTTGTCTCGCTCTAAACCTGTCAAACGTCTTAAACGCATGTCTAAGATAGCTTGAGCTTGACGTTCAGATAATTTAAATTGTTCTTGTAAGCTAGCCATCGCTACTTTATCAGTTTCTGATTCACGGATCACTCGAATGATTTCATCGATATGATCTAATGCAATTCTTAGCCCTTCTAAAATATGTGCGCGATCTAATGCTTTCTTCAAGTTGTATTCTGTACGTCTACGTACTACTACTTTTTGATGCTCTAAATATTCTTCTAAAGCTTCTTTCAATGAAATTAATTTAGGTCTGCCGTTAACTAAAGCAATCATATTCACACCAAATGATGTTTGTAATGGAGTTTGTTTGTATAAATTATTTAGTACGACACTTGCGTTTGCATCTTTACGAATATCAATAACAACACGTACACCTGTACGTAAACTTGTTTCGTCACGTAAATCTGTGATACCTTCAATCTTTTTATCACGTGCTAATTCAGCAATTTTTTCAATCATACGTGCTTTATTTACTTGATATGGAACTTCTGTAACGACAATGCGTTGACGCCCACCACCACGTTCTTCAATTTCAGCACGAGAACGCATTTGAATAGATCCACGGCCTGTTTCAAAGGCGCGACGAATACCACTCTTTCCAAGTATAATTCCCGCTGTTGGGAAGTCAGGGCCTTGAACATCTTCCATCAATTCCGCAATAGTAATATCAGGGTTATAACTTAAACTCAATACACCATTAATAACTTCTGTTAAATTATGCGGTGGAATATTTGTAGCCATACCTACTGCAATCCCTGAAGCACCATTAACTAGTAAGTTTGGGAACCTTGATGGTAAGACTGCCGGCTCTCTCTCATTACCATCGTAGTTATCTATAAAATCAATCGTATCTTTGTTTATATCTCTAAGCATTTCTAATGTAATCTTAGACATACGTGCTTCAGTATAACGCATCGCCGCTGCACCATCGCCATCCATTGAACCAAAGTTACCTTGTCCATCAATTAAAGGATATCGATAGCTGAAGTCTTGTGCCATTCTTACCATTGCTTCATAAATAGATGAGTCACCATGTGGGTGATATTTACCCATTACGTCCCCAACAATACGGGCAGACTTCTTGTATGACTTATCTGGTGTCATACCTTGTTCATGCAAACCATACAATATACGTCGATGTACTGGTTTCAAACCATCTCTAACATCTGGTAAAGCACGCGATACAATAACGCTCATCGCATAATCTAAAAATGATTCGCGCATCTCACTCGTTATATTTCGTTCATTAATTCTTGATTCAGGTAATTCAGCCATCAAGATATCCTCCTTCAAAAATTCAGTTCATTCTATTAGAAATCTAGGTTGGCATAGACTGCGTTATCTTCAATAAACTGTCTACGATTCTCAACAACATCTCCCATGAGCATTTCAAAAACTTGATCTGCCTCTATCGCATCATCTAATGATACTTGTAACATAGCTCTATTTTCTGGGTTCATTGTTGTTTCCCACAATTGGTCTGCGTTCATTTCACCAAGACCTTTATAACGTGCAATTGACCATTTCGGTGTAGGATCTAACTCAGCTTTAAGTTTTTCCAACTCACGTTCATTAAACACATAATATTTTTGTTTACCTTGTGTCAATTTGAATAAAGGCGGTTGAGCAATATATACATAGCCTGCTTCTATTAACGGTCTCATAAAGCGATAGAAGAATGTTAATAGCAACGTTCTGATATGCGCACCATCGACGTCAGCATCAGTCATCAGTACAATTTTGTGGTAACGAGCTTTGCTTAAATCAAATTCTCCACCAATACCAGTACCAAATGCGGTAATCATAGAACGGATTTCATTATTATTTAATATTCTATCTAAGCGAGCTTTTTCAACGTTTAATATCTTACCACGTAGTGGCAAAATCGCTTGCGTTTCTGAGTCTCTACCTGATTTTGTAGACCCACCGGCAGAGTCACCCTCTACTATAAAGATTTCACTTCTGGAAGGATCTTTACTAGAACAATCTGCAAGTTTACCAGGTAAACTCGAAATTTCTAAAGCAGATTTACGACGTGTCACTTCGCGTGCTTTTTTCGCAGCAAGACGTGCGTGAGAAGCCATAATACCTTTTTCAACAACAATGCGCCCTACTTGCGGATGCTCTAATAAGAAGCGCTCGAACAACTCAGAGAATAATTTATCAACGACTTGACGTACCTCAGAGTTACCTAATTTTGTTTTTGTTTGCCCTTCAAATTGTGGATCACCATGTTTGATTGAGACAATCGCTGTTAAACCTTCACGTGTATCTTCACCTGAAAGTCTCTCTTTATCATCTTTGATAATTTTACTACTTATCCCATAACTATTTAATACACGAGAAAGTGCTCGTTTAAAGCCTTCTTCATGTGTACCACCTTCATAAGTGTGTATATTATTCGCATAAGTTAATAAGTTAGTTGCAAAGCCTTTGTTGTATTGTAATGCAATTTCAACCTCAATATCATCTTTTGTTTGATGGACATATATAGGCTCTTCATGTAATGGCTCTTTGTTTTCATTTAACATCTCAACATAAGACTTAATACCACCTTCATAGTGATAAGTGTCTTCTCTTACTTCTTCACCACGTTCATCTCTTAAAGTAATTGAAATACCTTTATTTAAGAAAGCAAGTTCTCTTGTACGTTGTTGCAATGTCTCATAGTGATATTCAGTCGTCTCTGTAAAAATCTCAGGATCAGCTTTAAAGCGAATCACTGTACCAGTATTATCATCATCTGTTTCTTCAACTACTTTCAAATCGAATTGAGGAACACCCTTTTTATAAGCTTGATGATAGACTTGACGATCTTTATATACATAAACTTCCAGGTCTTCAGATAAAGCGTTTACTACAGAAGAACCTACACCATGTAGAC
Organism: Staphylococcus sp. KG4-3; assembly: GCF_033597815.2. Lineage (NCBI taxonomy): Bacteria > Bacillati > Bacillota > Bacilli > Caryophanales > Staphylococcaceae > Staphylococcus > Staphylococcus halotolerans. The sequence goes on from NZ_CP166245.1 coordinate 41,857, forward strand.
CACCAGAAACTTTGTATCCGCCACCGCCGAATTTACCACCGGCATGAAGTACTGTTAAAATAACTTCAACTGCTGGGCGTCCCATTTTTTCTTGTATACCAACCGGGATACCACGTCCATTATCTGTTACTTTAATCCAATTATCTTTTTCAATAACAACTTCGATTTGGTTAGCATACCCTGCAAGTGCTTCATCAATACTATTATCGACAATTTCCCATACAAGATGGTGTAAACCTTTTTCTGAAGTTGATCCTATATACATACCAGGTCTTTTACGTACCGCTTCTAGACCTTCTAATACTTGTATCTGTCCAGCACCATAATCTTCCGTGTTGTTCACATCTGACAATGCTTCCACCTTCACTTTCTGTTACTTTATAATTTCGCCTTGGTTAATGCGATAAAGTTTAGCGTTTTTCATAATTTCATGTTCTATACCATCTACGGATGTCGTCGTTACAAAAGTCTGCACTTTATGTTGAATAGTGCTCAATAAATGAGATTGACGCGAATCATCTAATTCACTTAATACATCATCTAGCAATAATATTGGATACTCACCGACTTCAATATTCATCAACTCAATTTCTGCGAGTTTTATTGATAGTGCTGTTGTTCGCTGTTGACCTTGCGAACCGTATGTCTGAGCGTCCATACCATTTACATTAAAACCTAAATCATCTCTGTGAGGGCCATATAAACATACGCCTCTATCTTTCTCGCGTTCCATATTGTCATTAAGTAAGGTTAAGACTTCCTCTAAGCGTTCCGTCTCACTTTGTTCTTCCTCTGCCAATTTAATACTTGGCAAGTACTCTAGTGACAATGTTTCACGTTTATTGGTAATACCAGAATGGATAGGTTTAGCTAGTGACTCAAGTTCTTTAATAAAATGTTCACGTCTTTGTGTAATTTTGAGCGCATACTCTGCAAATTGTTGATTTAAGACTTCTAGCATTGTACTGTCCGTCTTTTGACCATATTGCAGTTGCTTCAAATAATTATTTTTTTGTTTTAAAATCCTCTGATATTGTGATAAATCATTTAAATATACTGCAGATATTTGACCAAGTTCCATATCTATAAATCTGCGTCTAACTTGTGGCGATCCTTTGACAATGTTTAAATCTTCAGGCGCAAACAATACGACATTTAAATGACCTATATATTGTGTCAGTCTACTTTGCTCTAAGTGATTGATTTTAACTTGCTTGCCTTTTTTGGTAATATACATCGTTAAAGGCATCTCGCCATATCTATAGCTAAGTTCACCTTCTATTTTAGCATAATCGCTATTGAAACGTATCAGTTCTTTGTCATTAGATGTTCGATGGCTTTTTGCTAATGCTAAGGTATATATTGATTCAAGTAAGTTTGTCTTCCCTTGAGCATTTTCACCGATCAAAATATTTACGTCAGGATGACAATTTAAACTGATTGACTCGTAATTTCGATAATGCTCTAGTTGGAGTTTCTTTAATTTCATTCTTCACCTTGATGTAAAATCAAAAATGAACCGACTTCTGGTATAACAATGCTATCTCTATGATTTAATTTTTTACCACGACGTGTTTCACGCTCGTCATTAATCATGACGTCAAAATCTTGTAAGAACCATTTTGCTTGTCCGCCAGATTCGATAATACCTTCTGTCTTTAGAAATTGTCCTAAAGTAATGTCCCCATCAACGATTACCTCTTCAACCAAATCAATCACTCCATTTCTTTTAAGCTCACTTATATATTATACCTTTTTTTGCGAAAAATTTCATGTAAAATACAGTGAGTAAGCGATTTCTTCCAACTTATTTTAACTATTTTTTTATATTTAGTTTCAAAGTTGTTTATAACAGCTCTTTACTAGTAATATTATATCAAAAATTAATGATTAATAATCCATTTCTTTAAAATTAATATCAATCTATCTACAAATCATTATTTAAAAACAAATTATAAAGTGTTTCTATAAAATTCATAATTTTTATGCACTTAACTAAAATTTGCATTTTAAGCTATTTTTAGCGTATTTTTTTGGGGTATGATGTTTGGGCCCACTAATATCTATTTTGGGCTTATATTGGCCCTCTATATGCCTCTAATCATTAAAATTTATTTTATCTTCTCTTAATTCACTCACTTTTTTAGCATTATCCTTTCTTGTATACACGTTTCAATGCGTCACATTTCTTTTTATTTTTGTTGAAATCCCATAAAAAAAGGAACGGACAGAAACCAACGTACAAATTGGTTTCATAGTCTCGCTCCTGCAAAGTTAATTAGCCAGTTAATAAAATTGTTTAAATATGCCTTAGTTAACTGTTTCATGCTATGCATATCTCATTATATGCTGCTTAATTTAGTTGCTATGGCTCACTTATTCACATTTTATACTAATTTAGTATGTTCTAATTGGTAAAATAAGTTGAGTAACTGAGTCATCATCTTTTGGTTTTAAAATAAATGGCTTCATAGTTCCGAAAAATTCTATTTCCACTTCATCGTTATCAATGGCTTTAAGTGCATCCATCATATATTTTGAATTGAAAGAAATTTTTAAGTTACCACCATCTACATTACTTGCTTTAACTTCTTCATTCACAGTACCTATTTCTGGAGATGTCGAAGATAATTCTACTAATTCATTACCTGTGCTTAATTTTATTACATTATTTCCGCCTTCACGCGCTAATAATGATGCACGATCAATTGCATGATAGAACTCACCGTTATCAATGCCTAACTTAATTTCGTAATTCTCTGGGAATAAACGAGATGTATCAGGATAATGACCTTCTAATAAACGTGAAATAAAGTTTACATTACCTACTTTGAAAAGTACTTGATTAGATGCAAAGAAAATGTCGATATCGTCTTCGTTGTCAGACATAATTTTATTTAATTCAGACAATGCCTTACCTGGAATGATGACATTTTTATTTTCAGAATCGTCTTCTAACGCTACTTTTCTCACAGCCAGGCGGTGTGAATCTGTAGCTGTGCATATTAATTCATTATCTTGTATAAGCCAGTTGACACCAGTTAGTACTGGGCGTGTTTCTGAGGTGGACACTGCGAAATTCGTTTGTGCTATCACGTTTTTAAGTACTTTAACTGACAATTGAATTGCATCATCACGAGAAACTTGTGGTAATAATGGGTATTGATCAGGATCTAAACCACTTAAGTTAAATTCAGAATGACCAGATGTTATTAATGTTTGGAATTGTTCATTGGTAGACAATTTAACTTCTTTACCTGGTAATTTTTTAATAATATCTACAAAGAAACGACCAGGAAGTACCACTGAGCCAGTTTCTGCAATTTCAATAATAGTTTCACCATCAACTTGTTTAGGTATAGTGATTTCTATTGATATTTCTGAATCCGATCCAGTAAGTATTACTTCGTTATTTTTAACTTCAATTTTTATACCAGTTAAGATTGGTAATGTTGTTCTTGGTGAGATGGCTTTTAACGTGTCATTTAATTGATTAATAAAATAATCTCTTCTAATTGTGAATTCCATCATATTAAACTCCTTCCAGTCGTTTATATATTAAATTATATAGGTTTTAAAACAGTAGTAATAGTAGTAGGGCTTGTGGATTAGGGGATAACTCAAATTTAAGTGATGGCGTCACCCTTTCAAAGGTGTGGATAACTTGTGCACAGTGTGTATGACTTTTACACATTATCCACAATTCACAAAAATAGTTCCATCATGTTATTCCTCAAATAAACTACAATAAAACTGTTATAGTACAGAATGTTTTACTGATTTCTTATTTCTTTTTCTAAATTTTCAACTTCTTGCTTAAAAGTTGGATCATTTTGTATATCTTTTACGATTTTTTCGTGTGCATGAATAACAGTAGTATGATCACGTCCACCAAATTCTTCGCCAATTTTAGGAAGTGAAAAATCTGTTAGTTCACGAGAAAGATACATCGCAATTTGTCTAGGATAAGCAATTGATTTTGTACGTTTTTTTGCGCTAAAGTCTTCAATTTTCACACTATAGTATTGGCCGACAATTTTTTGAATATCTTGTATGGTGATCTTTTTAGATTTAGGTGCTTGAATAATATCTTTCAACGCTGCAGCTGTTAATTCAGTTGTAATAGGTTGACCTTGTAATTTCGAAAATGCTAATACACGAGTTAACGCACCTTCAAGTTCACGAATATTTGACTGAATTTGATTTGCGATATAGGTAAGTGCTTCAGTCGGAATATCTAAGTTTTCTTCGCCAATTTTTTTCTGTAAAATTGCCATTCTTGTTTCATAATCAGGCGGCGTAATGTCAACAATTAGTCCCCATTCAAAACGTGAACGTAGTCGATCTTCAAGTTTAGCAATTTCTTTAGGTGGTCTATCACTGGAAATAACAATTTGCTTATTTGCTTGATGTAATTCATTAAACGTATGGAAGAATTCTTCCTGTGTTTGTTCTTTATTTTGAATAAATTGAATATCATCAATGAGAAGTACATCAATATTACGATATTTTTCTCTAAAACGTTCAGTCTTATTATCTCGGATAGATTTAATAAATTCATTGGTAAATTTTTCACTTGAAGTATAAATAACTTTAGCATCAGGATTGTTTGCTAATACATAATGTCCGATCGCATGCATCAAATGGGTTTTACCTAAACCAACGCCACCATAAATAAATAATGGATTGTATGCTTGTGCAGGCGCTTCAGCAACTGCAAGGCTTGCTGCGTGAGGAAATCTGTTGCCAGGTCCAATAACAAATGTTTCAAATGTATTATGTGTATTGAATTGTTCTCCGCCAATAGCAGCTTCATCTACTCCAGGTGTATATTCTTTTTTGAATTGCTCAGCCTCATTAGTTTCTTGATTTTTACTTGGATTTAAGTTTTCCAATTCATCTTCTGTATAGAAAACAGGCATAATTTCATGACCAATTGCTTCGTATAAGGCACTTTGAACAATTTCAACGTAATTCGATTTTAACCAATTAGCAACAAAAGGATCATCTATAACTACAATGGCTTCATTGTTTTGTAGTTGATAAAGTTTCGTATCTTTAAGAAAAGTTTGATAGCTAGGATAACTAACTTTTTCTTGAGCTAAGGTTAGAACTCTTTCCCAAATTTCTTTTTCTGACATAATAACTAACTCCAACTTTCGTAAATTTTAAAAGTTATACACAAAAGTAACAAGTGTAATTAAAAAGAATCACAGCCTGTTGATAATTATCCACAAGTTACACACAATCGGTGGATAACTAATCTAGTTCTATGATTTATACACAGACTTTTACAATATAATTTAATAAATTAAACCCTGTATCTATCAATATCTACACGACTTATCCACACAATTATACTTTTTAACATGAACCTCTGTCAAATGGGTGTGAATATGTTGTTAAATTGTATGGAATCCTGTGAATAATATATATTTTATCCACAAATATGTATCGTACCACTGTGTATAAGTGGATAACTTTAAGGAATAAACAGTATATCAAATTTTTAGCGTTTTGTGGGCTTGGGAAATAATTTATAAAATATGTATGAAAAATGTATAATGGAAATTAGGGATAAATGGTTATGTATAAAAGGGGAGTATGATACAATTCAACAACAATATTGAAGTGATAGTTGTTAAGTTTCTTCAATATAAATAGTAAAAGAAATAGTATTATTGCTCTGAAGCTATTTTAAAAGAGTCACTCAAATTGATACTTGCTTTATAAAATATATTTTGTTATATTGTAGTAGTTGCTTGAATTATGACTAGAAATTAATAACAGTTAAATCAAGACTTAAAGGCAGAAACGTATATTAATTTATCTATTATAATAGTATAGAACCGAATAAAGATGGAGGTGTTTTTGCATGGTAAAACGTACTTATCAACCAAATAAACGTAAACATAGTAAAGTTCATGGTTTCAGAAAACGCATGAGCACAAAAAATGGTCGTAAAGTCTTGGCGCGTCGTCGTCGTAAAGGCCGTAAAGTATTATCAGCATAAGATCACTGACTCATCAGTGGTCTTTTTTTTGGTTTTAATTTAGCAAAATGATTAGTGAATACGCTGAATTTAATTGCTGTTTTAAGACAATTATAGATATATAACATATATATATGAATATATGTAATGAATAGATAAGTGAGTGATGTTTGGTGGAGAAAGCGTACCGAATTAAAAAGAATAGTGATTTTCAATTCATTTATAAAAAAGGGAAATCAGTAGCTAATAAACAGTTTGTAGTATATACAAAAGTTAATAAAGAGCTAGAACATTTTCGATTAGGTATTAGTGTTTCTAAAAAGTTGGGTAATGCAGTTGTTAGAAATCGGATTAAGAGAGCGATTAGAGAAAACTTTAAAGTTCATAAGGAAAATATTATACCAATAGAAATTATTGTAATTGCAAGGCAACCAGCAAAACATATGGACACTTTACAAATACAGTCTAGCTTAGAACATGTTTTGAAAATAGCGAAAGTTTTTAATAAGCGTATTTAGGCAGGGCAGGGGAAGCTAAAATAAGACTGAAGTAAGACTGACATCAGACAAACCTTAGGCTAACTTTTGATGTATTTTTAAATTTTTCGAAACAATATGTTCGCTTTTTAATAGGAAAGTCTTTAAAATATTATAATGACAAAAAATGAGTTCAACAAGGAGGCGAGATGGATGATGGATTTAGATACGATAACGAGTATATCCACGCCAATGGGTGAAGGGGCAATAGGAATCGTACGTTTATCTGGTATTGATTCAGTAGAAATTGCAGATAAGTTATTTAAGGGTAAAGAAAAGCTTGAAGATGTGGCATCTCATACCATTAATTATGGTCATATAATTGATCCTGAATCAAATGAAGTAGTAGAAGAAGTTATGGTCAGTGTATTAAGAGCACCTAAAACTTTTACAAGAGAAGATATTGTTGAAATAAACTGTCATGGCGGTATTTTGACAATAAATAGGATATTAGAATTAACAATGACATATGGTGCTCGTATGGCAGAACCGGGTGAATACACAAAACGTGCGTTTTTAAATGGTCGTATTGATTTATCTCAAGCCGAAGCAGTTATGGATTTTATTCGTTCTAAGACCGATCGCGCATCTAAAGTTGCAATGAATCAAATAGAAGGTCGTTTAAGTGATATGATTAAACGACAGCGACAATCCATTCTCGAAATTCTCGCACAAGTTGAAGTTAATATAGATTATCCAGAATATGATGATGTAGAAGATGCTACAACAGAAGTCTTATTGGATAAATCTAATAAAATTAAAACTGAAATTAATAAATTACTTGATACAGGTACGCAAGGTAAGATTATGAGAGAAGGCTTAGCTACAGTAATAGTCGGTAAACCAAATGTAGGTAAATCATCTATGCTTAATAATCTTATTCAAGATAACAAGGCTATAGTGACCGAAGTACCTGGAACAACAAGAGATACATTAGAAGAATACGTTAATGTAAGAGGCGTGCCATTAAGGCTTGTAGACACAGCTGGAATACGTGAGACTGAAGATATTGTAGAACGTATTGGTGTAGAGCGTTCTAGAAAAGCACTTGGCGAAGCTGATTTAATCTTATTTGTACTTAATTATAATGAGCGATTAACTGAAGAAGACCGTAAATTATACGAAGTTATTAAAAACGAAGATGCCATTGTCATCGTAAATAAGATGGACTTAGACAAACAATTAGATTTAGATGAAGTTAAAGAAATGATTGGCGATATGCCGTTGATACAAACGTCTATGTTAAAACAAGAAGGCATTGACCAATTAGAAATACAAATCAGAGATTTATTCTTTGGTGGCGATGTTCAAAACCAAGATATGACATATGTATCGAATTCAAGGCATATCTCGTTACTGAAACAGGCAAGAAATACAATTCAAGATGCTATAGACGCAGCAGAAACAGGCATACCAATGGATATGATACAGATAGACTTAACTAGAACTTGGGAAATTTTAGGTGAAATTATCGGAGAATCTGCAAGTGATGAATTGATTGATCAATTATTTAGTCAATTCTGCTTAGGAAAATAATAAGGAGGAAAAATTATGGCTCAAGAATATGATGTAATAGTAATAGGAGCCGGGCATGCTGGTATTGAGGCAGGACTTGCCTCAGCGAGACGTGGTGCCAAAACGTTAATGTTAACAATTAACCTAGATAACATTGCGTTTATGCCATGTAACCCATCAGTTGGTGGCCCAGCAAAAGGTATTGTTGTACGTGAAATTGACGCATTAGGCGGTCAAATGGCCAAGACAATTGATAAAACACACATTCAAATGCGCATGTTAAATACTGGTAAAGGACCAGCAGTTAGAGCTTTGCGTGCTCAAGCTGATAAAGTGTTATATCAACAAGAAATGAAGAAAGTTATTGAAGATGAAGACAACCTTGATATTATGCAAGGTATGGTAGACGATTTAATTATTGAAGACGATGTAATTAAAGGTGTGCGTACTAATATTGGAACAGAATACTGGGCAGAGGCAGTAATCATCACAACAGGTACGTTTTTACGTGGAGAGATTATACTAGGAAACATGAAGTATTCTAGTGGTCCAAACCACCAATTACCGTCTATTTCACTTGCTGATAACTTAAGAGGACTTGGATTTGATGTAGTTAGATTCAAAACAGGAACACCACCACGTGTTAATGCAAAAACAATTGATTACTCTAAAACAGAAATTCAACCAGGTGATGACGTGGGTAGAGCATTTAGTTTTGAAACAACAGAGTATATTTTAGATCAATTACCATGTTGGTTAACGTATACAAATGGTGATACACACCAAGTAATTGATGATAATTTACATTTATCAGCTATGTACTCAGGTATGATTAAAGGTACTGGTCCAAGATACTGTCCTTCAATTGAAGATAAGTTTGTTCGTTTCAATGATAAACCGCGTCATCAGTTATTCTTAGAACCAGAAGGTAGAAATACAAATGAAGTTTATGTTCAAGGTTTATCAACAAGTTTACCAGAACATGTCCAACGTCAAATGCTAGAAACTATTCCTGGCTTAGAAAAAGCGGACATGATGCGTGCAGGTTACGCAATTGAATACGATGCGCTAGTACCTACACAATTATGGCCAACACTTGAAACTAAAAAAATAAAAAACTTATATACAGCTGGTCAAATTAATGGGACTTCTGGTTATGAAGAAGCGGCCGGCCAAGGTATTATGGCAGGTATTAATGCAGCAGCCAGAGTTCAAGGTAAAGAAGAAGTCATATTAAGTCGTTCTGATGCTTATATCGGTGTACTTATAGATGACCTTATTACTAAAGGTACGAATGAACCTTATCGTTTATTAACTTCTCGTGCAGAATATCGTTTACTGTTAAGACATGACAATGCTGATTTACGTTTAACAGACTTAGGTTATGAATTAGGTATGGTTTCTGAAGAACGTTATGCACGCTTCAATGAAAAACGCGACATGATTAAAGCAGAACAAGAACGTCTACAGGGCATTCGTGTTAAACCAAATGAACGTGTACAAGCAATTATTGAAGCACAAGGCGGTTCACGTCTAAAAGATGGTATATTAGCTTTAGAATTACTACGCCGTCCAGAAATGACATATGATTTAATCCTTGAAATCTTAGATGAATCACATCAATTACCTTCAGATGTTGAAGAACAAGTTGAAATTCAAACAAAATATGAAGGATATATCAATAAGTCATTACAACAAGTTGAAAAAGTTAAACGTATGGAAGAGAAGAAAATTCCAGAGGATTTAGACTATAGCAAAGTAGATAGTTTAGCTACGGAAGCAAGAGAAAAATTAGCAGAAGTTAAGCCTTTAAATATTGCGCAAGCTTCTCGTATTTCAGGTGTGAATCCAGCCGATATTTCAATCTTACTTGTATTTCTTGAACAAGGTAAAATTCAAAGGGTGAATAATTAAAATGAGTGTAACATGGTTAACTAAGCAACTCAGTACACATGGAATTGAACTTTCAGACAAACAACAACAACAGTTTCAAACGTATTATCAAATGCTTGTAGAGTGGAATGAAAAAATGAATCTGACAAGTATTACAGAGGAACATGAAGTATATTTGAAACATTTTTATGATTCAATTGCGGCTAGTTTTTATACGGATTTAACTAAAGAATTAACAATATGTGACATAGGTGCTGGTGCTGGTTTTCCTAGCATTCCTTTAAAAATTATTTTTCCAAATTTAAAAGTTACGATTGTAGATTCATTGAATAAGCGAATACATTTTTTAAACCAACTGGCAGATGCTTTAGATTTAGAGCGTGTTAGTTTTGTACATGATCGTGCTGAAACATTTGGCAAGGGAGTCTACAGGGAGTCTTATGATATTGTGACTGCACGTGCAGTTGCAAGACTTTCGGTATTGAGTGAATTGTGTATTCCATTAGTTAAAAAGGGTGGGCAATTTATTGCTTTAAAATCTTCTAAAGGTGAAGAAGAATTGGAAGAAGCACGTTTTGGTATAGGTGTCCTAGGTGGTAAAGTTTTGGATACCATTTCATACGAATTACCTGAAAACGCAGGTGAAAGACAGATGATTATCATTGATAAAAGAAGTCAAACACCTAAGAAATATCCAAGAAAACCAGGAACGCCGAATAAGTCACCGTTACTTGAAAAATAGAAAGAATTCAATTCAATACAATTAATTTAGAGGGAGCGCATAATAAATGAAGAAACCTTTTTCTAAATTATTTGGTTTAAAGAACAAAGATGACATTGTTGGTTATATTGAAGAGGATCATAATAACGTTGAATCTATTCATACCGAACGCATTGTGCCAAACCGTTATCAACCGAGACAAGTATTTGAGCCAAATAAGATTAAAGAACTCGCAGAATCTATAGAAGAACATGGTTTGCTACAACCGATTGTAGTACGTCCAATCGAAGAAGATATGTTTGAAATCATCGCAGGTGAACGTAGATTTAGAGCGTTACAAACACTCAATAAAACACATGCGGAAGTAATTATCAGATATTTAGATGATGAAGAAACGGCTGTAGTAGCTTTAATTGAAAATATTCAACGTGAAAATCTATCTGTTATAGAAGAAGCGGAAGCATATAAGAAGCTATTAGATATTGGTGATACCACGCAGAGTGAATTGGCCAAAAGTGTTGGTAAAAGCCAAAGTTTTATAGCAAATAAATTAAGACTATTAAAACTAGCGCCTAAAGTAATAGAGCGTCTACGCGAAGGTAAGATTACAGAGCGTCACGCACGTGCGATGTTAAGTTTATCAGAAGAAGATCAAGTTGACTTGGTCGAAACAGTTATTAGCCAAAAACTAAATGTTAAACAAACAGAAGCACGAGTTAAACAAAAACTTGGTCCTGAAAAAGTTAAAGCCCGTAGATTTGAGTTTGAAAAAGACTTAACTGATGCTCGTGAAGCAGTTGGTCAAAGCTTAGAGTCTATTGAAAAAAGTGGTATTAAATTCGAACATCAAGCTAAAGATCACGATGATTACTATGAAATTAAAATAAAATTATATAAATATTAGATTTATAAAGTTCGAGACAAATGGATGTCTCGAACTCAAAATGTCGACAAAGCCTCCGACTTTGTTGGCATTTTTTTGTGCACACTTTCCGCGGGCTCTGGGTTAGCCTGTAGTCTTCGGCAGTGTTCTTCCCATAGGAGTCGGTCCAAGTCACTGCCAATATTATACTGAAAAGATTATTATATATAAATTAAACAGTGGTGGTGTTATTAATGTTGAATAAATCAATTGATAAAAGAGCCAACTTCGTTTTGAAAGACCACTGCTGTTTTGAAAAATAACTATACAACTATAAATAAACAAATCTTAGACGAACTATAACCTAAGATTCGTCTGGGTTCCGAGGTCGAGACATCATTTGTCTCGACTTTTAACTATTTATTGATTGCATTTATATTAGTAGTATTCATGGGTGTGTGTAGTCCGATTAATTTCAGCATAATTTTACGATAATCGAAAACTAACTATGTAGTTATCTTTGTTAAATAGGATAATCAATTGAAAAAATTAAGTGAACATTGATTGTCCTTCATATAATAATATTATCAATTTCTATGAAACAAATTAGAATAAAACATTAATGGAACATTGTGAAAAAATACTATTTATGATTAAATTAAGAAAACGCTTTCACGTTATCTTAAGGGGGAATGGTAACATGATCACATTTATAGTTTCTATTATTATACTTATTATTGGGTATTTCACTTATGGGAAATATATCGATAAAATGTTCGGAACAAAAGAAGAGAGGCCTACACCAGCGTATCATCAAAGGGATAATGTAGATTATTTACCTATGAAAACATCATCTAATTCACTGATTCAATTATTGAATATTGCAGGAGTTGGTCCTATATTTGGTCCGATTATGGGGGCTTTATATGGCCCAGTAGCATTTATTTGGATTGTTTTTGGCTGTATATTTGCAGGTGCAGTACATGATTATTTAACTGGAATGATTTCGATAAGAAACAAAGGGGCACATTTACCTGAACTTGCAGGTAAATTTTTGGGACAAGTTATGAAACATTTCGTTAATATATTTTCAATTTTATTATTGTTGTTAACAGGTACAGTTTTTGTAACAAGCCCAGCCTTACTTTTACATAATTTAATGGATGGTCGTATTGCTCTAGGTATTATTATATTTGTTATTTTTTTATATTATGTACTTTCTACAATTTTACCAATAGATAAAATAATTGGCCGTATATATCCAATATTTGGTGCTTTACTCTTAGTGAGTGCAGTAGGCATTGGGTTCCGTCTTATTCAAACAGGTGCTCCTATTCCTGAGTTAAGTTTAAAGAATATGCATCCTGATGGCGCATCTATTTTTCCATTATTATTCTTTACTATTACTTGTGGCGCATTATCTGGTTTTCATGCGACACAAACACCTATTATTTCAAGAACAACTAATAAGGAAAAGAATGGTCGTTTCATTTTTTACGGTATGATGATTGCAGAAGGTATTATTGCAATGATATGGGCAGCAGCTGGAATGAGTCTATTTAATGGCTATAATGGCTTAAATGATGTGTTAGCGCGTGGTGAAGCGGCGCTAGTAGTTAGTCAAGCTTCGCATCTATTATTAGGTTCTGTCTTCGGTACAATTGCTGTATTAGGCGTTATCATACTACCGATAACAAGTGGGGATACATCTTTTCGTAGTGCAAGAATGATTATTGCAGATTATTTGAATTATGGACAGCGCAGTATTGTAAAAAGAATTATAGTTGCTGCACCATTATTTGTTATAAGTTTTGGATTAACACAAGTTGACTTCACAGTTTTATGGCGTTATTTCTCTTGGGCTAACCAGACAACTGCTGTAGTGGCATTGTGGGTAGGCGCCATGTATTTATTAATAGCGAAAAAGAACTTCTGGGTTGCAGCTATACCAGCTGTATTTATGACATGGAATATATTCACTTATATTTTAAGTCAGAAAATTGGTTTAGGCTTAGACCTTAATTTGAGCTATATACTCGCATTTGTGCTGACCATATTATGGGTTGCTTACTTTGGTTATCAATATAAGAAAATTGCTACCGGCGCTCAATTTGAATTAGATCATCCTGTTCCATATCAACAACAACAGGTAACTTGATACTAATAAAAAATTATTTGTTATAAAAAGAGAGTATATTTTTAATTCTTGCTTTTTCTAATATTCAACTATTTATAAAAAATTATCTAATTTATAAAAAATCTGCAAAACGCCTTGCTATATTTTACTTTTGAATATAATATAATGATGATATTTTATAAATCATATATCAAAAGTATATTAAGTCAGGAGTGATTCGGTGTTTAAATTTTTAAAACCAGCAAAACATATAGAACCTTTGCCTAAGGAGCAAGTTGATGATACATACAAGAAATTACGTTTTCAAGTATTCTTAGGTATCTTCATTGGTTATGCAGGTTATTATTTATTACGTAAAAACTTTTCATTAGCGATGCCATCATTAATTGAAGATGGATTTAGTAAAGGTGAACTTGGTATTGCACTTTCAGCAATTTCAATTGCTTATGGTTTTAGTAAGTTTATAATGGGAACCATTAGTGACCGGAGTAATGCGCGCATATTTTTAACTTTAGGCTTAATACTAACGGCAATTGTAAATTTATTACTTGGTTTTGTGCCTTTCTTTACATCAAGTATTACAATTATGTTCGTGTTACTATTTTTAAATGGATGGTTCCAAGGTATGGGATGGCCGCCTTCAGGACGTGTTCTAGTCCATTGGTATAGCGTCAGTGAACGTGGTAGTAAGACTTCAATATGGAATGTAGCTCATAATGTAGGCGGCGGTCTAATGGCGCCTATAGCGACATGGGGTATTTCCATGACAGCACTATATAATTTTGGTTATTTAAAAGGCTTTGAAGGTGTATTCATTTATCCAGCAATATTAGCCATCATTATTGCGATCATTTCATATTGTTTAATTAGAGATACACCTCAGTCACAGGGGTTACCACCAATTGAATATTATAATAATGACTATTCTACATCATCTAAACAGACATTAGAGACAGAACTGACTACGAAAGAAATTTTATTTAAATATGTTCTGAATAATAAATGGGTGTGGGCAATTGCCTTTGCAAATATATTTGTTTATTTTGTACGTTATGGAGTGTTAGATTGGGCGCCTACATATTTAAGTGAAGAGAAGCAATTCAATCTGAGTGAGTCAGGTTGGGCGTACTTCCTATATGAATGGGCGGGTATCCCTGGTACATTGTTATGCGGTTATCTATCTGATAAATTATTTAAGGGACGTCGTGGTCCAGCAGGATTTGTCTTCATGTTGGGTGTAACGATATTTGTACTTATATATTGGTTGAATCCTCCTGGCAACGCTTGGTTAGATAACGTCGCACTCATTGCTATTGGGTTCCTTATCTACGGACCTGTAATGTTAATTGGCTTACAAGCATTAGATTATGTTCCTAAGAAAGCAGCTGGAACTGCTGCAGGGTTAACAGGATTGTTTGGTTATTTATTTGGAGCTGTAATGGCTAATATCGTATTAGGATTTGTAGTGCAACATTTTGGCTGGGATATTGGTTTTGTATTATTGACAGTGATTAGTATATTAGCAATGCTCAGTTTCTTACTTACTTGGAATAAACGTGGTCAAGAAGAACTACATTAATTGAGTTAGCCATATCACTAATTTAATTGTATAGATGTGAATGAATTTTAACTATTGAATCTATACAGTTATCAAAATTAAGTGATTAAATGATTACTAAATACCTAGATATATGATTATCATGAGGGCGAAGATATGAAACTTTACTGGTTTCAATCTCGTCCTTTTTTGTCGTTCTGTCTAAAGGTAGTCTTAAAAAAGTTGTTAAATTAGGATGTAAAAGCATTTAGACAAAGAAAACTATGCAGATGTTAAAGAACTTTGATAGTCTAATAATATATTTTATCTTAATCTCTAATAGAAGGAGCAAAAAGCAATGAACTTAGGTTATCAAATAAAATATTTTCGACGACGTGATCAACTTTCTCAAGAAGATTTAGCTAATAAATTATATGTTTCACGACAAACAATATCAAACTGGGAAAATGATAAGAGTTATCCTGACGTGCATAATTTATTAATGCTTAGTTCATTGTTCGATGTTTCTTTAGACGATTTAGTTAAAGGAGATGTAGAAATTATGGAGCAAAAATTAAGAAAAGCTTGCTTTAACTTGTGGACGCATTTAATGATATGGCCAATGCTAACGGCCGCGGTTTTAATTAGCCCAGCAATGTATTATTGGGGAGCAGTTGGAGCTATAATTGAAGTTATATTATTAGGCATTGGTATAACGGCTTCTATTAAAGTGGATAGCATTAAGAAATCATACGATATACAAACCTATGACAGTATCGTTGCGTTTATGAAAGGTAACGATCCAAATGAGGTTAAGACTACTAAATTAAGAAATATAGCTACATTTTTGTACAGCTTTATATTAGTTGTAGGTACATTTTTAATAATAAGTATCTATATTTTTAAATGATAACTAAGTAATAAAATAATGTTGGTTTTAAAAATATAGAAGTTATAAATTAATAATTTCAATTTTATAATATAACCACATTATTAAAAAGATTTTTAAGACATTGTAGTACGTGGAGTTGTTGCTTTATACCATTGATAACAAAGAATAATAATTAATATTAAATCAATAATATCACCACCATAATACATCCATATGCTTCCCGCTTCTGCTTCTGGTCTAGGTACGCCGGATGTTGGAAAAGCATAAATATATTTAGATAAAATTTTATGAGCTGCTAGAGCTATAATCAATATTAAAGAACGATATAAGTGACTATATTGATGAGGCGTTATATCTAAATAAATAATAGAAATAGTGAACAGATAACCAGCCAAAAATACATGCAAGTGAACAAACGCGTATAGAAAAATAGATTGATGCATTAAATGAAAAAGCGGTGTGGTATAAAGTAACCATAATCCACCAATATTGAGTGTAGTAGCTATAATAGGATGAGTTAAAAATTTTAATAAGTGGCTTTTTAATATAGATGTAAGACTTCTGGCAGTTGATACGTTCAGTGATCGCAGTAACAGTGTCATAGGCTTAGCAAGTGCTAAGAGAAGCGGACTGAGCATACCGAGTAATAGGTGCCCAATCATATGACCAACAAAGCTCATATGAGCGTAAGATGCTAATGGCCCTACTAAAGCTGTGCCTATACAAAAAATACCTAAACTCCAAAAGACATAACGATGCCATGGCCATTTACTAAATTTTTTATTAGTTATTATTGCAGCAAAGAAATAGAGAAGAAAAATTAAAACTAAAAAACACACGATAAGCACCTCAAAATAAATAATTTCTGGTTGTAGGTGATTATGCATATTTTATCCTCCTTTTCTTCTTATATATTTTTGAGTTTGTATAAAGACAATAAATCCAACAATTAGGACAATGACTGCAATGGCGTTCCAAACTATATCGTAAGGGAGTACATTAACTTCGTAACGAATTTGATGTATTCGAAATATTTTATGTTGAATAAGACCGTCATACAATTGGAAGAAGCCAAGACCTAACAATATACCGCTAACCCATCTTTTTACCCAAAATGAATTTCTTCTTTTAATATCTGCTAATAAAAATAGACTGGCGATTGTGGCAAACCAACTAAACGCATGAAACAAGCCATCTGACACTAAGCCCATAGCCATAGATGATTTGTCATAAAAGTGATGCCAAGCTAAAAGCTGATGAAACACTACTTCGTCAATAAAAGCTGCAACACCTAGACCAAACAGAATCCCAGACCATACATTACGTTGTGGATGAGAAATTAACTGTTCCATATTGTAACACCCCTTTCGAAATATTATTTATTTTCAATAATTATCAACTCCCCTGTTTTTATGTTAATAAACATCGCATATTGTTTTATTAAATTCTAATTATATTCGATACTAAAAAATAAATTATCTTTATATTTTTAAGTTAAATTTACTTAAAAAGGGAAATAATGTATAAACATAGAAAATTTGTTGCTTAAATAATTATTTAATTAATAAATCTTAACGGTTGAGATTTTCTTATGTAGGGGGACAATTATGGGAGAAACTTTTTTTACACTTTTTTCTTGTGCAGGTTTTATGGCATTTGTTGCTTGGTATGCTTATCACAAAACTAAAAATAAAGTGAACGACTCGACGGGGTATTTTTTAGCAGGAAGAGGATTGACAGGTGGCTTTATAGCAGGATCTTTAGTATTGACAAATTTATCAGCAGAACAATTAATTGGGTTAAATGGCCAAGCATATAGTGCTAATTTAACTAATATGGCTTGGGAAGTCACAGCGGGTTTTTCTGTTATTATTTTAGCTCTTGTACTTTTACCACGTTATTTAAAAGGTGCGTTTACAACATTACCAGAGTTTTTAAATGACAGATTTGATCAAGGAACAAGATTGCTTGTTGTATTATTATTTTTGCTTGGCTATGGTCTTATTACGATTCCGTCAGTTCTATATTCAGGAGCAATAGCTGTATTACAGGTATTTGATATACCAAATATGTTAGGTATTACATTTGAACAAGCTATGTGGTTGTCAGTTTGGACGATAGGCATTATAGGTTCTATTTATGCTATATTTGGAGGTTTGCGCGCGGTTGCTATTTCAGATACCATCAATGGCATTGGTTTATTGGTTGTTGGTCTAATTGTACCTATATTAGGTTTTATAGCGTTAGGAAACGGCGATTTTTTAATAGGTATAAAAACAGTAGTGACAGAACATCCAGAAAAACTAAATTCTATTGGATCTAGCAAAGATGGTGTACCTTTTGGAACAATATTTACTGGTATGCTATTCGCTAATTTATTTTATTGGGGAACTAATCAATATGTTATTCAACGAACATTAGGCGCTAAAAGTCTTGCTGAAGGACAAAAAGGCGCCTTGTTTACAGGTTTTTTAAAAATATTAGTCCCATTTTTAATGATGATACCTGGTATAATAGCCTATCATCTCTATGGCCCTAAGTTAAAAACTATGGATTTAGCTTATCCAGCATTAATCAATGATATTTTCCCTACGTTTTTAAACGGGTTTTTTTTAGCTGTATTATTAGGAGCAGTTTTTTCTAGTTTCAATTCATTGTTAAACAGTGCTGCGACAATGTTCTGTTATGATATTTATAAAGTTGTGCTGAATAAAAAAGCAAATGACCAAGAAATGATAAGAGTGAGTCAGTGGTTTGGCGTTATATTATCTTTGTTGACCTTCTTTATTTCCCCACTTTTACTGTATGCTCCAGACGGCTTGTGGACGATTATCAGAGAATTTACAGGTTTTTTTAATATACCGATTATAGTAATCGTGTTAGTGGGTATATTTTCTAAAACTGTTCCAGCAGTTGGAGCTAAAATTGTTATTATCTCGCATGTGGTGATTTATTATGTGTTAATGTGGGGCTTGCCAACAATTTTCAATGTAACGATACCTATTAATTTTATTCATATTCAAGGTCTACTTTTTTTAATAGAAGTACTATTTTTATTGATTTTAGGCAAAGTAAGGCCGTTAAAGATTCCTTTTACTTTCCAGGACAAAGCTGTTGTTAATTTAACACCATGGAAATACGCGTTGCCAGTTTCAATTTGTTTATTAGGAAGTATTGTTTTTACATTTGGCCTATTTTCTAAAATTGGTTTAGCCATAGAAGGAAGTATTGTATCTATATGGTTTTGGCCATTTACCATAGTATTGATTATTTGTACGATGCTATTATCATTTATTGCTATTAAAAATTGGAAGAAAAAGTATTTACATGAATAGAAGAGGCATCTACTTCAAAATTTTCAATTTATATGTCTAGTATGTTACTGATAATAATACCGCTCTAATTATTTACACATAATAAAAAGGAAAGTTTCTACTAAATATATAGTAAAAACTTTCCTATTATTTTTTAGGCACTTGTTGGCTAAATGTGTTCAATTACAATCTATATGTTATTCATCTTGCAAGAAAGCATTATAAATTTTTTTGGTTTTGTGGTCTATATCTTTTTCACAGTAATACCAAGTTTTACAGTTATAGTTAGTACCATTTATGCGTCCCTTGGCATCTTTAACGTTAGAGGGAGGTAGGGATAGTACTTTGTCTCCTGGTTGCCAATTTTCGGGCATAATTGAGTCATTTTCATCGGACGTTTTTATTGCTTTTACCATACGTATGATTTCATTCACATTGCGTCCTATAGCTGTAGGATAATACATAATTGAACGTACAACTAAATTATCATCAATAATCAATACTGCACGAGTAGCTGATTGCTTGTCATCTTCTTTAGACAATATTCCATAATTTTTTGAAATCTGTTTACTTGAGTCAGCGATAAGTGGAAACTCTATATTTGTATTAAAAGATGATTCTATACTTGTTAACCAAGCTATATGTGAAGCAATACTATCCACACTTAAACCTACAACAGATATTTGTAAATCTTTAAGTTCATCATAATTTTCTTGTAATGTTATAAACTCAGAAGTGGATACTGGAGAAAAGTCATAGGGATATGCAAATAATAGCATCCATTGCCCTTTATAGTCGTCTAAAGTTATGTCTCCTTGAGTAGACAGTCCTTTAAAATGGGGCGCTTGTTGACCAATACTAGGTAAATTGTCTATATCGTAACTTGTTTCGTTTTCAAAACTCATAACACTAACCTCATTTCGATTCAAATTGTAAAAAACGTAGGTGATTTGGGACCACTTGAAGAGGGGGTTAAAGTCTTATATTTTAGCTTGTATTTTAGTAATATTTAAACTAATCAAGGAATCATCTTCACTTTCTGAAACATTGAATTCAGTTATGAAATAAGATTTATTTCTGGCAAATTTATATTTTACAATATACTTATTTCCTCTCTTAAAATACTCATAGGAATAAGGTGGAGAAACTAAACGAGAAAGTTTTTCCAAATACCGTTCTTTTACATATCTATTAATACTTATATAATTTCTGTTTATATATAATTTTTTTCTTAATTTGGAAAGCTCTTTAGGTCCTAATAAATTGCAAAACAATTGGGAATTTTTTTCGTTAATACTGAGAATAAAATTTTCTATGCAATCTTCTATTTTCATAGAATCACCTCTAAATATTTAATAGTTTAACTCTCAAAAAATTCTTTGAATTACACGATTGTAGATACATATAAGTAATTTTGAAAAAGAGTCACAAAATGTTTGCGACCCTTAAGGATTAATAAATTAATAGTTAATTATTATCTTGTTCCTCAGATATTTCGCTTACTGTTTGTCCAATTAATTGTGTAGCATTCTCTACACCTAAGTCACCTAAAGTTACTATTCCTTGTATTTTATGATCGTCTACTACTAGTAAACGGTATATACGATGCTCTTTCATTAATGATGTTGCTTCTTTAATAGTCATCTCAGAATTAGCAGTTACAATATTTGTCGTCATGATATCTCCAGCTTTTGTTTGATTGTTTGCTAGCCCTTTCACTACTATATCTCTATCTGTTATGACACCAACATAATTAGTGTGTTGAAGAATTGGTAAGAAACCGACTGCTGTTTCAGCCATTTTTTGTGCTATAGATGTTAAATTTTCTTCTACGTCAGAAGTAACGATTTCACGTGTTAAATAATCTTTTAATTGTACCATCAATAGTTTCACTCCAATCTTAAAAGTAGATAGGTAAATAAAAAGTATTTGTATGAAAATAGTTTGGAAATTTTCTTACAAATACTTAGTCGTTAGGATAGGTATCGTGTGTGCTTATATTTAATGGGAAACGTAAATGCTAAAAAGGGGATTCTAGGCAGTTTTTACTATAAAGAACGTAAAATTTTGTTTATTAATTATATCAATAATTAACTTGTTTAATTTATCATATGCTATATAGGTGTTTTATTACTCGTTTTATAAGAAGTATTAATCATTTTAAATTCCCTCCTTTAGGGTTTTTAAAAAAATAATATTTCACCACTTTATTAATATTCCCAACAATTATTTTATTAAACATTTAAAGTTAACTGCGGAATAACTTTGAGTATATTTATATTAAAAAATTAATAATATATAAAATTTTGAATGGTATAAAACAAGATAGTGCGTTGCTTTTTGGGCGGCACAAGTACCAATAATACTAGAAAGCAGAGAAGTGAGTTTAACGATAAGATATACTTGCTTTATCTAGCCTATTGGTTAATTAAAGAGATATTAAAAATTTATGCTTAATTTTATAGCCTTTTATTTTTCAGACTTTTTGGTAACGATATTTTCATATCTAGATTGCTGTCTGTAACTAAAGGTACTCTCTTTTACTAATTTTTCATTTGTTAAACCTACTCCTACTGCGCCAGCCACTGTAGCAATAGAAGCAGCAAGCCAAGCAATTTCTATATATTGTATAAAATCTGCAGGACCTGAAGTTCCTATTGTTTTTCCTACAAAATCAGCAGGCAAAATAGTTAAGCAAGTTATTAAAAATAAGATAAATAAAGTTATATAGTAAATTGATACTGATATGAAAAGTGTAATTAGCGTCGTAAAATTATATAATTTAGAAATATATTTTTCTCCTTTTCCAGCAGGGATATCCCATAATTGATGAGCTAAAATGATCCATATTAACATTGCAAATATAGATGCAAAAGAAAGAGATAACAAACGTAATTCTGAAAAAATATAACTTAATTGCCACAGTGTGGTGAAAATTAAGCCAAAAGCACCTGTGGTAAAAGATAAAGCAAGTGAACTCGTAAGGGTTCTCATCATGTTTAAAGGTTTGTTAACTGAGACCATACCAGAAACTAATTGTAATTTACCGATAAAAGAAGGGACTATTAAAAAACGAATATGATAAGAGTCAGTGTCCACTATATAGACAGTTTTTCTTTGTAATCGTTTAGATGGAAAAGCGTGTTGATTATAATATTTTTTATTGTATTCGTTATCCTGTTGATTATTATCATTGTTGAGATAGTAAACTTCTTTCATAGCGTATAATATAGCACGCTCTACTCTTTTACGTATAGATCCCCACCCAAAAGCAGAAACAGAAAGCAAAATTGTTTTACTTTCCTTGTTAATATCAGCTGCTATAACTCTTTTTTCATCAAGTATAGGTAAATCAGTTAAGTTGATTACATATGACCAGTTATTTTCTTTTGCATAACTTTCAGTATTTGTATATAAATCAATAAAATTTTTGGCTGCGCCTGTTATAGAATCTTTTATCACTTCTACTTCCCATTCTATTGATGAATCAAATTGTGAAGAGAGCAAACTAGGAAGTGTTTCATAATACTTATCTGCTAGCTTTTTTGCTAAATCAGGGGCTGTCAGTATACCGACTTTTTTCTTCATTGTAATTACTCCTTCAGATTTTATGTTTTGATTTTATGCGATTTTTTTTGTTTTTCAGTTTTTAATGATGTTTCCTCTTTTTCTAATTGGCGTTGAATTCTTTGCTTACGTCCTCTTTGTCGGCTTGTATAAGTAATCTCTTTCATCGTATTTTCTCCTTCCATAACGGAGCCTAATGCCCCTGCTAAAAGACCAGCAGAGGATATGAACCAACTTAAACGTAAATAATTGCTTACTGAATAACTTTCTGTTGCGTTTCCCCAATTTTTAAATAAATCGTCAGGTACAAAGAAAATTATGCTAGTTAGTAATAACAGAAAAAGAATAATATAACTTAAAAGGAATAAACAAAACATAGTTAACAATGTAGTAATGTTATAAAGATAACGGTATTTTTTTTCTGTTGCTGAAGAAGGGAGTTCCCAAAAATTGTGAGCGTAAACTAGCCAGCTAATCATGCCTATTAACGAAAGCGTCATAAGTAGTATAAATCTTTGCCATTCATAGACTAGGCTTAATTGCCAAGGCGTAGAAAATATAGAAATATAAGTGCCAGTTGCTACCCCGAGAGCAATTATCTTTTTGAATGAGATAATTGCTTTCCATGGCTCGTTTGCATAAGTCATACCTAAGATTATTTTCAACACTCCTAGAATAGTGGAACTATAAACATATCTGTGACTAGTTGTAGTTTTCTCTTGAGGAATTACTTCATTAACTTTTATAGAAGACAATTTTTTCAAAGGAGAAGTTTTATGTTCAGAATTCATATACATGTCTATAATGACATCTATAATTGTGGAGCATAGTTTACGTTTTAATCTATAGATTCCTAACGCAGGTAAAGAAATAAGTGCGGTTTGTTTCTCAAAATTAACATCTGATATGACGCTTTTATTATTAGAAAAGCTTGGTAAATCAGTAACACATATAGAATAGTCTAATTCACTTTTTTCTTTACGTTTATAAACGTAATCAATACATCTATCTACATATTCAGCGCTACCTACCACTGTATTTGACTCTACTTTAAATTCGAAGTTAACTCCTGAAATTCTTTTCTCTAAGAGTTCTGGTAGTATATCTATAAATTTATTTGTTAATTTTTCTGGCATATTAGGAGCAACGGTTAATCCAACCTTTATATTTTTCAAGCTATTACCTCCTTTTGCAATAATTGAAAATTAAAATGTCTTATTGGAAATTAGAGAATATTTATAATATAAAATATTTAGAAAAGTGAATTTGTAAATATATTAGTTATATAACCTTTTGTAAAGTGAATAAACAGGGGGACTAATGGGTTAAAATATCTAATTTTATAGTAATATAATTTAATATTTAGATAAAAAGTTAGAAAGCATGCAACCTAAGATAGCTATAACAGTACACGGCTTACCTATGAAAGGTAAAGAACTTACAAAGAACCTGAGTTAATTAGTCAATAATTTTGATGGTATAGCTCTGCTAAAACATGGTAAATATTTAGATTGAAAAATAATTCATTTAATATAAATGAAAGCATATCGCTTTTCAAAACAATCGCCAGTTTACTTATTTCTCTAAAAGGGTAATGTTTTAATATTCTGAAAATAATGAAGGAGTGTTTAAATGAAGGCAGTAACTTTTCAAGGCAATAAAACCATGGAAGTTAAGCAAGTAGACGATCCTAAAATTGAAGAAACGACAGACGCAATTATTAAAATTACGGCCTCAGGCATATGTGGCTCTGATCTTCATCTATATCACCAAGGAGATTTAATGTTGGATTCAGACTTTGTTATTGGTCATGAACCTATGGGTATTGTCGAAGAAGTTGGTAAAGACGTAAAAAAACTTAAAAAAGGGGACCGTGTTGTGATTCCTTTTAATATAGGCTGTGGTGAGTGTTACTATTGCACTCATGAAATGGAGTCGCAATGTGATAACTCAAATAAAGAACCGGCAAGTTGGAAATTGGATAACGGTGGTTTATTTGGCTTTGGTCAAATGCACGGTAACCATTGGGGAGGCCAAGCAGAATATTTAAGGGTACCATACGCAGATTTTTCTTCTTTTGTGGTTCCTGACAGTAATATGAATGACGAACAAGTATTATTTTTATCTGACGTAGTACCTACTGCTTATTGGAGTGTAGAGCATTCTGGCGTCAAGGCAGGTGATACTGTGGTAGTTCTTGGTTGTGGACCTATAGGTCTTATGGCTCAAAAATTTGCCAAGCTTAAAGGAGCAAAACGTGTTATCGGCGTGGATAATGTTGAACATAGACTACAACATGCTAAACAATATAACCAAGTAGAAATTTATAATTTCGATCATGAAAAAGAAATTGGCAAACTACTTCGTGAAACTACGCATGGTG
This sequence comes from Staphylococcus sp. KG4-3, assembly GCF_033597815.2. Classification (NCBI taxonomy): domain Bacteria; kingdom Bacillati; phylum Bacillota; class Bacilli; order Caryophanales; family Staphylococcaceae; genus Staphylococcus; species Staphylococcus halotolerans. Next base: position 67,206 of record NZ_CP166245.1, read on the forward strand.
GTGCTGATATAGTTATTGATTGTGTAGGGATGGATGGCCAAGTCCAAGCGTCTGAACGTAAATTAAGTTCAAATTCTTCCCAACGTGGAACTATCAGCCCAATTCATACTGCTGCCGAAGCGGTAAGTAAATTCGGCACAATTCAATTAACAGGCGTTTATGCAACTCCAGTAGACGATTTTCCGCTTGATCTTATCTTCAATCGTGATGTCCAAATTAAAACAGGACAAGCTCCGGTTATACACCTCATGCCAAAATTATATAACATGATTCAAGAAGGAACATTTAACCCCACTGAAATCATCACACACACAATGTCATTAGATGACGCACCTCAAGCTTATGAAATATTCGATGAAAAAAGAGATAACAATATCAAAGTAGTATTAAAACCTGAATAAGTTTTGTTGAATTGTTCTTAAACTATGTGAATATATTAAAAATAGTTTGAGTAGGCCAATTGGGACATTTCCATGATACAAAGACAAATAAAAAGAGGTAGATAGTTATGAAAATAGTTGGTTTATTCCCTTCAGACCCTAATGCGGAAAGTGAGAATCAACTTTTAAATGATAAATATGCATTGGGTATTAAATCATTTTTAGATAATAAAAAACACGAATTTGTAGTTGTTAATAGTGATGAAGAAATAAAAGAGCATATTGAAGATATGGACGTTGTTATTAGTTCTCCATTTTTACCGGCATATATAAATAAAGAAAGAATTAATAAGGCTGAAAATCTCAAATTAGCTATAACTGCTGGCGTAGGTTCAGATCACGTTGATTTAGAAGCGGCAAGTGAAAATGAATTAACAGTAATAGAAGTGACTGGCTGTAATACTGTAAGTGTCGCTGAACATACGGTAATGGACCTTTTAATATTGATGCGTAATTTTATGGAGGGACATCGTCAATCTTATGATGGAGAATGGCATTTATCAAAAGTGGGAGAACACGCGCACGATATTCAACATAAGAAAATAGGCATTTTTGGTTACGGACAAATTGGAGAATTAGTTGCTCAACGGTTACAACCTTTTGACGTACAAGTGCAGCATTTTAGACGTTCTAGTCAAGAAGATACAGCATATTCGAAGTATGTGAACTTTGACGAATTAGTATCTACAAGTGATGCTTTAGTAATTTTATCTCCATTAACTAAAGAAACCGATGATTTATTTAATTATGATGTATTGAGTAGAATGAAACAAGGTAGTTATTTAGTTAATACTGCGCGAGGTAAGATTGTCAATAAAGAAGATTTAGTTGAATTGGTTAACGCTAAACATATCCAAGGTTATGCGGGAGATGTTTGGTATCCACAGCCTGCGCCTCAAGATCATCCTTGGAGAACTATGCCACGTAATGCTATGACAATCCACTATTCTGGTATGACATTAGAAGCACAAAAACGTATTGAAAATGGTGTGAAAAACATCTTAACTAACTTTTTTAATGATAAAGATTTTGACGAAAAGGATGTTATTGTTTCAGGTGGTGACATTAAAAATAGTAGTTATAAGTCAAAATAAACTGGAGGTTTCTGGAATGAATTTAACTGAATTTCATAATCAGATTAGAGGTTATACACAAGATAGACAACCAGGCATTGAGAGCCAAATGGACCCTAGACCTATTAGCGAATTTGAAGAATATAAGGCTGGTGGTAAATTGGAAGGGAAAGTGGCACTTATCACTGGAGGAGATTCAGGCATAGGACGTTCTGTCGCCATTTTATTTGCTAGAGAAGGAGCTAATATAGCAATTGGTTATTATGATGAAGAAAAAGACGCTGAAGAAGTTATAGGAATAATAAGATCATTAGGAAGATCTGTTAAAGCTTATAGCCATGACTTAAAAAACGTTGAGGATTCAAAAAAGTTAGTTGAAGATGTTGTTAATGATTTTGATGGCTTAAATATTTTAGTGAATAATGGTGGAATACAATATCCAAAAGATGAATTTCAAGATATAACCCCTGAGCAAGTAAAGGGAACATTTGAAACTAATATCTTCGGTATGATATTTCTTTCTCAAGCAGCACTACCACATTTAACTTCAGGAGATACAATCATTAATACAACAAGCGTAACAGCATATAATGGATCAGCTGAATTAATAGATTATTCCGCAACGAAGGGTGCAATTGTTGCTTTTACACGTTCTTTAGCTACAACTTTAATTGAGAAAGGTATTCGTGTTAATGCTGTTGCACCTGGACCAATTTATACGCCATTAATACCTGCTTCTTTCAGTAAAAGCAAAGTAGAAACTCATGGTGGTAATACACCTATGGGTAGACGTGGACAGCCTGCTGAATTAGCACCTGCTTATGTATTCTTAGCTAGCTTAACAGATAGTTCTTATGTAACTGGCCAAGTCATCCATGTGAATGGCGGTGGGTATATGACTTCATAATTAAAAATATAAAGAGAGAAGAAAACCAAGATCTTGGTTTTCTTCTCTCTTTATTAATGTATAAAATGATTAATCTAAATGCACTCTATTATGATCTTCCATTGTATTAATGTAAGAAAAGTATTTTTTACATACAATAAAACTAGTTGTTGATAATATAATAAAACTAATAAAGATTAATAATTTTTTCATTTTATCTCAACCCTTTTTGTGTTTGTCTTTATTTAAAAATTCGGTAGTGCTAGCCTAGCGGTTCTGTGTTCACACACGACATTGAAAAGTGAAAGTAAGGGGGCTAAATGCGTCTCTTTTATTACTTTTCCCAAACATCCAAATGTTAATCAAATTTCGAAAGTTAATGTTTTTATCAGTAACTTATAGTAATATTTAGTGAATTATTTTCTAGGAAATAATCAGCTATGTAAGTTTTTGTAAATATATTAGAAACAGGCTAAAGTTGAATCAATTTTATGAATAATAGTAAGTATATAAAAATAAATTTCTCCTTGAGGTTTACGTTACGTAAGGGTGTAAAGTGGAATTCGAAAGGAGGCAGATGATGACATATACAGTAAGTCAATTAGCTGAACTATCAGGCGTAAGTAATAGAACTTTACGTTATTATGATCAAATAGGTTTACTTAAGCCAGCTAGAATTAATGAATCTGGATATCGTATATATGAACAAGAAGAAGTCGATACACTGCAACAAATCGTATTTTACCGTGAGTTAGAGATCAGTTTAGACGAAATTAAAGAGATTATTCAACAACCAACATTTAATAGAATGAAAGCTTTAGAAAACCATTATTATAACTTAAAACAACAACGTGAACGCCTTGATAAAATCATTCAAACAGTTAAAAAAACTATTGCTAATAATAAAGGGGAAATTATCATGCAAGATAGAGAAAAATTTGAAGGATTCAAAGAAAAAGCTATTAAAGAAAATGAAACGAAATATGGAAGAGAAATCAGAATGCAGTATGGAGATGATCTTATAGATCAAAGTAATAAAAAATTTAAAGATATGACACAAGCAGATTACGATGCTTGGAAAGATTTAGAAAAAGAAATTATTGATTTGCTATCTGAAGCGTATCAAACAGGTAACCCAGCTTCTGAACTTGCCCAATTATTAGCGGCAAAACACAAAGATTGGCTCATGTACACATGGCCTGAATACTCTAAAGAAGCTCATGCTGGACTAGCAGAAATGTATGTTAATGATGCTACTTTTACTGACTACTATGATAAGCATGTTGAAGGCGGTACACAATTTCTTAAGGATGCTATTTTAGTATTTGTTGATGAAGTATAATCATATCAAGATGTTAATTAGGATAAAATATTAAAAGCCGAAGAGTCTAGGATTTACGTCCCAATCTCTTCGGCGTTTGTTTTAGTTTTTTCTACGTTCAGTTATACAGCCGTCTTTTGAACCACAAGAGTTACACTTTCCAGATTTGGATCTGTTAATAAATCTAGTGAGTGTATATACTGTATAGCTAAATATTGCGAAAAATACAATAATATTAATTAAAATAGTCATAAAATTACTCCCTCAAATAAATAGATGTCCAACTTGATAGAAAATGAACGATAATACATAGGCAGCAATTAGAGGATACGCAACTGCTAGTACAGTCCATTTAAGTGAATAAGTTTCTTTTCGAATAGTTGCTACGGTTGATAAACATGGTATATACAATAATATAAATATCATAAATGCATATGCAGATAATGGTGTGAATTGCTCTTGGATAATATTGACTAATCCTGACTCATCGGAAGCATAAATAATTGCCATTGAACTGACAATGACTTCTTTTGCAAGGAATCCAGGAATTAAAGTTGCACCAGCTTGCCACGTACCAAAGCCTAATGGTGCTATGAAAATGGCAAAGAAGCTACCAATTGCATGTAAAAAACTATCATTGACGTCTACATTAAACCCACTAGGTCCAGTGTAGTTTAATAACCAAATAACAACAGAACCCCCAAAAATAAATGTGCCTGCTTTTTTTACAAACCCTTTAGCTTTTTCCCATGTGCTTCGCCACAATGTCTTGATAGATGGCATGCGGTATGTTGGTAATTCTACTATGAACACAGAGTCATCATTTTTCAATAAAGTCTTAGTCAAGATTATACTCGTAGCCAATGCTACAACGATGCCAAGGATATAAAGACTTAATACAATCAAAGCCTGATGTTGTGCGAAGAATACACCAACAAATAAAGCATAAACCGGGAGACGTGCAGAACAGGACATAAAAGGTGCAATTAAAATTGTTGTAAGTCGTTCTTTTTCACTTTCGATACTACGTGTAGCCATGATACTAGGTACATTACAGCCAAACCCTATAATCATAGGAATAAATGATTTACCACTTAATCCAAAGGTTTCCATAATTCTATCCATGAGTACAGCGATACGTGCCATATATCCAGAGTCTTCTAGCAATGAAATAAAGAAGAAAAGTACCATGATTTGAGGTATAAATACTATGACTGCACCTACGCCGGCGATAACGCCATCCGTGATTAAATCCTGTAGAAATGGCACTAAACTAATGCTTTCCATTGCGGATTTAACAGTGTCGGTCAGTCTTCCCCCAATAAATTCATCAAGTTGATCTGATAGTGGTGTACCGACCCAAGTAAATGTGATTTGAAATATCAACCACATAATACCTAGGAATATAGGAATACCAAGAAATTTGTGCGTTAATAATTTATCTAAACGTGATGAAAAATATTGTCGTTCTTCATCAGGATATTCCACGACATCGTTTAACAAATTATCTATATAAGCGTTTCGTTTTTGCAGGATTACTGCTCGAATATCAATGGATTGAGAAGCGGCTAGCTTTTGGCGTAAAGGTTCAATTCGAGTAATTAAATTTTTATCAAGAAGTTCATAGATTTTTATGTTATCTAACAAAAATTGTATGGCGATAAAGCGTAATAAGTGTCTGTCGAAATTACTGTACTTCAAAAGCTGTTCTGATATGTTTTGAATTGTGTTTTCTATAGCTTCACCATAATTAATATGTAATGGGGAATTTCTAGATAGATGTGGATCGTTTAGTGCATTTAATAAATTTTTAGTACCTTTGCCATTTCTAGCGATAATAGGAAGTAAAGGTACTTTTAATTTTTTCATGAGTGTCTCTTGATTAATATGAATACCACGTTTCGCAGCAACATCAATCATATTTAGCCCTATAATTATTGGTGCACCAAGTTCCAGTAATTGAACGGTTAATTGTAAATTTCGTTGTAATTGGCTAGCATCAACTATATTAATCATGCCAGAAAATTCATTTTTTAATAAGTAGTCAGTAACTACCGTCTCATCTTTTGAAATAGGAGATAATTCATATATGCCTGGTAAATCAATGAGATTTCCAGCATTATCTTTAAGACGCCCTACCTTCTTCTCGACAGTGACTCCGCTCCAGTTACCTACATATTCGTATGTGCCAGTTAATGCGTTAAATAATGAGGTTTTCCCTACATTAGGGTTTCCTAAAATACAGAAACTATTAGCCATGGGCTTCCTCTAGTAAAATATGACATGCATCACAACCACGGATACTTAAATTTTGACCATTTATTTCTAGAATACAAGGGCCACTAAATAAGCATTTTTGTTTAATCTTTAATTTCGATCCAGGGGTTAAACCTAAAGCATTAAGACGTTGGGTCATGTGCTTGTTTTTAATTTCTATACCTTTGATTTTATAATTTTTGTCTAAAATACCAGTCTTTAAATTCAACATATTTATCACTCTTTCATAATAATAATCATTATCAATTATATAATTATATTTTAAGCAATAAAAGTCGTTGTAATATTGTATTTATGAAAACTTTGTTAAACATTTTTGAAAGAGACATACATTGTTTTAAGTAGTAAAAAAGAAATTATTTAGTAATCCATAATTAATTATAGAAATGGGTATAGTATAGTGAGCAAAGAAGTTGTAATTACTAAGATGTAATAATACACTTTAGTAAATAATAATTTTAATAGCTAACTACTTGAGATTTATGAAGATAATACGATACATAATGATTAAAGTCAGCTAGATTATTTGAAGTCAATCTAATTCTAGAAGCAATGTGATGTTTATATAAGCAGTAGTATACTTTAAAATACGCATTAAATTAGGAGGGATTCAAATGATTATTCGTGAAAATAAATGCATTAAAGTGAAAAGACTGAATGAAACACGTTCAAGTGGGATATCTGTCATGATCGAGGAAGGTGGCTTAGGCGCTGATCAATATTATCAAATAGAAAAGCAAAATGCTAAAACATCTGAAGAACACTTACATCAATTTGAACATGAGGTTAGCGAAAAAAGCGACATAGAACTTGTTGAACTATTAATCATTAATGCTCAAGAAAGTACAAATAGAGAATATAGCGAAGCATTAAAAGTGATTAAATTAGAAATATTAAAACGTATGGAATAAATTTAACGTGAGAGTGGTTGGGAGTTATCTCCCAGCCACTTATTTTGTTTCATGAGTTAATAAACTTACCTTATAACTTCAATACCATGTAAGTAAATTATTTAATAAATAAATCAACCCAAGACATAAAATAAAAGCTTAAATTACTTATATCTGTTGTTAATTTTAAAATTCAAATAAATATATTGATTATTATTAATACTGGGCATAGAATATAATTAATAGTGATAATCATTATCAATAGGAGGGTTCAAATGAAGCAATTAGTAAGTTTTATTATTTTAGCAGTACTGCTGCTCTCAGCGTGTAGTAACGAGTCAAAATCTAATGAGGAAGAAAGTACGAAAAGTTATACTTTAGGCAGTGGTAAGAAAGTTGATATCCCGAAACATCCAAAGCGTATTGCAGTTGTGGCTAATACATATGCAGGTGGCATAAAATATTTAGGCGGCAATATTATAGGTGTTACTAAAGATATAGAAAAGAGTAATGTTCTAAAAGATAAATTTAAAAATACTGCCAAGCTAAATGAAAACGATGTGGAAAAAGTTGCAAAACTTAAGCCAGATTTAATTATTGTTGATACTACTGATAAAAACATTAAAAAATATAAAAAAATTGCTGCAACATTACCAATCGAATATGGTAATAAGGATTATTTAGATACACAAATTGAATTAGGTAAGATACTTGGTAAGGAGAAAGAAGCTAAAGACTGGGTGGAAAAATGGAAAGCTCAAACTGCTAAAGATTCTAAAGAAATCAAAAGGCATATAGGAGAAAACGCAACAGTTTCAATTTTTGATGATTTTAGCAAAACTATCTATGCATTTGGCCCAGAGTGGGGGCGTGGTGGAGAAGTGTTATATCAAGCATTTGATTTAAATATGCCTACTCCCTTAGAAAAAGAAGTCAAAAAAGATGGTTGGAAAGAATTATCACAAGAACAACTACCGAAGTATGCTGGCGACTATATTATCACGATGAGTGAAGGTAAAGCTCAACCAGAATTTGAAAAAACAAACATGTGGCAACAAATTCCTGCTGTTAAAAATAATCATATTATTAAAGTAAAAGCCGAGACGTATTGGTACAATGATCCGTATTCATTAGCATTTCAAAGAAAAGAACTAAAAAATAATTTAATGAAATAATGGATAAAAAGAAGTGGAACAGTAATCATATATTATAAAATGATTGTTGTTCCACTCTATTAATTATTTATCCATTAAATTCTACAGGATTTGGACCAATTCTTTTATCTTGGTTTAAAGCATCAATACGATTAATTTGTGCTTCAGTTAATGAAAAGTCAAAAACATTTATATTTTCTTCAATTCTATGTGGCGTCACAGATTTAGGAATTGTAACAACACCATGCTCAATGTTCCATCTGATTACAATTTGTGCAGGAGATTTTCCAGTTTCGTCAGCTATAGCATTTATTGTCTCATCTGTAAGGATTTCAGCATTCATTAAAGGTGACCAAGATTCCATTTGAATAGATGCTGAAGCTAAATATTTTCTTAACGGTTCTTGAGTAAAGTATGGGTGAAATTCTACTTGGTTAATAACTGGTTTAATAGTCGTTTTCGCTTCTAGCAACTCTAATTGTTCAATTGTAAAGTTACTAACACCAATATTTTTAACTTTGCCCTCATCATATAGTGCTTCCATACCTTCCCAAGTTTCTAACATGAGTGATTCGTTTGTACCTGGCCAGTGAATAAGGTATAGGTCTAAGTAATCTAAGCCAAGATTATTTAATGACGTTTCATAGCCATCTTTCACGTTATCTTTACCATAGTGATTTAACCATAATTTAGATGTGATAAATAAATCTTCTCTATTAATACCTGCGGCTTCTATACCTTCTTGTACACCTTGTCCAACCATTTCTTCATTAGCATAAACTAACGCTGCATCAATACTACGATATCCGTTAATGATTGCATGCTTTACTGCATTTTTCGCTGTATCATCATTTTCTACTCTAAAGACGCCTAAGCCAAGTTGTGGCATTGTATTGCCATTATTAAAAGTTATATTTTGCATCGTTATACTCCTTTTTATTAAATAAATTTTAGTAAATTATTACCTATGAACGCCATTTTAAACCTCTTATTAGGGAAATGTAAGTACGCACTTTAAAGTAACCTAGGTAAAATTACTTAAAAATAATAATTCTTTTTTAAAATGGCATGTACAATAGTTTCAAAAATCATTATACTTAAAAACATGTTTGTTTTAAAAAAAGCTAGGAGATATAAAAATGAATCTGATACATAGAATACTACGTAAAGAAGATGTATCGCGCTATCAAAATAAAGATGCGCACTTAGAACGTACACTTCGCGTTAAGGACTTTTTAGCATTAGGTGTTGGGACAATAGTTTCAACTGCTATTTTTACATTGCCAGGGGTTGTGGCTGCGGATCATACGGGGCCTTCCGTCAGTCTATCCTTTTTAGTTGCAGCAATTGTAGCAGCTATGGTTGCATTTGTATATGCTGAAATGGCAACAGTAATGCCTTTTGCAGGCTCTGCATATACTTGGATTAGTATATTATTTGGAGAATTTTTTGGTTGGATTGTTGGTTGGGCATTAATCGCTGAATATTTAATTGCAGTTTCCTTTGTAGCCTCTGGTTTTTCGGCAAATTTAAGAGGGCTGTTAGACCCCTTCCATATTTCACTACCTAATTCACTTTCTAATTCATTAGGTACTGATGGTGGGGTAATAGACTTGATAGCAGCAATTGTGGTTGTTATTACTGCTTTATTATTGTCTAGAGGTACTTCAGAAACAGCACGAGTACAGAATATATTAGTCGTGTTAAAAGTGCTAGCAATTTTCCTATTTATAATAGTAGGTTTGTCTGTAATAGATATAGGACATTATGTACCATTTATTCCTGAATATAAAGAAACTGCAGCAGGTGCTTTCGGTGGTTGGCAGGGAATTTATGCAGGTAGTTCTGTTATATTTGTTGCTTACATTGGTTTTGATTCTATCGCTGCTAATTCTGGTGAAGCTATTAATCCTCAAAAAACGATGCCTAGAGGGATTTTAGGATCATTACTAATTGCCGTGACATTATTTGTCATTGTAGCATTAGTGCTAGTTGGTATGTTTGATTATAGTGAATATAAAAACAATGCTGAACCAGTTGGATGGGCATTACGTACAAGCGGTCATGGTACGATTGCAATTATTGTACAAGCTATTTCTGTCATTGGTATGTTTACTGCGTTAATTGGAATGATGTTAGCTGGTTCGCGCTTACTTTACTCATTTGGTAGAGATGGAATCCTTCCATCTTGGTTAGGTAAATTGAACAATAAAAACTTGCCAAATCGCGCTTTAGTCGTATTATCTATCGTTGCAGTAATTGTTGGATCTGTATTCCCATTTGGGTTCTTGGCTCAATTAATTACAGCAGGAACGTTAGTAGCCTTTATGTTTGTAACAGTGGGTATTTTTGCTTTACGTAAACGAGAAGGTAAAGATTTGCCATTACCAGCATTTAAATTACCTTTGTATCCTGTTATGCCAATACTTATCTTTATTTGTGTATTTGCAGTATTTTGGGGTTTAAGTGGACAAGCTAAATTCTATACATTGATTTGGTTTGTCATCGGTATATTATACTACCTGTTCTATATTATTAAGACGAATGGACAGCAAAAATAGTCAGAAGTAAATGTTAAAATATAATACTAAAATATATGCTTCAAACTGCCTTCAAGTCATTGATTTGTATGGCAGTTTTTTTGTTGTATAAAATTATCTGTCTTTCTGAAGGAAAGAGATTAATATATAAATGAAACATTGGAATAACACTGTCAACTTTTTTTGATGAGTACAATAAATATGATTGTGAATTATTGAATTAATACACAGAAAAATATTTGGTTTTATTTCACTTTGAATAGCCTCCTATTGTTTTTGATTGTTTTAATATTATATAAAGATGTATTTTATTGATTAGAGAATATATATAAAATGATTTATAATTGATTTTTATGTTATTATCATGAATGTTATTATGTTTTGATTTTAAATTATAATTAAAAGGAGTGTTATCGTGGATAATAAGCATTATATTATTACTGGGGGAACAAGTGGTTTAGGTTACTCTATCGTAAAAACATTGCTTAACAAAGGATGTAAAGTTACTATTCTATCCCGAGATTTATATAAATTTAACCAAATTGAATTATTTAAAAATAACAAAAATGTTCAATCTTTAGAATGTGATTTATTAAATGTTGAAGATTTAACATTATTAGAGGATAAATTAAGCCATGATATAGATGGTTTTATACATTGTGCAGGTTTGAGTTATATAGAAAATATGTCTTCAATCTCTATAGAGAAAATGAATGAAATTTATAAAATTAATACGATTAATTTTTCTATTTTATTGAATGTTTTACGAAAGTTTTTTGTTGAAGAACCAACAATTGTAGGGATTTCTAGCTTTGCTTCACTAATAACAGATAAAGGTACTGGTCATTACGGAGCTTCAAAAGCGGCATTTACTCAAATATTAAATACTTTGAGAATGGAAGAGCCTAATTACCATGTTCTTGTAGTAAATCCAGGACCAATAGACACTCCTTTTTTAAAGAAAGCTGATATACATGGACTATATAAAAACATGAATAAAACATTTATATTAAATTCTGATAAATTGGCAGAAACTATAGTAAAAGGTATTCAAAAGAAAAAGAGGAAATAAACAAGCCCCAACTTGTTCATTATCTTTTAAAATTATATCAAGTATCACCATTATTTTTGAAGAAAAAATTACACAAATACTTAGCCTAAAAGAAAAAGTAAAACAGCCTGATGTATAGTAAGACCAAGCTAAAATAAAACTTGCCATTTTTTGTTAATATAAAATATTTATTTTTTAGAATCTGCTAAAATAAATGCTTTTCTGTTCTATTTAACTACACTTATTTGAATATATGATTGTAGTAAAAAACTATAAAGAATATCATCATAAAATAACGTGCATATGTATGTAATTGCATGTTATATACTTCGATTAAAATTATGGAGGTAATTTAGTGAGAGAGTATATATTATCTGAAGCGCAAAGTGAAATTATCCAGTTAGAAGAATATTATGAAAATACTAGTATTAATAATATAGCAGCAATGGTTACTATTAAAGATAATGTTAAAATACAAGAGATTAATGAAGCATTAAACAATTTAATAAAAAGACATGAGAGTTATCGAATTAAAGTCAAAAAACAAAACACAGAATATAAGCAATATATAGATGAATATAAAAGGAAACAATTTAATTACATTGATTTTTATAATAATAAAAAGGATTATGATGAATGGATTACTACACAGATAGAATCAAATATATTTGCCCTTAATAGCGAATTATTTAAATTTGTAATTTTAACACAGCCTAGTGGAGATATTGGAATATTACTATTGCAACATCATATTATTTCAGATGGCTGGAGTATGACTATAGCGGGGAATACATTATGTGAATCATTAATTTACGGAAAAAAGGAAGAGGATTTTGAATATACGTATTTAGATCACGTGGAAGAAGAAATAAATTATAAAAATTCATCTAGATTCGAAAAAGATAAACAATTTTGGATTAAAAAAGTAGAAAATTTAGAAAATAACGAGTTGTTTGAAAATAAAAGGAATAACAGTGGCCAGGGGAATAGGCTGAATTATAAACTTCCAAACATATACACACAGAAAATTATGGAATTTTGTAAAAGTAACCAATTAAGTATTAGCAATTTGTTTTCTGCAGCTATGTTGATTTTAAAGTATAAAAAAAATTCAATAAATAAGAATTCGATTGGATTGATATTACACAATAGAAATACGCAATTTGAAAAGCAAGTGACAGGAGTCTATTCAAGAGTGTTGCCTATAATAGTGGAAATGGATAAAAAATTATCTATTAATGAATTTTTAAAGTTAATGAAAAAAGAAACGTTCAAGTTGTTGAAACATAGAAAATATCCAAACAGTTATATAGTGGAACATAGCAAAAATGCAAAAGGTTTACTAGACTTTGTAGTATCATTTCAAAATACTCAGCATAATCCAGATTTTATAAAAAAAGGATACTCAGAAGAATGGTTAGACCCTGGTACAACAAATGTACCGTTAGGTTTAAATATAAGCAATAGAGATGGAGAAGAGAGTCTAGAAATAGATTATGATTACCAGTTAGATGTCGTAAGTGAAAAAGAAGTTGTAAATTTACATTCAAATATTATGAAAATTTTAAACATAATATTAGAGAATCCGCAACGAAAAATTAGTGAAATTGAGACTATTACTGAAGAAGAAAAGACGCTTATTTTACATGACTTTAATAATACACAAGTAAGTATGGGTAACACGAAAACCTTTGTAGAGATTTTTGAAAGCCAAGTGAAAAAAACGCCAAATAATAAGGCAGTTACTTACGAAGGTGAAAGTCTTACTTACCAAACATTAAACGCTAAAGCAAATCAAGTCGCGCATCAATTACGACGCAATGGCGTCAAACCGAATAGCTTAGTAGGTGTAATGACAAACCGTAATTTGGAAATGATAGTTGGGATATATGGTGTTTTAAAAGCGGGTGGCGCCTATGTTCCAATTGATCCAGAATATCCGAGCGAGCGCATCAATTATATTTTAAGAGACAGTAAACCCAATACACTATTAACAGATAGAGCTTTAGGCACTTCTATTGAATTTAATCAATCGGTTATAAATTTAATGGAGAATAAAAGTATATCAATACAACCCACAAAGAATTTATCGCATGTTACAAGTATATCTGACTTGATGTGTATTATTTATACTTCTGGCACTACAGGTAAACCTAAGGGTGTTAAGATAACTTCTAAAGGTGTTATGAATAATCTTAATAGAAGAATTAAGAGATTTGGTATTAGTAGTAAAGATAATATATTATTTAAAATGCCATTTACATTTGATCCGTCAATTTGGGAATTATTTGGATGGGCTATGGTTGGTGCACAAGCCACATTGTTACCTTCGGGTAAAGAAGGTAACTCAGAAGTAATCACATCATTAATTCACACATCTAAAGTGTCGATAGCTGTCTTTGTACCTTCTATGTTTAACCCATTTATTCATTATATTCAGTTAACTAAACAATCGAACTTACTTGCTAGCTTAAGGTATGTCTTAGTTGGAGGCGAAGCAGTGAAGCCAGAGTTAGTTAATCAATTTAGTAAATGGATTGGTAAGGTGAATAATACACAACTAATCAACGTTTATGGTCCCACTGAAACTACTATTGATGTGACGAACTTTAGTTTTGAAAATAATGTTACCTATGAAACTGTACCTATTGGTCAACCTATTGCGAATACACAAGCGTATATTATGGATGAAGACAATAACCTCATGGGTATTGGTACTCAAGGAGAACTTTGTATCGGGGGAGCAGGCGTAACTGATGGTTATTTAAATCGACCTCAATTGACAAAAGAAAAGTTTATTGATAATCCATTCGGTGAAGGAAAATTATATCGTACCGGTGATTTAGCAAAATGGCAGGAAGATGGTAATATTATATGTTTAGGGCGTATCGATGATCAAGTAAAAATACGTGGTTATCGCATTGAACTTGGTGAAATAGAAAGTACTTTACGTAAGAATGAAAAACTTACAGATGTTGCTGTTATTGCCAAATCAATGGGAGAGGGAGATATAGCGCTGTGTGCTTACCTAGTCTCAGATGAGCAACTAAACTGTGAAAATATCAGAAGAGATTTAAGCGAAAAATTACCAAGTTATATGCTTCCAACATATATAACTCAAATAGACAAAATACCAGTCACAGACAATGGTAAATTAAATAAAAGTCAACTGCCTGAAATTAAAGTTAAAAGCAAAGTATATGTTGCGCCTAAAGATGACACAGAAGTAATGATCACTCAAATATTTGAGAATATATTGAATATTGAAAGTGTTGGCACTAATGATAATTTCTTTGAAATTGGTGGCCACTCACTTAATGCTTTGGGAATTATAAATGAAATAGAACATAAAAGCGGTGTCCGTATACCAGTTACTGATATTTTTGAAAAACCAACAGTTATACAATTGGCTAAAATTATAAAGGAAAGTAATAAATACAAAAATTTACGAAAAATACCAAAAGCTGACGATAAATCATTTTATTCTATATCTCCGATGCAACAGCATATATATACATTGAATAAGATTGCTGGTAAACAAACAACATCATATAACATGCCTGGAGCTTTTGAAATAAAAGGTGATATAGATATAAAAAGTATACAGAATGCTTTTCAAACTTTAGTTAATCGACAT
Source organism: Staphylococcus sp. KG4-3 (assembly GCF_033597815.2). NCBI lineage: Bacteria > Bacillati > Bacillota > Bacilli > Caryophanales > Staphylococcaceae > Staphylococcus > Staphylococcus halotolerans. The sequence continues at coordinate 82,475 of NZ_CP166245.1, forward strand.
GAGGTATTAAGAACGCGTTTTGAAACAATTGATGGAGAAACTGTTCAGATAATTGAAGATGACATACAAATTAGCGTAGACTATGAAGAAAAATCAAATATTGATTATGATATACTTTTACAAGATTTTGTAAAACCATTCAATTTAAAAATTGCACCGTTGTTAAGAGTTAAAATAGTGAAATTTGATAAACAGCGTTATATATTATTATTCGATATTCATCATATCATTTCAGACGGTGCGTCCATTTATCATATTATTGGCGAATTTTCAAAATTATATCAAGGGCATACTTTAGGTGAGATGAAGTTACAGTATAAAGACTATAGTGAATGGATTAAAAATTATGATTTAAGCAAGCAACGTACATTTTGGTTGTCACAGTTTGAAGATAAACTTCCTATTTTAGATTTACCTTTGGACTATCCAAGACCTAAACAACAAACTTTTGAAGGTAAAACAATTACTGTGAACATGCCTAATGAAACTAAAAAAGCAATAGATAAACTTGCACAAGCGACTGCTAGCACTGATTATACAATCTTATTAACATCATTAATGATATTGATGAATAAGTATACTAATCAAGAAGATGTAGTAATCGGTAGCCCCGTTTCAGGACGTACACAAAAAGATACTGAAGAAGTTGTCGGTGCGTTTTTTAATAGACTTGCATTACGTGGTTTTCCAGAAGGTAATAAATCATTTAATCAATTATTAACAGAAATTACTGAGCTATCGTTGAAAGCTTTAGATAACCAAGATTATCCTATTGAATACTTGAAAGAAGAAATTGTAGAAAAATATAATTTAACTCGTAATACATTGCATGATGTAACTTTTGCATTCCAAAATGTTAATGATCAATTATTGAACGTAGATGGTTGGGAAATTGAACCTAAAGAAACTATCGATACAAATATAAAATTTGATTTACACATGATGATAGAAGGGGGCGAAGTTTACAAAGTGTCTTTAAAATATGCGAGTGAATTATTTTCTTCATCAACAATTCAACGTATGTTGGATAGATTTATAAACATATTGGATAGTGTTACAAAATATCCAGAACAAAAAATAAGTGAAATAGAGTGAAAGATTAATTAAATAAAATTTATCAGAACTGTGTTTGATATCAATTTCTAATTAAGAAAAGTTGATGTAAAACGCTAAAAGTCCGGGACATAAAGTAATGTCTCGGACTTTCTATTTTTATGTTTTAGAATAAGGCTTCACTTATTGTTGTAAAATCAAACTAAAGCATTAGCTAATATTTCCTGGAAAATGCTGCGTAACATAAATATTTCTATAATTAATGAAATATTTGGATGGAGTTCATATAAAATTTTTATGCTGATAAATTTTTACACATCACTGTTAATATTTCATATCACAAAAAATATTTATATTCCGTATATTGTATAAAAACAAATACAAAACTCTCGAATTAATAATTAAAATACGTGTTTTTATTTAAAATATTAATATTACAACTTTAATTAATATGTTATCATCTAAATATGATAAGTAATAATAATTTACTGTATAACATGTTAAAAAATAAATAAGTTTGTTTTTTGATATTATTTCATTGCGCAGGAAGAAATATTATTTTATGACTTCTTGACTATCGATTAAGCATAAAATGAAAATACTTTTTAAACAATAACTCGAATGGAAGGATGACATGTAATGAGCAATAACGTTTTAGATATTAGTTCTTTAGAAATAGACCATGTACTTGCAGGAGAAAGCGAAATATATATTGTTCCAATCGTTGCCCCAGTATTGAGAAAAGGAGATTCTAAGGGGAATGCTGTTGATTGTTTTAAACAAATCTTAGGTTCCTCTAAAATTGTGCAATCTTTTGATGTGACGATAGATCATAATGATGAAAATGAGCCATTCAAAATATTTGAAGATCGAGAATATTGTGTTACAGACTTAACTTCTTTACATAATATTAAAGAGGCTAAACGTCCTGACTGTAATTTTGGTTTAAGACTTTATATGCCTCAAAAAAATGAGTCCAAATTGAAAGTTATAAACAATGATATTTTAAAAGAAATTAATATTACTAGCTTTGATATTTCTGATTTAAGTAAAGGTTTAAAATTTGAAACATTACAACCATTAAAAGACGCAATTATAGAACAAATTCAAAGTAAAAATGGAGCTAAGAAAAAATTGTTTAACGAAAATAAGAAAAAACAAGTTATATCTATTAATAAAAATGAGGATTCTTCAGATATCCAATTTTTAAAAAGCAACCTATATAACACATTGGATTCACTTATAGATAAAGTATATTTAGATGATGAAAATTTAGAATTTAGAAGTATTGTCGATGACAAAGGTTATAATGAAGAAATATTACCTACTTACCGAAAGCTTGAACAATTAACTGAAGATGACTTTAACAAAGCAAAAAATGATAAATTAGCAGTTTTAGAAAAAAGAGAGAAGATATTATAAACAGCATCTTTAATCAACTTGTTAATGATTTGTGGAGTAAAAGTATTGAAGCAGATAAAATGCGTAATTATAAATCAAATGATTCTCAATATCATAGAACATACACACAAATTGAAAGTAAATTACAAGAAGATTTAGGAGTTATTCCAAAGAAAGTTGAAGAACAAACTAAAAAATTAGAAAAAGATTTTGAAACAAGTAAAAATGAGCGTAGCGAAAAAGCACGTAGAGATATGGAAGAAAGAATAGAAAGAGAAGAAAGACCGATTTTAACAAATCGTATTCGTGAATATGAGAAGACATTATCAGATAAAGCCAAAAATGCTTATAATAACCAAATTAAAGTATTAGATGCCAATGTAAAAAATGACTATGATTTGCATATTACTAAAATTGTCGATGACATCGTTCAACATCATCAAGAGACTATAGCTACTAAAAAGTCGGAACTTCAAAATATTATGGAAAAAGATGTGGAAACATTAGTCCAAAAAAGAAGTGAAGACGTCGACAAACTTAGAGGAGAAATTAGTAAGTTAGAACAAGATTTAATTCATAATGAAGCAACATTTAATGAACGTTTAGATTTAGCAGTGAATCAAAAAGTAACTGATTATGAATTAAAAGACTCACAAATGACAGATGAAATTAATTGGTTAAGAGTAGAATTAGAAAAATCAAAAAGAGAAAGCGCAGATAAAGATGAATCGATCCGTTCTAAAGAAATGGAACTTCAAAATAATAGAAGTCATCTAGATCGATTAAATCAACAACTAGAACAAAGTAATCAAACAAGTTTAAGTATCTCGGCGCGTGCTATGGAAATTAAACAACAAGCTCTAAGTTTTTCAAATATTGAGTCAAATCAATCAAATTTCAGTAAGGTTGCTGGACCGCAGAACATCGATGTAGGTAATTTATTAGATGATGATGCTGAAAAAGCAAAACGCTATGAACGAAGAAAAAAACCAACATTCTTTACTTGGTTAGGTGGGCTCTTTTTATGTGCTGTGCTAGGTTCAGGTACTTTATTTGGCAGTCATGTAGCCAATAGCCAAGAAAAACAAGATAATAACACGGAGACGCAAACTCAAGTTCAAAACTCACAAAAAACAGAATTATCAAAAAATAAATGATGATGTTTAGAAGCACCTATTGTTAACAAAATAGCAGACTCAATGGAAAAGTGAGAGTTGGCTTAATAACGCAGATCAATACTAAACAATACGGGAGTGGACACAATGAACCAACAAAAATTAGAAGAATTGCACCGGCTGGCAAAGGGCACAGTAAAAGAGAAAAAAATTGCACTTACATTTGGTTACCAACCAATCATCGAAGCATTAAAAAAGGATGAAAATAAAGAAGTTTCAGATTTTGCGCAAACGATGGATGCAAACAGAGATTTGAAATTATACAAAAACAACCTTTACTATAGACGTTCCAAAGAACAATTTCAAAAAGATTTGAAACAAGCAACGCAATATATGTATGCTACATTAATATTAATAGGTATCGCTATAGTGTCTATACTTATAGCTGTGATTATCTTTTTTGTTAATCCAACTGCGAACGTGTCATTATTTATCACAATTACAGTGTTAGCGATATTAGGGTCGCTTGTTACAGTTTTACTTTCCAAGCGAATAGGAATTTCCTATAATAATAGTAAGCAATCATTGGCAAGGTCCAAATATTTACTCAATATTTCACAGTCTAATTCACAATCACTACAAGCACAAATCAATAATAATGAATAAGATCAATCTAAATTTAGAAAGATATATTTAGTTTGTTTTTAACTTTACACTTAGAATTACTCACGAGTACTATCTACAATGATTTGTCTAACTGTTTAAATTAATTTAATCAAATGTAATACTAAGACACTGAAATCACTCAAACTAATCATAACATTAATGGTCGAATTTATAGCTATGCTATGAATTCGGCCATTTTTTTATGTTTTCAATTTTCCTGTTTAGACAGTTCTATATTTGTATGTATTATTTTTAAAATCCACATTATTTCAATATATATTTGATTGTCGTCTTATTTTTGTTAGTTAACATATTTTCAATTTATTCAAATATAAAACAAACAACTAAAAAATAATATTAAATAATGTAAGGACGCACTATATTTATTATGCTTATTTTTGATATAATAAAATTGTTAATTGAATAACAGTTAAGTATTACTAAAATACTATTCTTTTAATAAGGACATACTATTTATATAAAGGGATTATGTAAAATTAATTTATTTTATGAGGAGGATTAATAATATTTTGAAAAAATTACTATTGATATCATGCGTTGTTTTAGGGATTTTGTATATAAGGAATAGAGATATAATTAATATGTATGAATATTATTCCGTAGATTCTGAATAGAATGTTTTGTAATTTGTTTTCATTAATTTAATAAAGAAAGAGTAATTTCTAATTTAGAAATTATTATATGTAGAAATATGTTTTCAAAAATTATAGAACGTTTATTGAAGTGAATTTTTATATAGAAAGAAGATGAATACATGATATATGCTGGTATATTAGCGGGAGGCATCGGTTCTAGAATGGGAAACGTGCCACTGCCAAAACAATTTTTAGATTTAGATGGTAAACCTATATTAGTTCATACGGTTGAAAAGTTCTTGCTCACAAATGAATTTGACAAAATATTTATTGCGACACCACAAAAGTGGATTTCGCATACGAAGGATACGTTGCGTAAGCATCAAATTAATGACGATAGAATCGAAGTGGTACAAGGTGGTTCAGACCGTAATGAAACGATTATGAATATTATAAATGAAGCTGAAAAAGCACACTCTATAACTGATGAAGATGTAATCGTTACACATGATGCGGTTAGACCATTTTTAACGCATCGAATCATCAAAGAAAATATTGAAAGTGTATTAGCACATGGTGCAGTCGATACTGTAATACCTGCAACTGACACTATTATCACTTCAAGCGATGGAGAACAAATACAATCTATACCAGTCAGAAGTGAAATGTATCAAGGTCAAACACCACAATCATTTAATGTGAATTTATTGAGGAATAGCTATAATGCGTTATCTGTAGAAGAGAAAGAAATAATGACAGATGCCTGTAAAATTCTTGTAGTAGCTAATAAAAAAGTGAAATTAGTGATGGGAGAATTATATAATATTAAAATCACCACACCTTATGATCTTAAAGTAGCGAACTCTATCATCAAAGGTGGGATGTTGAGTGATTAATCAAGTTTATCAATTGGTTGCGCCAAGACAATTCGAAGTAACATATAATAATGAAAATATTAAAAGTGATAAAGTTGTTGTAAGACCATTATACTTATCAATTTGTGCGGCAGATCAAAGATATTATACTGGTAGCAGAAATGAACAAGTATTAAAGAAAAAATTACCGATGTCTCTAGTTCATGAAGGTGTTGGTGAAGTTGTTTATGATAACAAAGGCATATTTAAGACTGGTACAAGAGTTATTATGGTACCGAATACACCCGTAGAAACAGATGAAGTCATAGCAGAAAACTATTTACCTAGTAGTAAATTTAGATCTAGTGGTTATGATGGTTTTATGCAAGATTATGTTTTTATGGATTATGACCGTGTCGTAGAAATCGACGATAGTATCGAAGATTTAAGTACAATTGCATACTCTGAATTAGTAAGCGTGAGTTGGCATGCGATTCAAAGGTTTGAGCGTAAATCAAATGCAAATAAAAATAGTTTTGGTATTTGGGGCGATGGCAATTTAGGATATATTACTGCAATTTTATTAAATAAACTATACCCCAATGCAGCAATTTATATCTTTGGAAAAACAGATTATAAATTAAGTCATTTTTCTTTCGCAGATGAAATATACCATATACATGAAGTACCTGAAGGGGTTACTTTTGATCATGCATTTGAGTGTGTAGGCGGAAAAGGTAGCCAGTCTGCAGTAAACCAAATCATTGATTTGATTTCACCTGAAGGCACAGTTAGTTTGTTAGGTGTAAGCGAATATCCTGTTGAAGTTAACACAAGATTAGTGTTAGAGAAAGGTTTAACAATGTTTGGAAGCAGTAGAAGTGGTGCGCAAGACTTTAAAGATATTGCGAAATTCTATAAAGATCATCCAGATGTTGTGGAAAAATTAGCGCTACTCAAAGGTAACGAATTTGATGTTAAAACCATTAATGATGCAGTCAATGCATTTGAAACAGATTTATCCACTTCGTGGGGCAAGACTGTCATTAAATGGACGATGTAAAGGGTTAAAAAAGGAGTGTAATAGAAGGTTGGATAATTATAAATTGACAATTGATAATATATATTGGGAAAGAATTCAGCTTTTTATCGAAGGTTATACTGATTGTAATAGGATAGAAAGAAAAAAATTAGTATTACGAAATTTAACAGAAACAAAAGAAGTAGAAGCAAATGAAGTTAAAGTTGAAGGTAATAGATTTAAAGCACGTTTTAATGTGGCAATTTTAGATAATGGAAACTACTTACCTTCAGGACAATACTTATTAATTTTGAAAAAAGAATTTGAACATATTGCTCATATTAATGAAGTATTGTTAAATCCTTTAAACTATGACTTAGACGACGAACAATATGAACATTATCATTCGCTTGAAACTACTAATGATAAAAATAATTTTTTGCTTAAAGAATTTGAATATCAATTTAAAAAGGGAGGGAATTCAAAAAAAATAAATTATAATGTTTATCCAAAAATTTCTAAAGAAGTTAATGAATTTGTATTAGACATTAAATTTAATATGCTTATTCCTAAAAAAAATAAATTATTTGTGAAATTTAATGAGTATAAAAAGAACTATAATGAAAAGTCTTATAAATTGCGTGATTTTTTATTTAAATCTATTTTTAACATCACAAAATTTTTCCATTTGAAAAAGGGAAATACTGTACTATTCACATCTGATTCAAGAGCTGAAATGTCAGGTAACTTTGAATATGTTTATAATGAGATGTTACGCCAAAATTTAGACGACAAATATAAGATACATGCCTTGTTTAAATCTAACATTTCGGCACGTCGTAACTTTATCGACAAATTTAAATTTCCGTATTTATTAGGTAAAGCAGATTATATATTTGTGGATGATTTTCACCCATTACTCTACACAGTAAAATTCAGAAAAAGTCAGGAAATTATTCAAGTATGGCATGCAGTTGGTGCTTTCAAAACTGTTGGTTATAGTCGAGCTGGAAAAAAAGGTGGTCCATTCTTTAATTCTGTAAATCATAGAAACTATACTAAGGCCTTTGTTTCATCAGAAACAGATATACCATTTTATGGTGAAGCCTTTGGTATTAAAGAACAAAATATAATTCCGACTGGTGTGCCTAGAACAGATATCTTATTTGATGAGGCGTATGAGCAACAAGTTACAGCCGAAATGGAGGAGGCACTGCCAATCATTAAAGATAAAAAAGTGATTTTATTTGCGCCTACATTTAGAGGTAATGGACATCATACGGCGCATTATCCATTCTTTAAAATTGATTTTGCTAGATTTGCAAGATATTGTCGTGAAAATAATGCAGTAGTTTTATTTAAAATGCATCCATTTGTGAAGAATAGACTAAATATTCCTAGAGAATATGAGCAATACTTTGTGGATGTTTCTGATTTTAGAGAAGTTAATGATATTTTATTTGTTACGGATATTTTAATTAGTGATTATTCATCACTTGTTTATGAATTTGCGGTATTTAAACGACCGATGATTTTTTATGCATTTGACCTTGAGGATTATATTACATCACGTGATTTTTATGAGCCATATGAAACGTTTGTGCCAGGGAAAATTGTAGAGTCATTTAGTGATTTAATAGCAGCACTAGATAACGAAGACTTTGAAGTAGAGAAAGTAGAGCCATTCTTAGATAAGCACTTTAAACATCATGATGGTCGTTCGAGTGAAAGAGTTGTACGTAATATTTTTGGCAGTTAGTATTATTAGTCTATTTTCAAAAGTTTTAAAAACTACAAATATAGGAGTTTGAAGTAAGATGAAGCAACGATTTATGGAAAAAGACTATTATAATTACAATAATAATGAGTTGTTAATGTTAAATAATGAAGATTTAATTAAGAACGAAAAACTAATTGAATCTGTTTATAAAGATTATGAAAAGTTAGAGGGAGAAGTAATAATTTGTGATTCGTCACCCTTTTTATTTATTAATGGATATTTTATGGCAAGAATAAATAATGAAATAAAGACAACTCAAAAACTGAGCTTTATAGAAATAAATAATAATAATATATATGCGTATATTAAAAAAGAGCGGATTTAAAACAGCTTTTTTCAAGTTTTAAAAATGTGCGACAGTTACGTTTATTCAAAAAAACTTTTATAATGAATTTATATAATTTTTCTTTTTTAATAGGTGAACATGAATAGGGAATTTGCTATTTTTTTTAATCATAAATTCATAACGATTTCTGTATATATATCTAATTATACGTAGTTGTTATAAGTTAATATCTTCTCTCGTATACATATCTTTAGAATGAAAAATACATTTCAAGGAATCATATTAACTACCTAAATAGTAGATTAAACAAATTATTAACAAAATACTTTTAATATTTGATAAACAGGCATTTTTTTAAATGAAGTGAGGGATTTTATTGAATGAATATATATTTATAACAAGTAGGTTGGATAAAAATCATGGTGGATTAACAGCATCTATGTTAAATAAAGTTGGTATTATAAATGATAAACTAAATATAAAACCATTAATATTAACATTTCATTTGGATTGGAAATATAACATTATAAAAGACGAAATTGTCCATAGATATAATTTGGATAATAAAGCTAGATTTATAAATATAAATGAATATTTTAAAAGTAAAATTACTAGTCAACAATTAGTGAAATATACATTTAAACCAGATAGTAATTTAGAAAAAATATCTATAAATGAGAATAAAGTTGAATATTATGATCAAAAAGAAAAAATCTATAGTGTTCAGTACTATAAGAATAAACTTAGAGAAATTAAGAAATATTCAAACGACGTAATGATTCAAAAAATAACATTAGATAGCGATGAATGTTTATTCTCGATTAATTACTATAAAGATGAATATTTAAAAAAACAAGACTTGTATAGAAAGGATCAATCTATATTTGAAAGTCGAATTTATGAAAATAAAAATGGAAGAAATGAAATAGCAAAAATCACTTTATTTGATAAAGAAATAATTGAATTTACATCTTTTAATGAATTCAAAACATATTTTATATCTTTATTTATAAAAGAGCCCTATACGTATTTAATTAGTGAGGCAAGGGGTATGGATGACGCAATATTGAGCATTAAAAATCAATACGTAAGAAAAATCTTTATGACGCATAGTATTCATATTAGACCGGGCACAGATATTGTGAGAGAAGGTAACCGAGCAGTATTAAATAATTTGAATGAAATAGATGGCTTAGTGTTACTAACAGAATCCCAAAAGCAAGATATAACGAATCGCTTTGGGTATAGAAAAAATTACTTTGTAATCCCCCATGCAATTGAAACTAAATATATTAAAAAAGAAAAAATAAAAAACAAAATAGTTATGGTATCAAGGTTGCATAAAGAAAAAAGGATAAATCAGGCTATTCAAGCATTTAAACAGGTAGTAGAAGAGAATTCTGAGGCAAGACTTCATATATATGGAGAAGGTAAAGAGCGTCAAAATTTGCAAATTCTAATTAACAAACTAGGATTAACAGATAATGTAAAACTTGAAGGTTATACACGCAATATCGACCAAGTATTACAAGAGGCAGAGTGTACATTACTTACCTCATTATACGAAGGGTTTGCATTAGTTATTCAAGAAAGCATTGCGAATGGCACACCTGTTATTTCATATGACATTAAGTATGGCCCTAGCGATATGATCCAAGATGGAATAAATGGTTATCTAGTAGAAGAAGGAAATGTTGACCAATTGGCTAAATTTATAAATATATATCTTTCTAAGCATGAACAAGAGAAAAAACAATTTTCTGAAAAATCATTAGAAAAAGCCCAGGAGTTTTCTTATGATAACTTTGTTAAGAACTGGCAAAACTTGTTTAATGAGATTAAAACACAACAAGAAGTATTTGCACCATCAGTTAAATTAACAAATGTCGATTTAGAAAATGGAATTTATCAATTAACAACAAGAGTAGAGTTGAAAGCAAGTAAAATCCATCATCCAAACTTTAAGTTTCTATTTTATAAGCGATCTTCACTAAACGATAGAGAGAACAAAATTTGTACTAAACAATCTGTACAAGTAACTAAAATCAGAGATAATGTTTTTGACATTATTGCAGAATTTAACCCTGAATTATTTGACTATAATGAAATATATGATGTGAGTTTAGAAATTCAAGAAGATGCACAACACCATATTATTCGTATAGGCAATAATAGGAATAACATAAAACTGAATAATATGAAACTTAAATATGTACGCCCATATTTTACTAAAACTTATGATAATATTAGCTTTGATTTAAACACTTCACCTAAAAAAAGAAGAATAAATAAATTTGTAAAATATCGTTTAAAAAATAATGTGAGTAAATTAAATGGAATCTATAATGTTCCCAAAGCAATAGTAAAATATAGGTTGAACAAAAAAAGTAAGAATAAAAAAGCTGAGTATCAAAACCTGAAGGAATTACATCCAATTTTAAAAGGATCAAAAGAATATTATTCTAATTTAACGGACTTAGCTATAGAGTTACAAAAGTGGGAAGAAGCAATTCATTATATGAATAAAGCAATTAAACATGGTTTGGAAAATGGAGCAAACATATATTATAAAAAAGCGATGTTATATAAAAAACTAGGTAATAACCATAAAAGTGTTGAATTTCTAGAAAAATATATAGAAGTCAATAAAAAAGATACAAAAGCGCTTAATGAATTAGCAAATTTAGAGATTGAAGAAAAAGATTATAAAAAAGCTAAATATCATCTTAATGTTATTTTATCTTACCAACCAAACAATGTCGTAATCAAAACGAAGTTAAAAAAATGTCTGAAAAATACAGAAGAGTATCAAAAACTTATAGAGTTATTGGAAAACGACTTAGAAAAAGAACCGAATAATAGTGAATATTTATTAGAATTGGTAAGCGCATATCGTAAAATTAATAATAATAAAAATGTAGTAAAATATTTGGAGAAGTATGTAAATTTAAATTCTAGTGATACAGATAAAATAATTCAATTAATTAATTATTTTGAAGAGATGAATGAGAAAGCTAAAGCAATCCATTACTTTTCTAAATTGATAGATAGCGACGTAAGTTTAACAAATGAGTCACTAAGCGCATATTTTTATAGAAAAGGACAACATGAGTATGATTTAAATCGGATTGAAGATGCGAAAAATAGTTATAATAAGACAATACAATACACTGAAGATCCATTATTAAAGAAATGGGGAATTGGTTATGTACATGAAAAAGCACAATCTTATACGCAAGCAATAAATGCTTATCAAGAACGATTAGAAGAGGAAAATGATAATCCAGAGTTACATTTTAAAATCGCTACGCTTATAAAAAAAATAGGTAATGTAGAGAAAGCAATTTACTATTTTGAAAAAGCATTAGAATTGAATAAGGCTAGGTCTCCTTGGTATTATCAACTAGCTTTATGCTATGAAGAAATAGAAAATTATGAAAAAGCAGCAATAGCATATAAAAACGCAATCATAAGACAACAAACACACCGACCAAATAATTTTAGAAGATTAGCATATATGTTAGAAAAAATAGGTGACAAAGCAGCAGCATTAGAAGCATATAATGAAGCAGAGCTATTTAGAAAACCAAGTTATATGTCAAAAAATGCTTACGAAAAGCATCTAGACTCAATCTCAGTAAGATATGCTCAAAGCTATAATTATTATGAAATAGAAGACAATATGATTTTTTATGAAAGTATGGGCGGAGCGGGCGTTGTAGGGAACCCTCGCGCTATATTTGATTATCTTGATAATAATAAAAATTATGACGCTTTTATACATGTTTGGGTAATTAATTCGTTTGATAATATCCCCGTATATATGAGAAGTAAAAGTAACATTATTTTTGTTAAGAAAAATTCAGATGCTTATTTAAAATATATTGCTAAATCAAAATATTTAATATGTAATTCGACATTCTCTGATTACTTCGTACGAAAACCTAAACAAAAATACTTACAGACTACACATGGTATTTTTTACAAAACTGTTGGTCGCGACAGTAATGGTAGTAAAGTAGGAGTAGCGGGTAGTACAAGGAATTTATTGCAAGCAACTCATATTATAGCGCCTAATCAATTTATGGTAGACAAACAAAAATCAGCTTATTCTATTGGTGGGATTCATGTTGGTGAAGTTGCAAAAGTCGGTTATCCTAGAATCGATACGACTTTGAATACTACTGAAGCCCAAAAGACTGAACTAAAAAAACGTATGAATATAGATAATGATAAAAGTATTGTATTATACGCTCCGACTTGGCGTGGAGAGACGAAAGAAAGTAATGGTTTTGATATTGGTAAATTGATTTATGATTTAAAAGAATTATCTAAAATGGATGTTAATATTTTATTTAGGGGGCATAGCATTACGAAATCGTTACTTAAGGATGTAACTTTTCCCAAAAATATTATTATTCCTCCTGGAGACATTTCAACGAACCATTTGATGGGCATAGTAGATTTACTAATTTCAGATTATTCCAGTGTGTTCTTTGACTTTATTCCAACAGAAAAGCCAATCATACATTATTTGTACGACATTGAAGAATATACTAATGTTAGAGGTTTAAACTTAACAACAGATGAATTACCAGGTTATATTGCTGAAAATACTACAAATTTAATCTCCTTAGTGGAGTATTCTTTAAGTCATCCAGAACCGAGTTATGAGTATTTAAAAGCTAAAGAAAAATTCTGTCCTTATGACTATGGGCAATCAAGTAAGCATGTGGTTCAGTGGTTTTTTGAAGATGATATAAGTGGCGTGAATATTGTTCCAACTGACAAATATAATAATAAAGTATTATATTTAATTGGTCAGCTATCCGATACTAATAACATAAGTAACCTTATCGCTAATATAAAGGCTACAACAGAAGAAGGGAACATTGCTTCAATTTCATTGAAAAAAAGTATAGTGAATGATTCGTTTAAAGCGCGTCAGATATTAACTTTTAGTAAAAATGTAAATCTATTGCCCCATGCAGGACCTATGCCAAAAACATTTGAAGAAATTATAGCTATTCAAGATGTTGAAAAGGGTCATAAAATAAGAAATAGTAAAACTAAGATGTTATATGAGAGAGCTTACCAAAGAGAGAAAAGGAGATTGTTCGGTGATGTTCAATTTAATAATATTCATAATTATGAAAAGAACACACCATATTGGACAAGTCTCTATGAAGTGATGGAAAATAAATGAATATAATTTTCAACTAAAATTTACTTAGAATAAATTAAGGCAATACGTTATAACTAAAGTGTTAAAGATTTAATTTGAGTTATTGTCTGATCTTTAAAAAAGAAGAAGACTTCCCTAAATCTTTAACACTTTTTAAATTATTATATAGGATGAATTTTGTACTCTTGAACGTTAATAAGGTAATTTATTGTATGTATTGTTCAAATTTAGCTAAAACTAGAAAAGTAATATTAGTTTCTAAGCTAAATTCATGTTTCGATTATAATAGTTACTTCATTTTCTCACAAAAATAATTCACTCTATAACCCTTATTTTATAATGTAAAGTAATTCAAAGGATGGGAACAGAATGGATAAAAAAATAGAAATTACATACGCTAGAGCTTTCTTTTGTATATCTATAGTAGCTCTACACTCGTTTCCTGGGTTAATCAACGATCCACACACCACAGATTTTAGTAAATCAATAAGCTCATTTTTAAGAATATTATTCCTATTTGCTACACCTGCTTTCATAGTTTTATCAGAAATATTACTATCAATGCGTTATTCTGACGGCTTACCTAAAGGTTTTTTTAAAAAAAGGATTAAATTTATATTAATACCTTATTTATTGATAGGGGCTTTTTATTCATTAAATATTTATCTCAATACAAATGAAACCAGGGGTTATTTTGATATATTTACAACTTATGTATTATATGGCAGTTGGTATGGTTGGTTTGTAATAGTCATTTTTCAATTCTATATTTTACATTTATTACTATATAAATTTTTAAATAAAACTAATCCAATATTAATAATCTTTGTGACTTTTATGATTAGTTTCATTCATTCATTTCTTGCTTATACAAATGATTCATATTTGCAATGGTGGATAGATTTCCATCCTTTTTATTCAAGAACTGCTATACCGTATTGGTTGTTTTATTTTACATTCGGTTATTACCTAGGAAAAAATTATGGCTACATAATGTCGTTAGTTAAAAAATACATATGGTTTCTATTTGGATTATGGATTTTATCGATTGTACCCATCATTATAACTTATAAATTTATGGATGTAACATATGCCCAATCCAATAGATTTGATCTTATTTTGTACACTGTATTTACGTTCTTAATGATTTTATATGTTATGAAAGTTCTAGGTAAGTATAAATTAACTTCATTATTAGTGGTTAGTGAAGTATCATTTTTTATATATTTATCGCATCCTCTGATTAATTCGTACTTATCTAGAGGGCTAGCTTCATTTGTACAAATACCAATTTTATTTGTATTATTGTTGGTTTTGTTTACTTTAGGTTTTAGTTTAGGGATTGCTTTATTATTATCACACATCCCTTTCTCAAAATATATTATAGGTAGAAACTCATTTAGCGATATGCTTAAAAAAAATTATTAACTTTTATAGAAAAAGTATATTTATCTAATTTACTAATTTTTAGATAAGTATACTTTTTCTTGTTTCATAATATATTCTTTAATCTTCCTATCATTTTTATTGGAATAGTTAACTTGTAACTCTCCTATTTTCTACGAATATCCAATGATTTATCATATATAGTTTCAGAATCAAAACGCTAGGATAAGGGAAACGGCGTTTTGGTGTTTAATTTTAATTACTATTGGCGGTTTAGGGAACAGAGAGTGATGTTGTATTATCGGTATAAAGATATTACGGATGTTTTATACTAACAACTATGACTTACTAAATTATTAGCTTTTATAAAATAATTTGTTTTATATGATTCTGTTAATAGTTGGCCATCATTGGAAACGTAAGAATAATTTTCATCTAAAGTTGTAACATCTGTTGGAAATAACCAATATAGCTTACCTGCTGTAAAGGATTGATTATTTTTGACGCATACATATCTACACTCGGATATGCTCATTAAGTACACCTCATTTTTTAAAAGGTTGTTCTAATTATTTAATAATTGTATTGTGGAATACGAAGCTAGGTTCAGCCCCTAAAATAATGAGGAACACTTGTGAATAAGCTATATCTTGAAATTTTTGTATCATGGTATAGAAATCACTAAATGCTTCATTACTTTTTACTTTTTCAACTTCTTGTTCATATAAACTTAAAACAGAATCCCTAATTAAAGTGGGTCTGTTTTCCTGAATAACATATGAGTCTTCTGAAAACATAAGTAGCCCTAAATATTTATAATGTATACTTAGTTGTCTAGTTAAACTGGCAATATATTCTAATTTTAAGTAGAGTTCGGGTGAATGAACTTGTAATTGAGATAGATTCGTTTTAATTTGTTGTAGTTTTTCCATTTCACTTATCATTTATTTACAACCTCCAATGCCCACGGCTTAACTGTATTAAGTGACTGAATAAGGTGTTTACTTTGTCGACGTCTGTTCTTTCGCATGTTTGCTCTATCTTCACCATGCGTATACAATAATTTTTCTTCATGTGTTTGAGGTGTGATATTTGCTACTTTGATCGGTTTTTTGTGTTCGTCTAGAGCAACAAATGTTAAAAAGGCAATTGCAGCTATTTTTCGTTCAGCAGTTATCATATCTTCTGCAATTACTTTACAAAATATTTCCATTGATTTTTCACCTGTGTAAGCTACATAAGATTCAATGCAAACAGAGTCTAATTGGGTAATTGGATGTAAAAATTCTATAGAATCAGTGGATGCAGTCACACATTCTTTAACCCGAGCATGTCTTCGTGCTGATAAAGTAGCGTTATTATCAATTTTTTTCATTAATACGCCACCAAATAAGGTATTATAATTGTTTAAATCATTAATTAATACTTGATCAGTACTAATGATTTTACTGTCGTTCGGATACTTACAATTTTCCATAACTTAGCTCCCATTTCTATTATTTATTACACATTAAATTATAGGAGGAGCAGTTATAACTATAAAATATCTATAATTTATAAAGGTATAAAATTTACAAATACCTTATTCTTTAATCATTCAATAAAACGTTCTCTTGTATAAATTTAATCCAGTTTTTAGTAAGTGAATCAACTATTGTATCTTTTCTCCAAATAAGTGCTAACTCCCATTTCATCGATGCTTCATTGATATCTATTGCTGTTAAATCAGAGTCTAATAATTCTAAAATCCCTTCTGGTAGCACACAAACGCCCATATTATTTAAAAGCATTTCTCCAATAAAACTCCACTGTGTTGTTTCAAAAATAACATTTGGATTAAATCCATGATTTCTACAAATATTAATGATTTTATCGTTTAAGTAAAAGTCAGAATTAAATAAAATAAACTCTTCATTTACTAAATCTTCTATATCTATCATATGTTTATCTGCCAGTTTATGGTTTTTATGTACGACAAGTTTTAAAGACTCCTCTAAAAATGAAAAGGTACTAAAAATTTTAGTGTCAGTTGGTAAAACGGTGATACCCATGTCTAAATCTCCATAATAAACATCATTTTCAATTTTTTTACTTCCGTTTTCAAAAAGTTGAAAAGTTACATTTGGATAAGATTCATGAAACTGAGAAATTAAATTGATTAACTTTCGTATATTAATGATAGTGGGTATGCCTATTTTTAAATGGCCGGACTTCATTTCTAGTAAATTGCTTAAATCGTTAGGAATGTTGTCATACATTTTTAGCATCTCTTTGCATTGGAAGAAAAACGCTTCGCCGGCGTCTGTTAAATAAATTTGATTTTTAAATCTGTGAAATAAAGTAACATCTAATTCATCTTCTAATAATTTGATTGTATTGCTAATAGTAGGTTGCGTGATAAACAGTTTTGACGCTGCCTTGGTCATGCTTTTTAAATTAACCACTTCAACGAAGTACTTCATATGTCTGAGCTCCATTATATTTTGCTCCCTTTAAATAAAAGTGTTGTTTGTATGATTTCTACATAATAAATTTATATATTTATTATATATCAACTATTAATATGGTAAAAGTTATCTATTTTTTACTTAATAATATAATGCTTGTTTTATAGAATATGAATATTATGCTTTTTACTAACAAATAGATATAATTAGCATAAATATGAATCGTAGGGGTGCATTGAAGTGAATATTAAGCTTATTGTTGCAGATATGGATGGTACTTTTTTAAATAGTGACAGTCAATTTAATAGTGAATCTTTTCAATTATTAAAAGAAAATTGTGAAGCACATCAAATCCGTTTTGTTTTTTGTACTGGAAAACAATGTGAGCGTGTTGAAAGTATTATTGGGGAGTTGTCCAAAGATACATTTATTGTTGGAGATAGTGCAACGAGGATTAAATATAATGGAGAGTTTATCTATAATGCTAAAATTGAAAATAAAAAAGGGAAAGAAATTATACAGACAATTCAAGATATTGACCAAACACAAACCATATTAGGTTGTACTGAAAAGGGAGCTTATGTATTAAATCATATTCCAGAAATTGAAAAGAAAATTGTGCATGGATCATTTCAAAACGTGACATATATCAATGATTTCTCTGAAGTTGAAGATGATTTCTTAAAAATTTCAGTTCATGATGCTACGGGAAATTGTAAGACTACTGCTAGCCAAATAAAACATTATGAATCAGAAGTATATATTATAGCTTCTGATGATGAGTGGATTGATATTGCAGATTTAGGCGTTAACAAAGGTACAACAATTCGTCGAATACAACGGTTACTCCAAATTAGTCCTACAGAAACAATAGCATTTGGAGATGGTTTAAATGACATTGATTTGTTTAAAGCGGCTAAATATAAAGTGGCGATGGACAATTCATATCCAGAATTGAAGGAAGAAGCTAACTTAATAGCAAAAAATAATAATGAAGATGGTGTGGTGCAAACACTTAATTTATTATTAGGCTTTAAATAAGTTAAAAATATAAAAATACTGCTAAAAATTAATTGAAAACTTTATAATGCTCACGATAATTTATTGCTTATGTGATATTATCAGTTAGGAGCAGAATGAGGAGAGGTTTTTAAGAAACTTTCGTTGTTCTAGCTTTATTATTGATATTAGGAGGCGTTTTACATCATGAGCACAAGCGAACATTCACGCTCTGGCAATAAATTGATTTTAGCAATTGTCTTAAGTATATTAACGTATTGGCTGTTTGCCCAATCGTTTATAAATATATCAACACCAGTTCAACAGACTTATCATACTACTCCAGGAATTTTAAATTTATCTGTGAGTATCACTTCTTTTGCAACGGGTATTTTTATGGTCGGTGCGGGCGATATATCAGATAAAATTGGCCGCTTAAAAATGACTTATATTGGTATTATTTTAAGCATCATAGGGTCACTATTAATTATTATTTCTGATATTACAGCATTACTACTTATTGGTAGAATTTTACAAGGGATCTCTGCAGCTATATTATTACCTTCAACGGTCGGTGTGTTCAATGATCAATTTAATGGTAAAGCATTACGTAGGGCGTTCAGTTATTTAATGATTGGTAGTGTAGGTGGTATAGGTTTGGCTTCCATGGTTGGAGGATTGATCGCTACATATATTAATTGGCAATCTAACTTTATACTGTCTATCATTATTGCAACTATTGCCTTTGTGTTATTACTTGGTACGAAAGAAGAAGCTAAGGAAGTTATAGACAAACGGCCTTTCGATTATATAGGTATGTTAATATTTGCGGTGCTTATAGGCAGTATTACTTTATTTGCAACACAAGGCTTTGAACAAGGGTGGACAAGTCTTTTTTCAATGATTTGCTTAAGTATTTTTGTTATTTCAACAATTATATTTTATTTCTTTGAGCGTCGTAAACATTTACCGTTTATAGATTTTGAGTTATTCCGAAATCGCGGTTTAATGGGATCATCTGTGGTTAATTTTGTTTTAAACTCAGCTGTAGGTATTACAACTGTATTTAATATGTATGCCCAAACTGAACTAGGGTTAAGTTCATTCCAATCAGGATTAGTAACGGTACCTTACGTAATTATGGCAATTTTAATGATTCGTTTAGGCGAGAAGATTTCGATGAAGCATGGTGGAAAACCAATGTTACTATTAGGGCCAGCTTTTCCTGCAATTGGCATTATATTCATTAGTTTAACGACTTTACCGTCTGAATGGTATATTGCAGCAGTCACGTTTGGTTTTGTCATTTGTGCCGTTGGTAATGGTTTATGTGCAACGCCTGGTTTAACTGTTGCGATATTAACTATTCCTGATGAAAAGGTCGGGCTTGCATCAGGTCTTTATAAAATGAGTGCCACTTTAGGCGGTGCCTTTGGTATAGCAATGTACACGACTATTTTCGCGGCATTGCAAATTTCAAATAGTGCTAGCGTAGCAGCTGCTTGGTCAATGATTACAGGTGTAGCTCTAATGATTATTGGCATCATTGTAGCGCAAATCATTATTCCTAAAAATATAAAAGCATAATTTATCACGAACAAATAAACATATGATAGCAATCTAGTCAATACTATGAGGACAGGGTTAAGAAACTAATATGAAAATTTTAGTTTCCATCCTGTCCTCTTTTTTATTAAAATTTTTCAATTATATTAACAGTAAGAAAATGAAGTGCATCTTATATTTTGAAAATCATAAAAGAGCTACTTATTATAGTTGGCCGAGGGGACGAATATAAACATATCTTAATTATTTGTAGGTTAATTGTATAGATTTAGAATTATAATTAAACATTAGTTGTATTTTAGTTTTATAATAAATGTTATCATCAATTAGTTGTAATTTTATTAAATTTACAAAATGCTTATAACAAATTTAGAGGTGCAGTTTATGAAATATTATGGAGAAATCCCTGTCATAAGAGCTATAGCAACGATGTTAGTGCTTTGTATACATTTAACAGCGCAATTATATAATTCTAATGGGCTTATTACAGACCCAGTTTTATCTTATTTTAATCAAATAGCGAGGTTAGGGACACCTATTTTTGCAGTAATTAGTGCCTTTTTACTTACAAGCTCGACACTAAAGCGTGAGTTTGAACTACCTTATTTTATTAAATCTAGATTCACAAAAATTTTAATACCCTATCTACTTTGGACTACTTTATATATCATATTGAGAATGCTTTTATCGAATACATATTATCCAGCAGGAACACCAATAATTAAATATTATCTTTTAGGGACTGCAGAAATTCATTTGTACTTTATTTTAGTAGTGATTCAATTTTATGTATTATTTCCTTTTGTGCATAAACTGAAAAAAGGAGCACCACTTATTATTGCATATATAATAGGAACGCTTATTAATGTGCTTTGGTTAAGCTATGGTAGTGGCACAGTTACTTTGCATAGTGAAATGTTGAATACGTTTGTTAATAGTAAAGCATTTATCTTAAATTGGATATCTTTCTTTTTCCTCGGTATCGGTTATGCGAAGTATTATAAGGAAATTAATGATATCGTTTTAAAATACCAAATATATTTCAAAATTATTGGGATCCTTCTATTTATCGATTTAATTATTAAAATTGATATTACAAATTTATATGGTTCGACGAATGTTGCTAATATCATATATATACCAATTTTTCTTGCTTTATTAATCATATTTTATAATCATATAAAAAATTATTCGTTGCTAACTCAAACTTTAACGGTTATAGGTAATTATTCTATGGGGATTTATTTAATCCATGTTTTTATAATTATGGTTTACAGACAAACTCCATATGTTGATATAGTAAATAATCCATCAACATTTGTTGCTTCATATATCATTGTATTATGTGTTTCAGTGTTATCGATTTATTTAATAAGTAAATTACCTTTTTCTAGTTTCATTGTGCCTATTCCATCTAAAAAAGCAATCATAAATAAAAATTCAGAAAATAAATAAAAAACTTTCTACCTTAGGTAGGAAGTTTTTTATTTATATGATTGATGATAAAATAAATCGCTTTTTGTAATTGGTTTTAGAAATGAATAGATTTTTAATAAACTGAAATTAAATATAAATAGATTTTCTATACTAATTCCTTGACTTATGTAAGCGCTTAACATAGAATGGGCTTCAACGTAAACGTTTACGTAATTTGACTTTATGGGGTGTAAATATGAAAAATAAAGAAAAATGGAGTGGCGTTTTTCCAGCAGTATTAGTACCTTTTAATGAAGATGATTCAATTGACGAAGAAAGTTTTAGAGATTTAGTGAAGTGGGTTGCTAGTCATGAGGGAGTGAATGGAATTGTAGTTAATGGTCATACTGGAGAAATCATGACTTTATTACTTGAAGAAAGAACGAAAGTAGTTAGCATTGCTGCAGATGAATTACAAGGTAAAAAACCAGTAATATCAGGTGTTTCTGCAGAAGGTACAATAGAAACGATTCAACATGCTCAAGCAGTAGAAAATGCAGGAGGAGAAGGTGTATTACTAATGCCTCCTCATTCATGGTTAAGATTTAGCATGCAAAAAGATTCTCCCGTTAATTACTTTAAAGATGTAGCAAATGCAATCAATATAGGGATAGTAGTTCATCAATATCCAGCTGATACTAAATCTTCGTACTCAACTGAACAATTGTTAGAAATATCCAAAATCTCAAATGTTGTAGCATTCAAATTGGGAGAGAGAGATATGGCAACTTATGAACTTCATGTTCGTACATTGCAAAAAGAAGCGCCCGATTGTGCCATTTTAACTTGTCATGACGAATACTTATTGCCGACATTAGTACAAGGAATAGAAGGCGCCCTTGTTGGCTTTGGTTGTTTTGTCCCTAACTTAATATCAAATCTAGTTTCACATGTTAAAAATAATGATATTTTTGAGGCGAAGAAAGTTTATGATGAAATATTTAAATTAAAGCATGCAATTTATAAAATGGATCAACCTTCATCTAGTTCACATTTAAGAATGAAAGAAGCAATGTATCAAAGAGGTTTAATTAGAACAAATCATGCTAGAAAACCTGTAGAACCGTTAACTCAAAATGAAAAAGATGAAATTACTCAAGGATTAAAAACAGTGGGGATGATTGACTAAATTTGAAATAAGGAGAGTAAATTACTCTTTATTTAGTCTGTGGTGATATTATTGAAAAATAAAAAGAGATTAAATTTTTTGGAACTACTTAAACGTATTGGGCCTGGTATTATTTTAACTGGTGTTGTTATTGGACCAGGAGTGATAACAACAGCTTCAATGGTTGGTGCTTCATATGGGTATGCGTTAATGTGGTTGTTTATACCTATTGCATTTATGGGGGTCACCTTTGTGGTAGCATCTTATCGTATTACATTGTTAACAGGTATGCCTTCAATAAAGGCGATTAGGCATTATTTTGGAAGAACAGCTGCTATCGTGGTAGGCGTATCAACATTTTTATCCTGTGTCTTTTTTACAATTGGTAATATTTCTGGAACGGGAGCAGCAATGAATTTACTTTTTGGAATTGATTGGAAAATAGGCGCAATTATCATGTTGCTAGTACTACTGTACTGTTACTTTTCAAAAAATGTATATTCTAAAGTTGAAAAATTAATCTTGTTATGTATTTTTGGAATGATTATTGCTTTTTACATTTCGTTAGCGAGTGTAGGCGGACCTAACGTATCTATGACATTAAAAGGTATGACACATTGGTATTTTCCCGCAGGAAGTTTATATTTAGCGCTAGGATTTATAAGTACACACGCTTCTATAACAACTGGTATCTATGGAACATATCTCAGTAAAGAAAAGGAATGGTCAAAAGATGATTTATATAATGGTGGAATGTTAGCAGATGCTTTAGCGCATGTTATAGGCATTATTGTTGTAAGTGCGGCTATTGTGCTTGTAGGTGCTATAGTATTACATCCATATAACTTGTCTATTTCATCACCAACTCAATTAAGTGATTTATTAAAACCATTTCTAGGAACAACATTTGCTCCCATTATTATGGGAATTGCATTACTGGCAGCAGCCTTCTCCTCATTGTTAGGTAATACGCATCGTTCGGTTGTACTATTAAATGCTGGGTTTAATAAACCAACTAACTTGGATCATAAATCTATTCAAATTGGAGCAGTCATTGTTTTAGTTATATCTGCTATTATAAGTTTCAGCTATGGAGGATCTCCGATAGAACTAATATATATTTCAAACATAGCCACATCTATAGCCACTCCGGTAGCAGGATTACTAATGACTATGCTTCTATTTAAAAAGGATGTTAATAAAGGAGAAAAGAGACCATATTTATTACAGACTGCTATGGTTATTAGTTATGGTTTTTGTTTGGCTTTAATTGTGGCATCGATAATAAGTGTTTTCTAAATAACATCAGCTTTCTTAGCTATTTAAGAAAGCTGTTGTTTCACGTTCTATATAATTCATAGGAAAAATACAATTGATATTGTGCTTGTGATCTGTAGGTGACTTTAACTTGATAAACAATCTAGAGACAGCAGTCTCTCCCATTTGTTTTAGGTCAACATGAGTAGTGGACAGTTTTGGAGATATTAAATTTGTAATAGGGGTATTATCGCTGCCAATAATTGATAGTTGTTGAGGGATTGATATACCTAAGTCTTTAGCTATATTCATTACACCTAAGGCAAGATTATCGGATGAACATACAATACCTGTGATATCTTGATGTTTTTTTAAAAATTGCTTAACTATATTCTCCTGCCCCTTAATATCAAATTCTTCTAATTCTAATACATAACTATTTATGCCCAGCTCATTGATAACATTTTTGTATCCTTGTTCGTATATTTGGCTTTGATAAGAAGTAGATGGCCCATTTATTAGTGCTATTTTTCTGTGCTTTTTTTGATGTAAATTTTCAACAGAAAGCCTTACACCAGCCTTTTCATCTGCGCTGATACAATCGAATTTTGAGTTTTCTATAAAGCTACCAATGATCACTGTAGGTAAATTTAAGCTGCTTAACCAATTTAAATCAATTTCATTTTCTCTTGGTGCAAATACTAAAATACCATCAACTATATTGGTATCTAATAATTTTTTATGTTGTTTAGTGGTAAATGAAATAACTAAATTATACTCTGTTTTATCGATTACTCGCGAAATACCTTCAATAATTGTTAAAAAGAAAGAATTATGGATGGTATTAGATCCACCCGGGACAATGACACCAATATTACCAGTATTATTTTTAACTAAACTTCTAGCATTAATATTGGGCTTATAATTCATTTCTCTCATGATTTGTTGTATTCTTCCCTTAGTCTCATCGCCTACACCTGGTTTGTTAGAAATAACTCTAGATACTGATGCGGTAGATACGTTCGCCTTCTTTGCAATATCCTTTATACTGATTTGCTTTTTTTTCATAAAATGCTCCTTTGAAGAACTTTTATTATCTAACATAACTAGTTTTGAAAATAGTGTCCTCTGAAAGTAATATTTTCAATATTATTAATGATTTATAAAATATGAGCTATGATTTGTCTCATGTAAGTCTTTATAAAGTATGATACATGAAGTTGTTTACATTTCAATAGTTTTTGATTTATAGCGATTTTGTATAACGGCAACATCTTCTACTCTTGAGATAGAAATATTATCTATATATAGACACTAAACGGAGGTACTTATTAGGAAATACTACCAATACCAGATAATTCTGTTTCATAGGCTTGAGTTAATTCATTACAATGTTTAACTTTACCGTACTTATTAAAGGTAAATTCTGCAAAAACTTCAATTTTTCCCAAAAAACCATTTTTCTTTTCTACTAATACATCGTATCTCAAATAAACAATATTTTGCTTTTCATCAGTTATCATAGTTTTAAAGTGAGTGATTGAAAGTTGTTTAACGACTTCTTTTAGCTTAGTTAAATGATTTTTGAATTCGTCGATATTAGATATTTTATGATCAGTAATTTGAATATAATCATCTGCAAAGTATTTAGGGATTTGTTCTATATCTAAATTAATTAAAATATCATTGTATAAGTTTTCAATTTGTTCTTTTAATGTGATTTTGCCCATGTTGTCACCCCTCTAATTCATTTGTTAAATCTTTAATAAAACTATTAATAGTTGCTAGTTCTTCGTCATTATACTTCTCTAAAATGGATAAATATTTATTTATAATTTGATTATGCATATGTTCATGTAGATTTGCGTATGCAATACCTTTGTTTAATAGCTTATAATATACTTGTTTATTATCCTGTTTTTTATCTTCTGCAATATATTCCAGCTGAATCAACTTTTTTGTAGCCTTTGTAATAGCAGGCGCAGAAATTTTAAGTTGCTCTTTTAACATTCTATTATTAACATTTTGCTCTTTTAAAATAATAGCTAGTATATGAAACTGTGTGATTGATAAATTATCTTGGTTATCATCTAACGAAAGATTATGTTGTTGATTTTCTTTAATCTGAACCAATTGAGTAATCGATTTAATGACACTTTCTTTATTCATATTACACCTCTTTATTGTTAACTGGTTAACAATAATATAACTTATATTCATCGAAAGACAAACTAAAAAGCTTTCGTATTTTGCTTTACCCAGCCTCAATTTTTTCACCACTATTCAACGTACCAATTACTCAACTTCACAATCTTGACCACTTAAACCTTGCACCTACATTACGTTTTAATTCTAATAAGCTATATGCTATGCAAATACATTCGATTTATTAATTATTTTGAATTTGGAAATAAATATAAAGTTAAATATATACGACATAGTATAATAATGCTTTTGAATAAAATGATTTTATTGACTAAATATTAAATTTAGGTTAGCCTAATATTATTGTTTTTATATCAGAAAAGAAGGAAAGGATTGATTTCATGCTAGATATAAAAAATTTATCTGTAACGTACGAAAATAAAACAGAAGCGTTACAAGATGTTTCTTTCCAACTTATAAAAGGGCAAATTGTAGGAATTGTCGGGCCTAATGGAGCAGGCAAAACAACGTTAATTAAGTCCATAGTTAATTTAATGCCTCATAAAGGTATAGCTCGTTTTAACGATTTGCCAATAGCTAAGCAACCTAAAAATATTTCATATGTCGAACAAAAAAGTAATATTGATTCAACATTTCCAATGAAAGTTTTAGATTGCGTGATATTAGGGTTTTATCCGATATTAAAACCGTGGCAATTACCGCGTAAACAACAAAAGCATGAGGCTGAATCGGCACTTAAAAAAGTAAATATGTTTGAGTATAAGGATAATCAAATTGGAGAGTTATCAGGTGGACAATTTCAACGTGTACTTATTGCGAGAACACTCGTTCAACAAACAGATATTATTTTATTAGATGAACCTTTCGTAGGTATCGATATTACAAGTGAAGAAATTATCGTTGAATTGTTGAAAGAGTTATCTCAAAAAGGTAAAACAATTTTAATTGTTCACCATGACTTGTCTAAAGTTGAGAAATATTTTGATAGTTTAATCATTTTAAATAAACGATTAATTGATTTTGGTTCAGTAGCGACAGTGTTTAATAGTAGTAATTTAAAAGCTGCCTACGGTACAGATATTTTAATCGCTTCAGAAAGTGGGGCGCATCATGGTTAGTCAGTTTATACACGATGTATTTGAATTTAGTTTTCTACAACGAGCGCTCATTACTTCAATTGTAATAGGTATGATTTGTGGTGTTATAGGGTGCTTTATTGTACTTAGAAGTCTTGCTTTAATGGGAGACGCAATTTCACATGCTGTCCTACCTGGCGTGGCGATTTCTTATATGATAGGGATTAATTTCTTTTATGGGGCCGTTGTATTTGGTGTATTAGCGGCACTAGGGATTGGTTTTGTTAATCAAAACAGTAAGATTAAGAGCGATTCTTCAATAGGTATTGTATTTTCTTCATTTTTAGCGCTGGGTGTATTACTTATTACTAAAGCACAGTCATCCATCGATTTGACTGAAATTTTATTTGGTAACGTGTTAACCGTGAAACCAGAAGATAGAACCATCACATTTATTGTAGTAGCGATTGTATTGATAGTCATTATTGTGTTTTATAAAGAATTTTTACTATCCAGTTTTGATCCGACAATGGCGGCTGCGTCTGGCTTACCAGTGAAGTTTATTCATTATACGCTTATGATTTTATTAACATTAGTAACAGTAGCTTCACTACAAACAGTAGGTGTAATTTTAGTTGTTTCATTATTAATTACGCCAGCATCTACGGCATATTTATTGACTAAAAGGTTATCAACGATGATCTTAACTTCTGCATTGATAGGTATGATGTCATCTGTGATTGGACTATTCTTTAGCGTGACATTCAATTTACCATCAGGTGTAGTCATCGTGTTAGTAATTACAATAATATTCATCATTACATTCTTCTTAGCACCGAAAAATGGCTTGCTATGGAAAATGATTAAATCATAGACAGGAGGTCTCAAAATGAAAAAGATAATATTAATTTTAGCTACAGTTTTATTAACTATAATATTATCAGCATGTGGCAATAATCAAAAAGATGCCGATTCAGACGATGAGTTGGAAGCTGTTGATAAAGATAAAGTTAAAGTCGTTACAAGTTTTTCAATGATTGAAGATATGACTAAAGAAATAGGTGGGGAACATGTTGAAGTAACCAATCTAGTTCCTACTGGCACAGATCCACATGATTACGAGCCGCAACCTAGCGACATTAAACATTTATCTCAAGCTGATTTAGTTGTTTATAATGGGTTGAATTTAGAAGGTGGAAATCAAGGTTGGCTCTCTAAAGCTTTAAGTTCTACTGATTTTTCTAAAAAGAATGCTATTAAAGCATCAGAAGGGGTTTCACCTAAATACATTAAAGACGAAGATGGTAACAAAGAAGTAAATCCTCATGCTTTCATCGACCCAAATGTTGGGGAAAAAATGATTAAAAATATTACAAGATCATTATCAGAAAGAAACCCTCAACATAAAAGTTATTATGAAGCTAATGAAAAAGAATATTTAAAGAAATTAAATAACATTGAGGATAACTATAACCAACAACTCGGCAGTATTCCTAAAGAAAATCGTGTGTTTGTAGCTAGTGAACAAGCTTTTCAGTATCTAACTGACCGTTATGATTTAAAAGAAGGTTATATTTGGCCAATTGATACGGATGAAAATGGCACTCCCAACCAAATCAAAGATTTAACTAAATTTATAAAAAGTAATAAACCTGCTAATTTATTTGTAGAATCTAACGTTGATACACGTCCAATGAAAACAGTATCCAACGAAACTGGTGTACCTATTTATAAAAAGCCAATCTATTCAGACGAAATAGGAAAAAAAGGCGAGCAAGCAGACACTTATTTGAAATATCTGGAATATAATTTAGATGTGCTTACGGATGGAATGAAAAATAAAGAAAATTAATAGCACTAGAGGGACATTTACATTTTACGTAAAAACTTCAATAATAAAAAACGGTGAGGTCAAGACAACGATATCTAATTAGTAAAATTAGATTCTTGTCTAGCCTTACCGTTTTTTTGTTTACGAGGATAGACTTCTGCATGAACTTTTACTCAGGTTTTCTATTTTTGAATATTATTAGTGTTTACATAAGAGGTTCAGCCAGATTAATCTTTTAGCCCTATCGATCCTAGTCATCTTGAATTGGGGTAGTGTAATGAAATATTTTTAAATAATTAAATTACTCTCATACTCCTAGTATTATTTTAAATGTTCAGTGCATGACTAAGGTTCTATCCCAACCGAGTATTTATAAGTATGTCGAGTAAATTAAACAGAAGTTAACAAAAAGCGCCACTTGCTCAAATAATTGAGTAGTGACGCTTTAAATAGTACATGTTTTAAGTAAGAGAACTTATAAATGTTGTAGCAAGGCTAAAGTATACTAGCATGCTTACAATGTCGTTAATTGTTGTGATGAAGGGGCCGCTAGCGACAGCTGGGTCAATACCTATCTTAGTCATAAAGAAGGGTATTAATGAACCAATTGTAGTACCTACTGTCATAGCTATTGTTAAACTGATGGCTACAATCAAACCTAATAAAGGTTGGTTATAAATAATTACTATAACTAAAAAAAGAATAAATCCACATATACTTCCAGTGATTAAGCCGCTTGTTGACTCTTTTAGAGCATGTTTAAATTTGTTTTTCTTTTTCATTTCTCCTGTAGATATCCCTCTTACTGATACAGCTAATGATTGTGTACCTGTATTACCGGACATACCACTAATAATAGGAATAAATGCAGCGAGTAGTGACACTTTGGCTAAAGTATCTTCAAAAGAACTTAAGATAGTGGCAGTAATCATCCCTAAAAAGGTAAGTAATATTAACCAAGGTAAACGTTTAGTGGCCCTATTGATAACTGTGCCTTCTGCGTCGCTCACATGGTCAAGAGCAGCCATTTTTAGATAATCTTCATTTGCTTCCTTATCGATTACATCAATAATATCATCTACAGTAATCATCCCTATTAGGTGATTATAATTGTCAACTACTGGAATGGCTAAGAAATCATATTTACGCATCACATGTGCAATTTCTTCTTGATCTATAAAACTCTCAATTTTAATAACATTTGAATTCATCACATCGCTAATACGTTGGGCAGGATCTGAATTAATAATATTTCTGAGAGAAAGGACACCAATAAGTTCATTATCATTATTTACTACATAGACTACATAAATCGTTTGTACTTTTCCAGAACAAGACTTAATATGCTTCAATGCATCTCCAGCTGTCATTGTTGGAGAAATTGATATATATTCGGTTGTCATGATACTACCAGCAGTTTCGTGGTGATAACTCATTAAGTTTTTAAGCTCATTTGTTTTCTGTTCTGGTAGAGAATTAAAAATTTCTGATTTTTGGTCATTATTTAATAAATTTAATACATAAGTTGCATCGTCATCTGACATTTTTAAGATTGCTTCTCTAGCAAAATCACTAGGCATTTCTTTAAAGACAATTGACATATCATGTTTTAGGCTTTCGGCGTTACTTAAAACTTGTGCCATCTCTTCCGAGTTTAGAAAGCGATACATATATAACCTTTCTTCTTCATCCACTAAAAAGAAAAATTCACTTTTTTCATATGGATGTAAACAAGAAAAACTATATATAAATTGACTATTTTCTCCTTGCTGAATCATTTTCAATAACGCTTCATATTTATTAAATAACGCGTTATTTCTTTCCAGAATATTATTGTTTCCTTTCATTTTATCATCTCCAATCATTGAGGTATCTTAGTTAAGTGAAGCCGATAGACGTCACATTAATATAAGCAACGTATTTCATAATTATTTACTTGTTCACTTAAAAAGCATGTGTGCAATTATGACATATTTTCCATTTCTTAACAATATATTTAGGTTAACCTAACATATAAATTTTGTATTTATAATTATATGACAGGTGACATATACAGAATTGTTAAGTTTCATTTTTATTTATTTTAAAAAGCAAATGATTGTAGGTATCTCGAAGTAAAAACACTTTCGCTTAATAAATTCGACGAAAGTGTTTTGCTTGATTTTTATAATAAATATACTCTGTTTTTAATTATATTAAGAAATTAAAGTCCTAAAGCAGCAATTAAATCAACGATTGGTCCTAATAGTCCAGATAACATAATCAAACGCCCCCCTTGCTTTGAATTTATATTACATTTACATATTATTATAAAAGTTTTTGTATTCAAAATTTGTGTAAAAAAACATAACCTAAAGCGTTAACTTTTGTCACAAAACAAAATGTTTTAAGTTATATAATTTGAATAAAAGAGCACTATTAACCAGTCATCACAAGTATTCCCAGGTATAATTGCATCTGGACTATTACTAAATGATATTAAGTAAATTAGATGAAGAATATTAGTGTGAAAATGCTTTTTAGCTGCTAGATCCCTTTATAATTAGATTTAAGAAAGGCGTTTGTTTGTAAAATTTGAAATTTTTGCATAATTTTCAAAAATAATGGTATATTACATGTAAGGGCTTACATTTATGAAAAAGGAGAGGTTTTAAAAGGGGAAATTATGTATAACAGTTTGGATTAAATAAAGATAGGAGACACCTATATGAAAATTATTCCATTTTCAGATTTAACAAGCATCATTAAAGAAGGTGATGTTATAGCTCTGGCAGCCTTATCAACGGCTAATTTACCAGCTGAGATATTGAAAACGTTAGTCGAACATAAT
Organism: Staphylococcus sp. KG4-3; assembly: GCF_033597815.2. Lineage (NCBI taxonomy): Bacteria > Bacillati > Bacillota > Bacilli > Caryophanales > Staphylococcaceae > Staphylococcus > Staphylococcus halotolerans. The sequence continues at coordinate 114,574 of NZ_CP166245.1, forward strand.
GATGAAGATCAATCTTTTCAGAATTTTACTTTTATGCTAGCGAATGACATTAGTGATTATCGTGGAGATAGTTATGATTTAGATTCTTTTACAACAAGGGGTATGATTAAGCGATTAATTACAAGCATCATTACTGGTTCACCAGAAACCGTCAATGCAATGCGTAATAATGACATTGAAGCATATTATTTACCACAAGGTGTGATTACGACACACTATAGAAATAAAACACATGCTTCACCAGGCATAATATCTAAAATTGGCCTAAATACCAACGTAGATCCTCGCTATTCAGGAGGTAAAGTCAATACATGTACAACAGAGGATTTAGTATCGTTGATAGAAATTAATAATCAAAAGTATTTACAGTATCATTTTCCTGACATTGATATAGCACTATTAAGAGGTACATATGCCGACACAGATGGAAATATTTATATGACTCATGAGGCTCATTTAGGCGAAGGTTATAGTTTGGCGGCTGCAACGCATAGGAATAAAGGAAAAGTGATTGTTCAAGTTAAAGATGTTGTAGAAAAAGGCAGCTTTAACCCAAGCGATGTATTTATTCCAGGAAAGCTAGTGGATTATGTAGTGATTAATACTAATCCAAAGCTTCATAGACAGGTCATACAAACACAATATGATCCTGCGCTCTCTGGTCATTATCAAATCGTTAAGATGCGAGAACCATATATAGTTTTAGGTACCCGTAAAGTAATATTGAGGCGCGCAGCTCAATTTCTACTAGAGGGAGACGTAATCAGTATTGGTTTTGGCATAAATAATGAATTATCCAATGTGTTAATAGAAGAAGAAGTGAATCATCTAGTACAACCAAATATCGATACAGGTGTTTTCGGTGGTTTGATCAGTAGTGGATCACGGTTTGGTATGAACTATAATTTGAGCGCACGTTTGAGGCATGAGATGACATGGGATTTCATTTATAACGATGGGTTAGATGTAGCCTATCTCAGTTTTGCCGAAGTTGATCAATACGGAAATGTAAATGTTTCAAAATTTGGAGATAAAATGAATGGTTGTGGTGGCTTTATAGACATCAGCCAAACAGTGCATACCATTGTTTTTTCAGGCTCGATGGTTGTCGGGGGTCAACTATCGTATGAAAATAACAAAGTATCTGTGAAACAAGAGGGTCATACTTCAAAATTTGTAAATAATATTGGTAATACGGATTTTAACGCCCATAACGCATTGGAACTAAAGCAAGAAGTTTATTTTGTAACAGAACGCGCAGTTTTTGAATTAACGTCTAAGGGGTTGAAACTTCTTGAAATTGCACCTGGCTTGGATTTAGAAAAAGACATTTTAGCACTTATGGAATTTAAACCTATCATTGCAGATAATATCAAAGTGACTAATAGCGATATTTATCAAGATGAATGGGGAGGATTGTCTCAAGCAATTAAGTCGGAACATCGTATTTAAATAAGGGGGAGAAAAATATGAACTACGACTGGATTAAAACAAGAGCAACGTTTGACGATAATAAAGCCGCAGTGATTGATCCATTTAAAGGTACTGAATGGTCCTATAAAGATTTGAATATTCGTGCAGAAAACTTAGCCAATTATTTACAAGATCAAGGTATTAAACGCGGTGATGTCGTCGGTATATTTACACCCAATGATGTAGCGATATTGGATTTAATGTTTGCTTCGTTTAAATTAGGTGCAGTATACTTGCCGATTAATTGGCGTCTAAAAACACAGGAGATTGAGAGTGTTATTAATGATTCAAATGTGAAACTCATTTTCTACGCTGAGAAGCACGTTTCAAGTTTAGAAGGTGTTGCGGACGAATTAATACACATGGATATAGATTCAAAAGTATATGATGACATAGTAGATCCAACGCAACATCGCCCTTTCAATACTGTAAGTGTTGAAGGAAACGATTTAGCTTCGTTAATGTATACAAGTGGTACGACGGGATTGCCCAAAGGGGTTATGTTTTCATACGACTCTTTTGTAAATAACCCAATTAATCTAGCTCTAACTTATAAAATTAATTCAACGTATACAACTATTATTTCAACGCCTATGTTCCATGTATTAGGATTTAACGATTTGACGCTTCCTTTATTAATGGCTGGCGGAACGCTTATATTGCAACGTTACTTTAATGGCGAATCTCTAAATGATTTAATGGCTCAGTACCAGCCGAATTATTTAATTCAGATCCCAACGATGTATTATGCCATGTTAGTAGCTGAAAATTTTGATCTGAAAAATTTTGAAAGTATTGATTTCTTAATTCAAGGTGGCTCAGCTCCATTACCAATGGTACAAAAGAAATTTAATAGTATGGGCTATTCTATTATTAACGGTTATGGTTTAACTGAAGCACCACTTGTTATGGTTAATACACCAGAAAATGGGGCGCAGAAGCCTGGTAGTATTGGACAACCGGTAATGTTCATGGATATATGTATATTTGATAATAATTTTGAAGAAGTAGAAGTTGGAGAAATTGGTGAACTTGGTGTTCGTGGGAATAACGTAACACCTGGTTATTGGAATAAACCAGAAGAAACTGCAAAAACATTTCATGGTGAATATTTTTTAACTGGTGATTTAGCCAAAGTAGATGAAGATGGTGATGTCTATATCGTTGATCGTCGCAAGGAAATGATTATTACTGGTGGCGAGAATGTATTACCTTCTGAAGTTGAAGCAGTATTATCAGAACATCCACTTGTAGCTCAGGGCGTTGTTGTTGGATATGATAGCCCTAAATATGGTGAATCAGTTTCAGCAGCTGTTGTACTTACCGAGGATGATCCAGACTTTGAACAGAAATTAGATGAACATATGCGAGAGAACATTGCAGGTTATAAAATACCGAGACTATATCTAAAACTGACACATATGCCGTTGAACTCTACGTCAAAAGCAGATAAATTGGAACTTCAGAAATACATGAATGATAAAGCTCAGAAGTTAGCTCAAGATAAAGATGAATTAAAATAATTATTAAACAAAAAATTTTCAATAAAAATGTAAGCGTAAACATTACAATGGAGGTTTTAATTATGCCAACAAAAGAAGAAACAATCAAAGCACTATACCCAGAGGACATCTTAAGCATTGCGAAAGATTTAACGGAGGGCGAAGTTAAACTGCTAAAACAGTTGAATGACATGTTAGAAGAAAAATACAGAGATTCAGTCAATGAACATTGGTTAAATGCTACTGAACCAGAAGATTATTTCGAAGAGTTGGGTAAATTAAATTATTTCAGAAATCCATTACTTTTTGAAGGGCGTGAAGGTGCACAAACACCAAGCCAAATGTTCCAATTCTTCATGTCTTATACAATAGCAAGATTTGATGTCTCTTTAGCTACATTGTTAGGTGTGCATCAAGGATTAGGACATAATTCATTTTGGTTTGGGGGGAGTAAAGAGCAACAAGCTTACTACTTACCAAAATTACAATCTCATGAATTACGTACATGTTTCGCACTAACTGAACCAGAGCACGGATCTGATGTTGCAGGTGGATTAGAAACGACGGCTAAACGAGAAGGCGATAAATGGATTATCAATGGTGAGAAAAAATGGATTGGCGGTGCAAATGTAGCTGATGTTATGCCCGTATATGCAGTTGATGTCGATACAGGTAAGCCAAAAGGTTTCATCATTGAACCGAGTCAAGAAGGTGTAGAAATAGAACTATTAGAACATAAAATTGCACTGAGAATTGTTCCTAATGCAAAGATTCGTTTAAAAAATGTAGTCGTCAAAGAAGAAAAACGCTTGCAAAATATCAATTCTTTTAAAGATATTGCGAAAGTCTTGTACTCTACACGTGCTGGTGTGGCTTATATGGCTACAGGTGCTATGGCTGGTGCTTTGAGAGCAACGACGGACTATGTAACAAAACGTAAACAGTTTGGTAAAGAAATTAGTAAGTTTCAGTTAATTCAAGAAAAATTAGCCATGATGCAAGGTAATTTAGCTCAAGCAATGGCGACATGTGCACAGCTTGCTCGAATGCAGGCTAATGGAGAGTATGATGAAGTAGCGACTTCAACTGCGAAAATGATGAACTCATTAAGATTGAGAGAATCTGTAGCTATGGGGCGTGGCATACATGGAGGTAATGGCATTTTAGCTGGAGAATATGATATCGCTAGATTCTTTGCAGATGCTGAAGCTATTTACACTTATGAAGGCACACATGAAGTTAATGCCTTGGTAATTGGAAGAGCAATCACAGGTGACTCAGCATTTATTTAACATATATCTGGAGTTCAAGAAAAAATTTGGAGGGTTTAGTATGACGATAAGAAAAGCAACAGTATTAGGCGCAGGTACAATGGGCAGTCAAATAGCAGCACTGCTTGTTAACGCAGGACTAAAAGTAAAACTGCTGGATATTGTGATTGATGAAAATGATCCTAATAAAATTTCAAGAAAAGCATATGAGATTATAACAAATCCTAAACGTCCACAATTATTTGATTTAGCGTTTGCATCCAATTTATCTTATGGTAATTTCAATGAAGATTTAGTAGAACAAGATGATGCAGATATATATATAGAAGCCGTTAAAGAAGAAGTAGATATTAAACATCAAGTTTGGAATAAAGTGAAAGACGTTGCCAAAAAAGGAGCGATATTTGCGACTAATACATCAGGAATCCCAATTGAATCAATCGCAAATGTATTTGATACACTAGATAAAGAAAGATTCTTTGGAATGCATTTCTTCAACCCACCACGTATTATGAAATTAGTGGAAGTCATTCCAAATAGCAACACTTCTGAAAAAGTTGTTGCACGTGTGCAAGCATTTGCTGAAGACGTACTTGGTAAAGGCGTCATTGTTGCAAATGATGTGCCAGGATTTGTTGCTAACCGGGTCGGTACACAAACGATGAATGACATTATGTATAGAGCTGAACAACAAGGATTTTCTATTACAGAAGTAGATGCATTAACTGGTCGAAGTATTGGCCGTCCTAAGATGGGGACATATGGTTTGTCTGATTTAGTAGGACTAGATATTGCTTTAGCGGTTATCAAAGGATTACAAAGTATACCTGAAGAACAACCTTTCTTCCACGATGTTAAACTGTCTGAAAAATTAGTGGAAAATGGTGCGCTAGGTAATAAAACTAAACAAGGATTTTATAAAAAAGTAGATAAAAAACGTCATGTTTTTGATCCAGAACAGAATGAATACGTGGCGTCCGAACAACCACAATTAGAAATTTTAGGTAAATTTAGTAAAGACTTAGCTAATAATTTAGATGTTATCTTTAATGCACAAGATGATGCAGGCGTATTCTTGTGGGAAACATTAAGAAATAATTTCTATTATTCAGCAATTAATGTGCCGAAAGCTGCAGAATCCTTTAAAGATATTGATCGCGCATTAGTATGGGGGTTCAATTGGAAATTAGGAGCATTTCAACTGTGGGATTTAATGGGATTCGAACGTGTGAAATCACGTATGAAAGAAGAGTTAGGTCAGCTGCCAGAATGGATTGAGCAACGTACGGCACCATTCTATAGTGATGGTGAATCTATTGAACGAATTACACCGGTAGCAGAATATATTGATGAAGAAATTTGGAATAAAGAGGATTCAAATTTATCAGTAGCTAATAAAGACCAACTTTTATTAAAACTACAAAGTAAAAATAATGTTATTTCTAATGGTTTCCTTGATGATTTATTAGATGCAATTAATAAATTAGAAAGTGAAGACTATACGAGCATGGTCATTTATGGTGGTGGAAACAACTTTAGTGTTGGCGCGAACTTATTCCAAATGAAAAAAGCACATGAAGAAGGTCGCGTAGTAGAAGAAGTCGGCGCAGCAGTTGAACAACTACACCATGTCTTCTCTAGATTGAAATATTCATTGAAACCAGTAGTGACAGCAGTTCACGGTAGAGCTTTAGGTGGTGGTTGTGAATTAGTTTTACATTCACCAATAGTAGTTGCTGCAAGTGAATCTTATATAGGTCTTGTTGAAACAGGGGTTGGATTGTTACCTGCTGGAGGTGGACTCGCTGAATTAACAGATAGAGTGCTGCGTACGAATCATAAAAACGATGATAAACAAAAATCAATTACGGATATATTGATGCAAATTGGTTTGGCAAAAGTTTCAACTAATGCCTATGAAGCTATCAGATTTGGCTATTTAAGAGACACAGATACAGTAATTTTAAATACTGAAAGACGTGTAGAGGTAGCCTTAAACAGAGCTCGTTATGAAGCAGAAACAAATTATGTGCCAACGCCAAAAACACAATATATAGCGTTAGGAAAAGACTTTAAAGCATTAGCTGAAGGTCAGTTAGACGCACAACGTATGGGTCATTTTATCAGTGACTATGATTATGAAATTACGTTGAAAGTGGCAGAAGTGTTGTCAGGTGGAGATATTCCACGTAACACTTACGTTAATCAAAGATATTTGCAAAAACTTGAAAAAGAGAGATTTTTAGAACTTTTACAAAATAAAAAAACGTATGACAGAATTTCACACATGTTAGAAAAAGGTAAACCACTACGTAACTAATCATTAATCAGGATAAGAAAGGGTGAACTTAAATGCGAGATGCATATATTGTTGCTTATGGACGTTCAGCAGCTGGTAAAGCAAAAAATGGTGCAATGGCTCATGAAAGACCAGATGAGGTTGCCGCTAAAGTATTAAAAGGTGTATTAGAAAGGGTTGGAGGTTCATTTGAGCCAAGCATGGTAGAAGATGTGATTGTTGGTAATTCATTCCCAGAAGGTTTACAAGGTCAGAATATTGCAAGAACAATTGCGTTACTTGCAGGTATGCCAAATGAAGTTCCAGGACAAACGGTGAATCGCTATTGTTCTTCAGGACTTCAAACGATTGCACATGCGGCAAACCAAATTATTGCTGACCAAGCAGATGTCCTTGTTGCTGGTGGTATTGAGCTGATGAGTGCAGTGCCAATGGGTGGTAATGAACCGACGAATAATCCAATACTTCAAGATGAAGATTCTGGTGTTTCTTATCCTATGGGATTGACTGCAGAAATGGTAGCTGAAACATATAATGTTTCGAGAGAGGACCAAGATGCATATGCTGTGCAAAGTCATCAACGAGCAGCAGCAGCACAGCAATCAGGAAAATTTGAAGATGAAATTATTCCTATAGAAGTTAATAAGGTGACTTATGATCAAAATGGTCCAGTTATTAGCAAAGAAGTGTTTAAAGATGACGAATTGATTAGACCCGACACAAATAAAGAAGCGCTTGCTAAGCTACGCACGGTATTTAAGGCTGACGGCACAGTGACTGCAGGGCAATCCGCACCATTAACAGATGGTTCTGGATTTGTAGTTGTCATGTCTGGAGAAAAAGTTAAAGAATTAGGTGTTAAACCAATTGCGCGTTTTGTAGGATTTAAAGCTGTTGGTGTAGACCCTAAATTAATGGGGATTGGACCAGCATATGCCATTCCTGAAGTGTTAAAACAAGCTGACTTGGATGTTAGCGATATAGATTTAGTAGAATTAAATGAAGCTTTTGCATCTCAAACCTTAGCATCTATGAGAGAAGTTGGATTAGAGACTGACAAGACGAATGTTAATGGTGGTGCAATTGCATTAGGACATCCACTAGGTGCGACTGGTGCCATGCTAGTAGGGAGATTGTTATCAGAAATGAAGAAAAGACCTGATACAAAGTACGGTATGGTAACGATGTGTATAGGCGTCGGCATGGGCGCTGCAGGTATCTTCGAATATATAAGGTAATATAGAAGCAATATAATAATGGCCGGGACATCAATTATCGTGTCTCGGCCATTACTATTTGCATTAATTTACTGTTAAAACACTGGTATAAAGTCATCCTTGAGAGTATAGTCTTTGTTTTGCAGATTGTGTTTCTTTGTTTACTACTTGATTATCACGCGCCTTACCTAGCCCAAAGTCTGGCATGTTGATATAAATATTTTCATATTGTTTTGATCCTGAATTATAAGTCTCATGATAGAAACCGACAGCGTCATTCTGCTTTAATACTTTTGCAAATCTATGCCATGCTTTTAAGTGTTTTGGCATTTTTGAATAAAATAAAAGTTGTTCATTCGATTTCCAATATTGTACTATCATCACGCCACGATATTTAAAAAACATTTCATAAGATAGGCAGCCAAGAGACTTATTTTTTAATAATTCATTCAGCATAGGTGGCATAGCTAAAAGAACGGGTAACCATTTATGAATTTTATACCATTTGTTCACACGAAGACCAATTAAGAATAGAGTAATAGATTCATTTGGTAATACAGTATATCTACCTTTGTTCATTTTTATCATTCCTTCTGTTAGATAGTATAGCGTTAATCTCATTGATATCATTCTGATTACGCTTCGTTTCTATTGTCCAAATAATAAAATAGATAATTGTATAGATAATAATGAAAAACAAAACTGCTGATAATTTAAGTGGAAACCATCCTGCTAGTATAGCTAAAGGCAACATAATGATAAACATAAGGCTAAAATGAAGTGATGTTTTAAATAAGATTGATTTTCTAGAACTTGAAAATATGAGTTCGCCAAAACTGAAACTAACACCAATTAAGGCCCAGATAATAACTGAAATAAACATAATTTGTAATTCATTTAAATGTTGAAAATAAAAGCGCCCCATGGTTGATACGGGTGAGACAGGATGAAAAGCTGTTCGAGCAAAAATAGCTGAAAAGATTAAAGCAATTATTATACCAATGGCAATACCAATGGTTGCACCGCGAAATAAACGTTTCATAGTTTTAAAGCCTCCTTGATAAATGGCAAATATCTTCTTGAAGAGTATGTGAAATCATTATTTGTAAAACGAACCTCGATAGTACCATTTTTATTAAGTTTTAAATGATCGATATAGTTAATATTAATTATTTCAGATTTCGAAATCTGTAGAAATTGCATGCTAATTTGTGATTTTACTTCATATAAACGTTGAGTACTGGTGTATTGATGGTCTGACGTTATAATCGTTAAAACTTTATTCTCTATACGAAAACTAATAATATCTTGATGTTTGATATAGTAAATATCGCCTTGATATTTTCCGGGAAATAATTTGTTTTGAGACAGTTGTTTTATAAAAGCGATAATTTCTGGTAATTGTTCAGTATGTTTGTGACTTTGAATAATAACCTTGCCTTTGGGTAAATCATTATCGTGAATTATTTCTAAATCCATAAAGGCACACCTCCTATTGCCATAAGTAAACCAAATTTTAACTACGAATACTACATAAATTATATAAGTGGCATGTATTTACGTTTAAGTGGTATGTATTCCCCTGAATGTTGCTATGTTTGCGCATAAAAATAACCTTAGATTTTGGCCAACAACCAAACTCTAAGGTTATGCATTTAACAATTTCTAATTTAAAGTAATAAATTGATGTGCGTGTTGAGACGTGAGTGAATCTGGCCATGCGATATCAAATGCTGTCCAATTGATACCACCATCATCTGAGTAATAGACACCATTATTATTGGCAATATAAAACGTACCATCTTGTTCAGTGATAGATGAAATCAATGTGCCGTTTGGGGAAGGTAGCCCTGTAGTTACTTCAGTCCATTCATTGTCTTGTGCTTTATTAATAGTGTAAATGGTTGAAAAGGTGTTGTCTCCATAGTTATGTGCGTTATATGGAGAATTTGAAGTAGCGATGACAATATTATCTGGGTTTTGAGAATTTATCGCTAAACCATAGCCATATCTGTGCTCAATTCCTTCAATAAATGTTGTCCATGTCTTACCATAATCATTACTTTCAATAAATGTATCACGTCCACCATTTAAGAAAGCATCACCTAATACTCCGTACAATTTATTCGGATAGTCTGGGTGGCTCTTTAAGACGTGAATATCAATAGGTGTGTCTTGGGTTTGTGGTGCTATCCAATGTTGACCTGAATCTGTAGATTGGATAAAACCACCAGCTTCAATTGTAAGGTTAATGACATTTGGTGATTTGGTATTTGTATCGAACCATTTCACATGATGCGTATGTGGTCTAGGTGGGAAGAACCAATGTTCTTTACCAGCAATATGACTAAAATCAGTAAGTAATTCGAATGATTCTCCCTGATCATCTGATATGAATAAAGCACTAGGTTCAGTACCTACGAGCACAGAACTATGATGATTGCCTGTATCTATAACTGTAACTGCAGTGATAGCAGTCATGTGAATATCATCATGTTTGAAAGGACTATTGTATGTGAAACGTGTCCCAATAGGGACCCAATTTTGACCTTTGTCCACACTTTTCCATAAACCACGATCAAACGTGCCGCAATAAAGCGTGTTTTTATCGTTAGGGTCTTGAGCTATTGAAAGGATATTCATACCTTCTAATTTTCTTTCAAGTTGGATACCATCATATTCCTTATTTATCAGTATTAATGCATTGTCATAAGTGATTGCGAATTGTGTCATATAATAACCACCTTTTGAAATTGGAGTCTCATTTAATCGTGAATTCAGGTTACGTTTGTCAGTGTATGCATAGCACTTTTATAGTTAATGATAATTAAAACATTATTAAAGTTAAGTTACTGGTTTAACAGATTAATATACGTCACGTTGGTAACGTTGATGTTTTATCATTTCTGTCAAATAGTCCTCAGCATCTGCTTGGTTGTAATTACCTTCTCTCTTAAGAATGTTAATCAATGATTGATGGACGCCACTTGCCATCTCGTCTTTATTACCACAAAGATAAATGATGGCGCCTTGAGTAATCCATTGGTAAAATTCAGCACTATTTTCCTCAATGCGATGTTGAACATAAATTTTATTTTCTGTCTCTCTTGAAAAAGCTAAATCTAATTTACTTAATACGCCTTCATTAAGCCAGCTCTCTAAATCACTTTGATAGAGGAAGTCGTGTTGATAATTTTGATTACCGAAGATGAGCCATTGTGCTCCTTTTAGACCTAAGTGAGCTCTTTCTTGAAGGTAAGCTCGGTATGGCGCTATTCCAGTTCCAGCTCCGATCATAATTACTGGTGTATCGGCTTCATAAGGAAACTTGAAATTTGGATTCTTTTTAAGGTATACAGGTAATTTCTCTCCTATAGGCGTCCGTTCTGCTAGTTGTACAGAACAAACACCAAAACGCTCACGACGATGTGCTTCGTACTTAACAACACGAACTGTAATATCGACACTGGAAGGGTTGACCTGATTGCTACTCGCTATAGAATACTCCCTTGGTGGTAATTTTCTTAATAGTTGTGGCAGCATTTGAGGTTCTAAAGATACGGGTGTGAAGTCTTGAATTAAATCAATCACATCTCTACCATATATATAATTCTGAATCCATTCTGATTTTTGGATATTTGCATTTAACATTGGGTTACCAAATAATTCTGCCGCGTTTTGCAAGAGACCGGGAGTTAATTTAGAAATTTCAAAATCATATAGCAACACATCTTTAAGTGAGCGTGAGGTATTGTTGTCGCTAAGTTGAATATTAGTATCGGCATCCCAACCTAATGCCGAGATTAAATTTGAAACCAATGTTAAGTCATTGTGTGGCATAACGACCAAGCTGTCTCCAGGTTCGTATGTTTCAGAGTAACCTTCAAGTGATAATTCTAAGTGACGTACTTCACGAGAAGCTTCTGGTTGTGTGAGTACTTTATTTGTTAAAACTTCTGCTTGAAAAGGATTTGATCGAGAAAATGGTACTTCAGGTTCATCTATAGTAACAGTTTCATCATCTTCATCAATAGTAGCCATATTCGATGACGTTTGAGAAAGCAATTCAAGCATATTTGAAATCCATTGCTCGGCAGTTTCTTCAAAGTCAAAATCACAATCTACGCGGTCAGCTATTCTATTTGCACCAAGTTCATCTAGAATATGATCGAAGTCTTTGCCGGCCTGACAAAAATCTGGAAAGTCTTGATCACCAAGTGCTAAGACTGCAAAGTTGACAGTATCTAGCTGTGGTGCCTCATCGCTATGAAGGTAGTCATATAAATCTAAAGCATTAATAGGGGGTTCACCCACACCTTGTGTTGAACAAATGATAAAGAGATGTTCAACTTCGGTTAAGGTTTCTTTAGGGAAATCATCCATATCCCAAAAATGTGCATTAAAATTATGTTCTTTCAACTTACCTTCAAATGTTTCGGCAATTTCTTCAGCGTTACCTGTTTCTGTACCATATAATATATTAACGTCTATAGGTTCCGCTGAATTTACTACAGATGTTGTATCATTTGTTTCATGCCCTGTATTGTCTGTGGTGTTAGGTTCTTGTGCTGCTGAAATGTCGTCTTCAGGCTCTGACGCATTTGGATTGATAAGATAACCACTTAACCAATGTTGCTGTTCTGTCGAAAGCATTGGTAGTAGTTGATTTATGAGAGCCAATTGCTCCTTGTTAAAAGGGGTGTTGGTCTGATTAAGTTGCAAAAAAGTCACCTCTATTTATGGTATTTATATAGAAAATAGGTGAAAAGCACCCAAAATAAACTATATTGAATTTTCTTGAATTATAACATTGATTTAATGATTTTAAATGATATGGATTATCATTTATGTAAAATCAAACTAATGACCTATATATTTTGTACTATGATATAAATAAAGAAGAGCCAGAAACCTTATTGTGCCAAAAGGATTTCTGACCCACAATCAGGTGAATATAACTAGGAACACAAATACTTGATTTAAAATATTTACTAAGCTGAAATGATACATAATTAGTATGAAAACCAATAAGGATAATCTCTTGAGTTGATAAACAATTAATTGCGTGTTGATATATTAATAAAGGCCCAAGACATATATATAAATGCCCCGGACCCTGTATATGAGTGGTACTAATCTTATGTTTTAAGTTTAAGGTTTTATCGCGAATGCACGAACAGGAAACCCTGGTGCATCTTTTGGTTTGGGACTAATAGCATAAATGATTGCCCCTCGATTAGGTAACTGATCTAAATTGGTTAGTAGCTCAACTTGGTAGGTGTCTTGACCTAACACGTAACGTTCACCTATGATGTCACCATTTTTTGCAATATCTACTGAGGCATCTGTATCGAAAGTTTCATGACCAATCGCTTTAACTTTACGTTCTTCAAGTAAATACTTCAAAGCATCTAGTCCCCAACCTGGTAAATGTTGGTTGCCCTCGGAGTCTTTATTTTCAAACGCTTCGATATTTGGCCAACGTTTTGACCAATCACTGCGAAAGGCAACAAATGTTTCAGATTCAATTGTGCCGTGCTCAGCTTCCCATTGTTCAATGTGCCAACGTGTTAAAATAAAATCTGCATTTTCCGCTACATCTTGTGAAAAATCTAAAACTACAAGTGGTAGGGCCAATTCTTTTAAATTTAATTCATGCAAATAACGTGTATTTTCTACAAAGTGAATAGGAGCGTCGATATGTGTCCCATACTGACTTACAATATCCCAGTTTTGAACATAAAAGCCATCATCTGGAACATTGAAAAGTGTTGAAACTTTGGCACGTTCAAATTCACTGAAACAAGGAATAGTCTCATCAAAGGTGTGGGTCAGGTCGACCCACGTTGATGATTTTAATTGTTCTAATTGCTTCCATAAAGGATAACTCATTGGCATCACCTACAAGATTGATAATTAAACAGTTGCAGTATTTGTTGATTTACGTAATTTATCTACGGAATTTACTAACACGCTAAGTGCTTCTTTAACTTCATCTTCTTTACGTGTTTTCAAACCACAGTCAGGGTTTACCCAGAATAGTGAACGATCAATTTCTTGTAAAGCACGGTTAATTGCTTCTGTAATTTCTGCTTCAGTTGGAATACGTGGACTATGAATATCATATACGCCTAAACCGATACCTAAATCGTATGTGATGTCTTCAAAGTCTTGAATTAAATCACCATGGCTACGTGATGTTTCAATAGAAATAACGTCTGCATCTAAGTCGTAAATTGCATGTATGATTTGACCAAACTGAGAATAACACATATGTGTATGGATTTGTGTTTCATCAGCGACTGAAGATGTTGACAGTTTGAATGAACGAACTGCTTTATCTAAATAGTCTGCATGATATTCTGAACGAAGCGGCAAGCCTTCTCTTAAAGCAGGTTCATCGACTTGGATGATTTGAATACCTTCATTCTCAAGCGCTAATACTTCTTCATTGATTGCTAATGCGATTTGATCTTGAACCTCTTCACGTGGCAAATCAACACGTTCAAATGACCAGTTTAAAATAGTGACGGGGCCAGTTAACATACCTTTAACTGGTTTGTCAGTTAAACTTTGGGCATATAGTGTTTCTTTGACGGTAAGTGGTTCTGTCCATTTTACATCTCCATAAATAACTGGTGGCTTAACCGCACGTGAACCGTATGATTGTACCCAACCGTATTTCGTTACTAAGAACCCTTGTAGTTTTTCACCAAAGAATTCTACCATATCGTTACGTTCAAATTCACCATGTACAAGTACATCTAGACCGATGTCTTCTTGAATTTTAATCCAACGAGCAATTTCATTTTTTAAGAAGTCTTTATATGCTACATCTGTGATGCGACTATTTTTCCAATCTGCACGATACTTACGAACCTCTTGAGATTGTGGGAAAGAACCAATAGTCGTTGTTGGTAAATCTGGTAAATTTAGTCGTGCGTCTTGTGCTTTTTTACGTTCTTTAAAAGCTGATTGTCTTGAAGTACGTACACTATCGAAATCGTATTCAAGATTTTTAAATGATTGATTTTGGAAACGTTCATAACGTGCCTTCAACTCATTATATTTTGAATCATCGCTATCATTGAATAAGCGTCTGAGTGCATCTAATTCATCTAATTTTTCGGTAGCGAAGCTCAAACCTTCAGCGATTGAAGTATCTAGTGTTTCATCATCCAGTGACACAGGAACGTGTAATAGTGAGGATGAAGGTTGGATGACAAGGTCGTTTGAATATGTTTGTAACGTTTCAATTAGTTCTTTTTTAGCTTCGATATCAGCAGCCCAAACATTACGGCCATCGATAATTCCTGCGTAAAGTGTTTTGGAGTTGTCTAAATCTCCTGCTTTAATTTGTTGTAGATTAAATCCATTGTCATGTACGAAATCTAAACCTAACCCTTTAACAGGAAGACTGTTTAAGAATTTTAAGTTAACACGTTCGAAATAAGTTTGTATTACTAATTGTTCTCCTAAACCAGCCTCAGCGAAATAATCATATGCGGCTTGTGTGATAGTTTCATATTCCGAGCTATCGTCGGTAACTAATGCTGGCTCATCGATTTGAATATATTCAGCACCAGCGTCAACTAATGATTGTAGAACTTCTTTATATAAAGGTAAAAGTGTATTTACTTTTTCTTCAAATGACTGTGTGCCACCTTTAGATAATTTAACAAATGTAATTGGCCCTACAATAACTGGGTGGGCATTGACATTAAGTGATTGTGCATAGTTAAAACGTTCAAGTAACACGTTTTTATTTAATTTCGGTTCAGCATGATCCCATTCTGGAACGATATAGTGATAGTTTGTGTTGAACCATTTGATTAACGCACTCGCAACATGTTCTTTATTACCTCTGGCAATATCGAATAATAAATCATCATCTACGTCTTTACCCTGAAAGCGTTCAGGGATGATATTAAAGAGTAACGATGTATCAAGAATATGGTCATATAATGAGAAATCTCCAACGGGAATACTAGATAAATTGTAATTTTTTTGGAGCAATAAATTCTCTTTGTGTAAATCTGTTAATTGTTGGTGAAGCTTTTCTAAATCATATTTGTTTGACCAGTAACCTTCGATTGCTTTCTTCCATTCTCTTTTTCTACCTAACCTTGGAAAACCTAAATTTGATGTTTTAATTGTCATAATATTGCCTCCTGTTTAGTTGAAGTAATTGTTTTTGAATAGTTTGCAAGTTCTAATGTGTAATCGACTTTTTGGAATGGTGTGATTAAATACAAGCCATTGAAATACTCATGTACCGTGTCAATCAATTCCTTTGAAAGTTTAAGACTTAAATCCTTTGTTTTGCCTTTATCATCTTTGACTGCTTCAAATTGTTCTAATATTTCTTCTGATAATTTAATGCCAGGGACTTCGTTGTGTAAGAATAATGCGTTATTATAACTTGTAACGGGCATTATACCTATAAAGAAGGGGACGTCTAAGTGCTTCGTCGCTTCATAAACTTCTTTGATTTTTTCTTTGCTATAGACTGGCTGTGTTATAAAGTAGTGCATGCCACTCTCTAACTTTTTCTCTAAGCGTCTAACTGCACCATCTAACTTTCTTACGTTTGGATCAAAAGCACCTGCGATGTTGAAGCTTGTCTTTGTCTTCAGCGCATCACCATCAGTGTTAATACCTTGATTAAAACGTAAGGCAATTTCGGTTAGCCCTTTAGAATTCACATCATAAACGTTAGTCGCCCCTGGTAAATGGCCAATCTTTGAAGGATCACCAGTAATTGTTAAAATTTCATTGATATCTAGTAATGACAACCCTAATAGGTGTGATTGTAATCCGATGAGATTACGGTCACGACAAGTTATATGGACCAATGGTTCGATATCATAACGTTGTTTAATAATGCTTGCAGCGGCCACATTGCTAATGCGTACCGTTGCTAACGAATTATCAGCTAAAGTGACGGCATCAATCTTTGCATCATCAAGTTTTTTGATATTTCTGAAAAATGTTTCTGTGTCAAGGTGCTTCGGCGTATCTAACTCCACAATGGTGGTAGGACGATTTTCAACTTTTGATTTAAGGTTTTGTTTTTGAGGTTCTTTTTCTGTGTTATTGATATATTTTGTAATCGGTATAACATCTTTTTGCGTAACAGGGTTTAAACCAGCTACAGACGATTTGATGTATTGGATATGTTCTGGCGTTGTGCCACAGCAACCACCAATCAGTCTTACGCCTTCGTTAATCAATTGTTTAGCTACTTTACCGAAATAAGATGCATTATCACTATATTTAAATTGACTATTTTCAATATCTAGCAAACTTGCATTTGGATAACAAGATAAATATGCACCCTCAGGTAATTCGATGTGCGAAAAGGATTGTTGCATATGATGCGGACCATGGTGACAATTTAATCCTACAATGTCTGCACCACTTGAAGTCACTTGTTGTAGTGCATGGTTAATTTCAGTACCATCTCTTAAATAATTTGTATTTAAAGCAGTTAGTTGAGCAATAATTGGAATATCGTATTTACGTTTGGTAGCCTCAATAATATTGGTAAGTTCTTGCAAATCATAATAGGTTTCAAAAAGAATTCCATCTACTCCTGCATTAACTAAAGTTTCTACTTGAATTTCCGTGTGATATTGAATAGAGGACAGTTCTAAGTCTTCTTGTTTAATGCCTCTAAAACCGCCGACTGTACCCAAGATAAAAGTATCATCATTTGCTGCTTTTTTGGCAATTTTTACTGCTGCTTGGTGAATGTCTTTCACTCTATGTTCTAAACCAAAAACTTTTAATTTTTCAAAATTTGCGCCATACGTATTGGTCTGGATAATATCTGCACCAGCTTCAATATAAGTGCGGTGAATACGTTCAACTTTATCGGGATGATTTAAGTTATATGCTTCAGGGCAAGTATCAAGACCTTCAGAGTAAAGGATCGTACCGATGGCTCCATCAGCTACTAATATGTTGGATTTTAGTTTGTTGAGTAGTTGACTCATTGAAAGCCTCCTTAAAAGCGTAATTTAAATCTGAAATCAATTCGTCGGCTGATTCTAATCCGACACTCAATCTAAATAACCCAAATGTGATATTACGTTCTTCACGTACTGCTTTAGGTACAGCTGCATGTGACATCGTAGCTGGATGAGAGAGGATTGTTTCAACGCCGCCTAAACTTACTGAAACTAAAGGCAATGATAACGCATCAACAAATGCTTGTGCTTTTGTCTCATCTTTCAATCTAAAACCTAATACAGCGCCGCCATGATGGGATTGAGACAAGTGTAGATCGCTATTTCCTGGGTAATAGACTTCTGAGATTTCCTCACATTGTGCTAAGAAGTCATAGATTTGTTTAGTATTTTCAACAGATTGTTGAAAGCGTACAGGTAAAGTTTTTAAATGTTTAGCCAATGTCCAACTATCTTGTGCAGATAATGCATTACCAGTGCCATTTTGTAATAGATAAAGTGCGTCAGCGATTGATTGATTGTTGGTAACAGCTACGCCAGCAATAATATCACTGTGGCCGCCTAAGAATTTAGTAGCACTATGTACCACAACATCTGCGCCGAGCGCTAATGGTGATTGACCTAGCGGAGTCATAAAGGTATTGTCTACAGCGAGTAAGAGATTGTTGTCTCTGGCGATATCTGCTGCGCCTCGAATATCTGTAATTTTAAATAAAGGATTCGATGGTGTTTCAATATATATTAACTGCGTATTGTTTTGAATCGCATTTTCGATATCTTTTAAGTGAGTTGTATCTACGGTTGAAAATTCAATGTTAAAGCGTGTTAATATTTGCTCAGTCAACCTAAATGTACCACCATATACATCATCCGGTAGAATGACATGATCACCAGCGTTTAATGTGAGTAACACTGATGAAATTGCTGCAATGCCAGATGCGTATGCAAAGGCGTGACTGCCACCTTCCAGTTTAGCTAGCTTTTCTTCTAAAAGGGCACGGTTTGGGTTACCACTTCGAGCATAGTCATATTGAGCATCGCCACCTAGAACTTGTTGGTGAAACGTTGAAGAATCGTATAAAGGAGGATTTGCTGAATCATAGTCAATCCCTCTATGTGCGTCGAATATTACTTCTGTTTCTTTTGATAAACTCATAAAATCACTCCTTGTTTAGATTGTTCTAATGCTTGAATAATATCTTGTTCGATATCTTCATAGTTCTCAATGCCAATGGATAATCTTAATAGATATTCGTCTATACCGCGCTTATCTTTTTCTTCATCTGGCATATCAACATGTGTTTGTGTATATGGGAAAGTGATAAATGTTTCAGTGCCACCTAAGCTTTCAGCGAAAATACAAACCTTTAAGTGTTCTAAAAATTTATCGGCTTTATAATTTTTGTTCAGTCTCAAACTCAACATACCAGTACGTCCACTGTAGAGTACTTGATCAATAGCTTCTAACTGATTACATCGTTCAGCAAGTAATTTAGCATTATATTCAGAGCGATCCATTCTTAAATGCAGAGTTTTTAACCCACGTTGTAATAGATAACTATCGAAAGGTGATAGCGTTGCGCCTATCATGTTGTGTAATTGTCCTAGTTGTTCAGCAAGTTGTTCATCTTTTACAGTTACTACTCCTGCGAGTACATCATTATGGCCTCCGATATATTTTGTTGCCGAATGTAAAACAATATCTGCACCTTCTTCAAGTGGTGTTGAAAGATATGGTGTTAAAAATGTGTTATCTATGATAGATAGTAGGTTGAATTTTTTACTTAAAATGTAATATGGATCAATATCAACTTCTATCATTTGCGGATTAGAAATTGGTTCGATAAAAAGTGCTTTTGTGTTTTCTGTAACACTTTGCTCTACTTCTTCATAATTTAAGAAGTCAACATATTTGAAATGTATACCGTATTGCTGCTCATAAAAATCAAAAAGTCTAAAAGTGCCGCCATATAAGTCGAAAGAAACTAAAATTTCATCGCCAGATTTGAATAAGTTACAAATTAATTGTATGGCAGACATACCACTGGATGTTGCAAATGAAACAGTACCTCTTTCAAGTTTTGCAAATGCTTCTTCAAACGCCGAACGTGTAGGATTTTTAGTTCTTGTATAGTCATATCCTGTTGACGCCCCGAGTTTAGGGTGTTGGTAGGCTGTAGATAAGTATATTGGATTAGCGATTGCACCTGTATGGTCTTGAGAAAGTGCAACCTGTGCGAATTCAGTATTTTTCATAATTGTTAACCTCCTTGTTAAAATAAAAAAGCTTCCGTCCTTTAAACCCGAATAATTCGGATGTAAAGGACGAAAGCTTAGCTCGCGGTACCACCTTTGTTTGCTACTTTATCACTAAAGCAACCTTATCCAGTACGCCAAATTGTTGAATGATTAGCGTTGTCTGAACCATGACATCGTACTTTCAATAAAAAATAAAAACCCATCTTATGTTGGAATAAAATGAGTATTAACGAAATATACGACGTGTGGAAAAATCCAGTACGCCATTTAACAAAATGTTAATACTGTATCGCTATAACGGGCGATCCCGTTGATACCTCATATTGGCATCAACACTCAAAGGCCATTTTCAAACTTTCTTTCCGTGTCTTCTTTCAGCGTATCAAAGACTCTCTGTGTCAGTAGTGTAAGCTTTACTTTCCTTGTTACTGTGTGTGAAATATGTCATTTACAAATTTGATATACCCAAGATTACACATTAAAATTACATTTGTCAACAACTTTTCTGAAAATTTAGATTAAACTAAATACTACTATCTATATTTTATGGTGTTGTAGTGATGATATAATAAGTGTATGAGCACATGAATCATTTTTTGATGATGATAAAGGAAGTAGGTGTTTGAAAATCGAAAATGAACAAGATCAAAGGTTAACATTAGAAGCAGATGCACAAGTCCAAAATATAAAAATTCAAGATATTAAAGCTAACCCATATCAACCGCGTAAAACATTTGATGAGGAACGTTTAAAAGATCTTGCTGAATCTATTAAATTACACGGTATCCTTCAACCAATCGTGTTAAGAAAAACAATCGCTGGTTATAATATCGTTGTAGGTGAAAGACGTTTCAGAGCTGCTGGTATTGCTGGTTTAAGAGAAGTTCCTGCGATTATAAAATCACTAACAGACGAAGATATGATGGAACTAGCTATTATAGAAAATTTACAACGTGAAGATTTAAACGCAATTGAAGAAGCGGAAAGTTATCGTAAACTGATGGACGATTTAAACCTAACACAACAAGCAGTTGCACAGCGTCTAAGTAAATCAAGACCTTATATAGCAAATATGCTACGCTTGTTGCATTTGCCTAAATCAGTCTCTAATATGGTGAAAAATGGTTCGCTATCTGGTGCACATGGACGTACTTTATTGATTGTTAAAGATACTCAAAAAATGCAACGAATCGCTAATAAAGCTTATCAGGAGTCTTGGAGCGTAAGAGAGTTAGAACAATATGTAACTACACATTTCAGTGATAAAAAAGAACAAGCAACTGAAAGTTCAAAGGCTACTAACCCAAAATTTATTCGCCAACAAGAGCGACAATTAAAAGAGCAGTATGGGTCAAATGTAGCGATATCTACTAACAAGACTAAAGGTCAAATTACTTTTGAATTTAAATCAGAAGCAGAATTTAAACGTTTAATACATCAATTGAACGACAAATATAACAATGACTAATAATCACGCTAATTGTGTATATTGTAAATATTGAGTTTACATTTAGAATGTGAGACAGAAACTATTTTAGAAGAATATTATTTCTGTCTTTTTTTATTTCCAGTAACACAATTTAAAATATGACATTTATAGATAATATGACGCTCATGAGTTGCCAGTTAGTTTTCATTAATTTGATCAACTACACCGCTTTAAAAATTATAAACTTAATTAGATTTGATATTATTTATGTTTAATGTTGAGTTAATAAAATATTAATAGGTTATTATAATCGTTTTGTTTTGATAAATTAATTAAAAATAAAAAAGTTGCAGATTTGTGAATATGGCGTGTGATGATTATGTGAATTTAATTATATAATATTGCAAGGTAATTTAATGTTAGATAATAATGGGAATAAGGAACTAAATAGGAGGGGTCAAATGTTAAGCGAAACAGAGATTCAAACAATTAGAGAAACAGTACCATTACTTAAAGAAAAAGGGCAAGACATTACTGCAATTTTTTATAAAAGGTTATTTGAAGAGCACCCAGAATTGAAAAATGTATTTAATCAAACGAATCAAAAAAAAGGGCTACAATCTTCAGCTTTAGCAATGGCTGTAGTTGCTGCAGCAGAAAATATTGAAGATTTAACGCCAATTGTTCCAGCAATTATGCCAGTTGTGTATAAACATTGTGCACTACAAGTCAAACCGGAACATTATCCAATTGTCGGTGAAAATTTAATTTGGGCTATTGAAGAAGTAACTGGGTTGAAAGATGAAGATCCAATTATTCAAGCATGGGTAAAAGCATATGGTGAAATTGCTGACGCATTTATTGGTTTAGAAAATGAAGTATATAGCAAAATGATATGGGAAGGTTTTAAACCATTTGAAGTTACACAAATTACGAAGGAAACAGAATTAATTAAATCATTTACTGTTAAATCTGATGAAATAGATTTGAGTCAATTTATACCTGGACAATACATCACTGTAGATATTTCTAGCGATAAATTACCGTATCAAGCTAAAAGACATTATTCTATTGTCGATGGGGGTATTGATTTCTTAACTTTTGGTGTCAGAAGAGATATGACTGAAACACATGAAGGTGAAGTATCAACGATTTTACACGACGAAGTGGCTGTTGGCGATACATTAATGTTATCTGCACCCGTTGGCGGTTTTAAATTGGAAAATAAATCAAATAAGCAACTGTTTTTAGGTTCTGGCGTAGGAGTCACACCACTTGTATCCATGTATGATGAAGCAGTAAAAGTTGAAACACCTGCAATATTTTTACAATCAACATCAAATGCAGAAAATGTCGCTTTTGAAGAAAAATTAAATCAAATAACTGAGCAATCAGAAAATGCTTCTTTTATTAAGCATTTTCGTGATAGTGATGGCTTTATTGAAACAGAACAATTGAGTCGGTATGTGGACGAACACACTGAGGTATACGTATGTGGAGGTAATTCATTCCTAAAAGCGATGATCGCTGAATTACAGTCACTGAATATTTCAATGGATCATGTACATTTTGAAACATTCATACCGAGATTGAGCTTTTCAGTCTAATATATATAATAAAAAATTTACTAAATACCAACAAACATTTAAATGCTTGTTGGTATTTTTTGCTTTTAAATTAGAACCATTATAAAAATTTAAAAATTTTTCAAAAAATATAGAAATGCTATAAAAACGCACGTTTGAGCGATATTGCAATCATTAGATTATTATAATTGTTTTTTTAAAATTATTATTAAAAAACGTTTTAAATAAGCGTTTATAGCGCTTTCACTTGATGAAATTAGCAGAAATTTAACATTTTTAATTATTAAAAGATGAACTTGACATAAAAAAAATCAGTGAGTAAAGTGTTTAACATAATTATTTTCGAATAATTCTAAAAAATAAATATAACGTGAACTTTTAATCAAAGCACATTAAAAGAAAAGGGGATGACCCATTCATGTCAGAAGCAAAAATTACGTATGAGAACTTTGAGTCAAACGCTTTTGATACATTAGATATCACAGATGAAACAAAAGGTGCTCGTGAAGTTATCTCATGGGCATACGAAACATATGGCGACTCTATTATATATTCATGTAGTTTTGGTGCTGAAGGTATGATTTTAATTGATTTAATTTACAGTGTGAAAAAAGATGCTGAAATTGTGTTTTTAGATACAAACCTTCATTTCCAAGAAACATATGATTTAATAGATCGTGTTAAAGTACGTTATCCAGAATTGAATATAAAACTTAAGCAGCCAGATCTTACTTTAGAAGAACAAGCCGATCAATTTAACCCAGCACTTTGGAAGAATGATCCCAATCATTGTTGTTATATTCGTAAAATTAAACCACTAGAAGAAGTGTTGTCTGGTGCAACAGCTTGGGTTTCAGGATTAAGAAGAGAGCAATCACCAAGTCGTCAGTCTACTAATTTTATTAATAAGGATGAGCGATTTAAATCTGTTAAAGTGTGTCCACTTATCCATTGGACATGGGACGATGTATGGGCATATATCAAAAAATATGATTTACATTATAACGAATTACATGATTTTAATTATCCGAGTATTGGTTGTATTCCATGTACAGCAGCTGTTTCAGGTTCGGGAGATTCAAGAGCAGGTAGATGGAGTAACTCTACTAAAACAGAATGTGGTCTTCATACCACTAATAAACCATAAAGTAAGTTAGAAAAAATTTTACTCTAATACCTTAGTATTCGTATCGGGTATATATAGAATCGAATGATTGAATATAGTACCATTTTAAAATATTTCCCAATTAATTAACATTTATATATTAATTAAAAATAAAGGGAAGGATTTAAAAATTCATGAGTTTTAAAAATAAAATTGAGGTGAACGCATTGTGAATTTATCAGTATCGAATAGCCCTTTTGACGCCGAACAGGCAGCGCAATTAAATCAAATTTTTCAAACATTAACAGCAGAACAACAAATTTGGCTAAGTGGTTATCTTACGGCACAACAAGTAACACAAGAATCAGCTTCTGAAGTGCCACAACAAGTAGCAGCATATGTATTGAATTCTGAATCAGAAACGGAAATAAGTAACCGTCACATCACTGTCGTTTATGGTTCTGAAACAGGGAATGCACAGAGTTTAGCTGAAATATTTGCCGACCGACTTGTTGAACAAAATCATACAGTGAAATTAACAGCAATGGACGAATTTAAACCAAAAGAATTGAAAAAAGTAGAGGATCTATTTGTCATTACTGCAACACATGGCGAAGGTGATCCTCCAGATAATGCACTTACATTCCATGAATTTATACATAGTCGTAAGGCACCGAAATTAGAAAATGTAAGGTACTCAGTATTAGCTTTAGGTGACGAATCGTATGAATATTTCTGTCAAACTGGTAAGGATTTTGATGCGAGGTTACTAGAGTTAGGCGCTGAACAATTAGCTGAAAGACAAGATTGTGATTTAGATTTTGATGAATTAGCCGAAAAATGGATGAACACGAATATTGAAATAATCAACCAATCTTCTGGTAACGAACCAACAGTAACATCCACTGAAACTGTACAATCAGCAAAAGAAAAACTTTATACCAAAGCGAATCCATATCAAGCAGAAGTGCTAGAAAATATTAATCTCAACGGTAGAGGATCTAACAAAGAAGTTAGACACATTGAGTTGTTGTTAGACAATTATGGAGAATCATTTGAACCTGGAGACTGTGTCGTAGTCTTACCTCAAAACGATCCAGAAATAGTGTCATCATTAATCGAGACATTAGACTGGGATAAAGAGACAGAAGTAAATATTAATGACGATGGTGATACATTAACTTTAGAAAAAGCATTAACAGAACACTTTGAAGTTACAAAATTAACGAAACCATTATTACAAAAAGCAGCTGAGTTATTTGGTAATACCGAATTACTTGCACATGTAGAAGATGCTGAGTGGATACAACAATACATTGATGGCCGTGATGTTATCGACCTATTAAATGCATTCCCAGCAGCAAATTTAAGCCCTGAAAACTTATATAAATTCTTAAGAAAATTACCACCAAGAGAATATTCTATAGCAAGTAGTTACGAAGCAACACCTGATGAGGTTCATATAACTGTTGGCGCAGTTAGATACGAAGCACATGAACGAGCTCGTAATGGAGTGTGTTCTGTACAATTAGCTGAACGCGTACAACCGGGAGATACAATTCCAATATATTTAAAGAAAAATCCAAATTTCAAATTCCCATTTGATGAAACAACACCTGTAATTATGATTGGTCCTGGTACAGGCGTAGCGCCGTTTAGATCATATTTACAAGAACGTGAAGAGCTAGGATTATCTGGAAATACATGGCTATTCTTTGGTGAACAATATTTCACAACCGACTTTTTATACCAAACGGAATGGCAAGCATGGTTAAAAGATGAAACATTATCCAAATTAGATGTGGCATTTTCACGTGATACTGATGAAAAAGTATATGTCCAACACCGCATTGCAGAGAAAAGCGAAGAGTTTTATCAGTGGTTGATAGATGGTGCTACCTTATATGTTTGTGGTGACGAAAAAAATATGGCAAAAGATGTACATGAAACCATACGTTATGTTTTAGAACAAGAGGGTGGTATGTCTGAAACAGATGCAGAAGCGTATCTTACTCAAATGAAAAAAGACAAACGTTATCAAAGAGATGTTTATTAAGAGAGGGATGATGATATGGCTGAAACAAAAGTGAATTTTTCAGACAAACTCGATGAAATGGAACGTATTAAAACAGACAGTGATTATCTTCGTGGCTCGATTGTTGAAGGTTTAGCAGATAGAGTGACAGGTGCAATTGCTGAAGAAGACACGAAACTGTTAAAGTTCCATGGTAGTTACATGCAAGACGATAGAGACATTCGTGATGAACGTAGAAAACAAAAGTTAGAACCGGCCTATAGCTTTATGATTAGGGTGCGTGCGCCAGGTGGTGCTTCGACAGCAGATCAATGGATCGCGATGGACGATATTGCAAACACATATGCGAATAACACAATAAAGTTAACAACAAGACAAGCATTTCAATTTCATGGCATTTTAAAACATAACTTAAAACAAACGATGAAAGACATCAATCAATCGTTGCTAGATACACTCGCAGCATGTGGAGACGTGAATCGTAACGTGATGTGCAACCCTAATCCTTACCAATCTGATGTGCATAGTGAAGTTAATCAAATCGCAAGCGATATTAGCCGACATCTTTCACCTAAGACACAGGCATACCATGAGATTTGGTTAGATGGTGAAAAAGTATTGG
This sequence comes from Staphylococcus sp. KG4-3, assembly GCF_033597815.2. Classification (NCBI taxonomy): domain Bacteria; kingdom Bacillati; phylum Bacillota; class Bacilli; order Caryophanales; family Staphylococcaceae; genus Staphylococcus; species Staphylococcus halotolerans. The sequence goes on from NZ_CP166245.1 coordinate 141,343, forward strand.
ATACAAGTGATGAAGAGCCAGAGCCAATCTACGGTAAAACATATCTTCCACGTAAATTTAAGATTGGTATCGCGGTACCACCATCAAATGATATAGATGTGTATTCTCAAGATATTGGATTGATTGCTATTTTAGAAAACGATGAACTTGTTGGATTCAATATCACTGTAGGCGGTGGTATGGGTATGAAACATGGTGATACAGCCACATATCCACAAGTTGGACGTCTTATCGGGTATTTCCCGAAAGAAGAAGTCGTAGATGTCTGTGAAAAAATCTTAACCGTTCAAAGAGACTATGGTAATCGTGAAGTACGGACGAATGCCCGCTTTAAATATACGGTAGATAGACTTGGCGTTGATTGGATTAAAAATGAAATCAATAACCGTTTAGGTTGGAAATTAGAAGAGTCACGTCCATATCACTTTGATGACAATGGTGACCGCTACGGTTGGACAGAAGGCAGTGGCCAATGGCACTATACATTATTTGTTCAAAATGGGCGCGTCAAAGACACTAAAGAATATAAATTAAAAACTGCATTAAGAAACATAGCAGAAATTCATACAGGTGATTTTAGATTAACGCCTAACCAGAATTTAGTGATTGCCAATGTGTCTGCAGATAAAAAACCCGAAATCGAAAAAATTATCGCTGAGTATGGCATTACGGACGGTGAAAATTATACAGGTCTGAGACGAAATTCTATGGCTTGTGTGGCATTCCCAACATGTGGTCTAGCCATGGCAGAATCAGAAAGATACCTACCTTCACTCATTAGTAAAATTGAAAACTTACTTGATGAAGCAGGATTAAACGAAGAAGAAATTACGATTAGAATGACTGGATGTCCAAATGGTTGTGCGAGACCGGCATTAGCAGAAATTGCTTTTATTGGTAAAGGCCCAGGCAAATATAATATGTATTTGGGTGGCGGGTTTACAGGAGATAGATTAAATAAAATCTACAAAGAAAATATTGGTGAAGCAGAAATATTAGAAAGTTTAAAACCAATATTAATCCAATATGCAAAAGAAAGAACTGAAGGAGAGCATTTCGGAGATTTCGTTGTACGTGCAGGAATTGTTGAAGAAGTAAGAGATGGACAGACATTCCATAGTTAAAATTTGAGAAAGTGGTGACAGGATGGGCAAAGTATTTTTAGTAGGCGCAGGGCCTGGAGATCCTGATCTGATTACAGTCAAAGGATTAAAAGCAATTGAACAAGCAGATGTAATCTTGTATGACCGATTGGTGAATAAAGAATTGTTAAATCATGCATCACCTGCAGCAAAATTTATGTATTGTGGTAAAGATCCTAATCGCCATTCGTTGCCGCAAGAAGACACGAATAAATTACTCGTGAATTTAGCCAAAAAAGGACAGGTAGTAACTAGGTTAAAAGGTGGCGATCCTTTTATATTTGGTAGAGGTGGAGAAGAAGCGGAAATATTAGCTGAGCACCATATTCCATTTGAAATTGTCCCTGGCATAACTTCTGGAGTAGCGGCGCCAGCATACGCAGGCATTCCGGTAACACATCGTGACTATAGTTCATCAGTAGCATTTGTTACCGGTGTTATTAATAAAAATATAGATAAAGATAGTTATTGGAAGCACCTTGCCCTAGGGCCAGAAACACTATGTATTTATATGGGTGTTAAAAAATTACCTGAAATTAGTGAGTTGTTAATCAAACATGGCCGAGCTACTGATACCCCTGTTGCTTTAGTACGTTTAGGAACGTCAGAATTTCAAAAAACTGTGGTAGGGACGTTATCAAATATTGTTGAAGTTGCAAAAGACATTGAAAATCCTGCAATGATTGTTGTCGGTGAAGTAGTCAAATTAAGAGAGCGCATTAGCTGGTTTGATGAGATGCCAGTTGAATCAGCAATCGCGAAACTAACATATCAATAACATGAACCAGTGTTATTGAGGGCGATAGAAACGGAGGGGTAAGTATGCGAGGCGTCTTATATGTAAGTCACGGTAGTAGAGTGCCCGATGCTGTCAATGAAGCTAAAGCATTTATTGATTTAGTAAAAGTACAAGTTGATGTGGCCCTGCAAGAGACCTGCTTTTTAGAATTAGCAAGCCCAGACTTATCACAAGGATTCCAAAGCTTAGTTGATAAAGGCGCAACTGAAATTTCAGTGATACCTGTATTGTTATTAAGCGCTGGTCACTATTTCAAGGACATTCCATCAGAAATTGAACGTAATCAACAAAAACATCCAAACGTCCATGTTACTTATGGTGAGCCTTTAGGTGTGCAACCAAGATTGACTAGCATTTTAAAACAGAGGATTGAAGCATCAGGTGTTACACCAAAAACTGATGCCAAAGTACTCATCATCGGTAGGGGGAGTTATAACCCACAAACTCAAATAGATGTAGAGACAATTAAGTGCCAATTGCAAGAGCAAACTGGATTTAATGATATCGATACATGTTATTTAGCAGCTTGTAAGCCTTCCTTTGAACAAGCTTTGCATAATGCTGTCCATTCAGAATGTTCACAAATCTATATTGTGCCTTATATATGGTTTACAGGCATACTAGATCAACAAATTTCTAAGAAAGTTGTTGAATATGGGAATGCCAAAGAGATTATACTCTGTAAACGATTAGGTAATCATAAACATTTGCAAGACGCGTTAAAAGATCGTGTTGAAGAGACTTTTGAATATGTGACTCAGTAATTCAATCTAAAAAGGAAGTGATGTTATGCCATTTCTACCACTTATGATAGATATTTCTCAAAAGCAAATTGTTGTCGTTGGTGGTGGCAAAGTTGCTGAACGTAGAGTTAGTACGTTAGTACATTATGCGACAGATATTCACATCATTAGCCCTACAATTTCCGAGCATTTACGTCATATGGTTAAGCAAGACGGCGTACAATGGCATGCAAAATCATTCGAAGCAAAAGATATAAAGCAGGCAAGTTTAATCATTGCTGCAACCAATAATAGCGAAGTTAACCAACAAATTCTAGCTTCAAAACCTCCTCATGCATTCATCAATATGACATCCATTGCTAAGGAAGGTGATATTGTATTTCCAAGTATATTGAGGCGAGGGAAGTTGACACTGAGTATTTCTACCAATGGTGCTAGCCCTAAGCTAACAGCACAAATTTTATCAGAATTTAAAGAACGTTTTGATGATAGTTATGGAGATTATGTTGATTTTTTATATGAATGTAGACAAAAGATTAAACAAACGCAATTGTCTATGAGCCAAAAAGAAGACTTTTTGAAAATGGTTTTAACTCAGCCATATAGAGAGAAAAATAAGCAACTTGAAATGATGAAAAGGCTTGAATCAATGAAATAGAGTCGGAAGGAGTACGACGCATGAATAAACTATTTATATTTGCACTTGCAGGTTTTCTTGCACAATTAATTGATGGCTCACTTGGAATGGGCTTTGGCGCCTCTTCCTCATCTATACTATTAACGTTTGGTGTAGCGCCAGCTATCGTTTCTGCGACCATACATTTTTCAGAAATTGCTACAACAGCTGCTTCTGGTACATCACATTGGAAGTTTGATAATGTACATAAGCCAACGATGATTAAATTGGCACTTCCAGGTGCTGTCACGGCTTTTATAGGTGCAGCATTTTTGAGCCACATTCACAGTGAATTTATCAAACCATTTATCGCGATATTTTTATTAACGATGGGCTTTTATATTTTATATCAATTTTTATATAAACGAAATAAACATGAAATTAAAGAACCTTCAAGCATTGGTAAATATTCAATGATCCCACAAGGTGCAGTTGCAGGTTTTCTAGATTCTGTTGGTGGCGGTGGCTGGGGACCAGTTAATACGCCATTGTTATTAGCTCAGAAAAAATTAGAACCAAGATATGCAATAGGAACAGTTTCTGCGAGTGAATTTTTTGTAACTGTTTCAGCTTCTATTAGTTTCATTATCTTTTTAGGATGGAGCCAGATTAATTGGGGCTTAGTAATTGCATTAAGTATTGGTGGTTTAATAGCAGCACCATTTGCAGCTTATTTAGTTAAGATTTTACCTATGAATATTTTAGCTGTTTGTGTCAGTGGATTAATAATTTTCACAAATACTAGTTCTTTATTAAGTGTATTTGAAGCAAGCCCAGCAATTTCAATCTCAGTGAAAATAGCACTAATTGTTATTTGGATTGGTTTATTATTCTTCACTTTATATCAAAACAAGAAATTACCATTTATATTCACTAAAAATAATGCCAACGTCAATGCGCGTGAAGTAGATTAAAAAGGAGTTTTTTCAATTGCCATTAACTAAAGAAATTAAAGAAAATACAATTCGACCACATGGTGGAACGTTGATTAATAGAGAAGCAGATACAACTTTAAAAGAGGAATTACTAGCAGTAGTAGATTCGTTACCGGCTATTACATTAAACCCATGGAGTTTATCAGATTTAGAACTTATTGGTATCGGTGGCTTTAGTCCATTAACAGGGTTTATGAATGAAGCAGACTATACTGAGGTAGTAGAGAACTTACATTTGAGTAATGGTTTAGTATGGAGTATCCCAATCACTTTACCAGTGACTGAGGATAAAGCTAACGAACTTGAAATTGGTTCGCGCATTGCTTTATATGGGGAAGACAATCATTTATACGGTGTGCTTGAACTAGAAGAGAAGTATACTTACGACAAAGAGAAAGAAGCGCAATTTGTATATGGAACCACAGATGTAGAACATCCAGGTGTAGCAAAAGTTTATGAAAAAGGTAGTGTATATTTAGCTGGACCGATTCATTTATTAGATAGACCAAAACATGACGACTTTGTAGATTATCATTTAGATCCAGCAGAAACGAGACAACTATTCTACGATTTAAATTGGAAGACAATTGTTGGTTTCCAAACACGTAATCCAGTACACCGCGCACATGAATATATTCAAAAAGCGGCTTTGGAGTCAGTTGATGGACTTCTATTAAATCCTTTAGTAGGAGAAACGAAATCTGATGATATTCCAGCTGAAGTACGAATGGAAAGTTACGAAGTTATTCTTGAAAATTATTACCCAGAAAATAGAACACGCTTAGTTATATATCCAGCAGCAATGCGTTATGCTGGCCCAAGAGAAGCAATATTGCATGCGACAGTGCGTAAGAATTATGGCTGTACTCACTTTATTGTTGGTCGTGATCATGCAGGTGTGGGTGATTATTATGGTACATATGAAGCTCAAGAATTAATTGCACAATATGAAGCAGAATTGGGAATACAAATTTTGAAGTTTGAGCATGCTTTCTACTGTGAATCTTGTGAAAACATGGCAACAGCGAAAACTTGTCCGCATGATGCTTCTTCACACTTACATCTAAGTGGTACAAAAGTTCGAGAAAAATTGAAAAACGGTGAATCATTACCTAAAGAGTTCTCAAGACCTGAAGTAGCGGCAGTACTTATTAAAGGGTTACAAGAAAAATAACTTTAAAGGAGCTTAATTATGACTACTTCAAAAAATATTACTTGGCATGCGTCAGAAGTAACTAAGGAAGAAAGACAACAGCGTAAAAACCATAAAAGTGCAGTTATTTGGTTTACTGGATTATCAGGTTCAGGAAAATCTACAATTTCTGTAGCATTGGAAAAAGCTTTATATGATCAACAAGTTCATACGTATCGTTTAGATGGAGATAACGTGAGACATGGGCTTAATAAAAATCTTGGATTTAGCCCAGACGATCGTACGGAAAATATTCGTCGTATTGGTGAAGTGAGTAAACTTATGGTCGACGCTGGATTAGTCACAGTGACCGCATTTATTTCACCTTATCAAGCAGATAGAGACGTTGTTCGTGAACTATTAGCAGAAGATGAATTTATAGAAGTTTACACTTCATGTAGCTTGGATGAATGTGAAGCAAGAGACCCTAAAGGTTTATATCAAAAAGCACGCAACGGTGAGATTCAAGGATTTACAGGTATAAACGCACCATATGAAGAACCACAAAATCCTGAAATTGTAATAGATACAGAGCAATATAGTGTCGAAGATGCAGTTACTCAAATCATCGATTATTTAAAAGCACATCAATATATTTAATTTGTAAGTACAAAAGTTTAAGTCTTACAAATTAAGCCAAATATGACCGTGTGTGCTTAGTAGTTTAGTAACACAATAATAGTTTTACAATAAGACTTATGTATAACATTAAAAGGGGAAGATGGGATGACCATATTAAATATCATTGCTTACACTTTAATTTCAGTCTTTATTTTAGATATTGTTATAGGTATCTTGCTTATTAATAAAGGACAAAGTAGAAAACATTTCATGACTGAATTGAAAATCATTGTAATCTTACTTTGTGTATGCTTTTTAGGTTTAGGCATTTCATTAGTTACTATAGGTTATTTAGGCGGCAAGTAGTAACGCTAACGTTTTATATGTTATATACTTAAGGGCTTTATGTAATTTCTTTTAGATCACTCATAATACTGTCGACTTAGTCTGAAGACTTGTTGGCAGTTTTTTTATTGAATTGCTCTGTTCAATAGCGTGATGATATTTATTTGCTATCGTGTTATATTGTGTGATTTTATTCAAAATAAAATTTCCTTTATCATATGCGTTTATAGTATTGTGTTTAACGTCGTGATATAGTATATAGATAAAATTTTTAAAAAATCTTTTTGTTTCCGTATTAAAAATTAATGGTGACATTTGAGAGGTAAGGCAGGTCAGTCAGATATGAATAAAACGCTACAAGATATCCCTAAAGTTGAATTACATTGCCATTTAGATGGCTCTACTAGTGTTGAATTAATTAAACAATTAGCGATGGAGCAAGGCATAAATTTAAATGAAGAGCGTCTATTTGTGAGTAGTAATTGTGAGAGTTTAGATGAATACTTACAATGTTTTGATGAAATATTAAAAGTTTTACAGACACATGATGCTTTAAGAAGAGCTGTTGTTGATGTTGCACAACAGGCACAACGCGATAATGTGAAATACATTGAAATTCGCTTCGCACCGCGATTTCATATGGATCTAGGATTAACGTTAACTGAAGTGATAGAAGCGGTTGAAACAGGCGTACAAGAGGCTATTCACACATTAGATATTCAAGTTAACTTATTAGTTTGTGCAATGCGACAACATGAGTCTGAAGTTAATAAAGCACTTTTCGATTTTATTCAAAAATACGATAGTAAGGTCATCAACGGTATTGATTTCGCCGGCCCTGAGGCAGATTTCCCTCCTAATGATATAGCACCACCTATTCAATATGCCTTAGATCAAGGTTTCAATCTCACATTGCATGCAGGTGAGTGTGGTTGTACGCAAAATGTGATAGAATCTATCAAATTAGGGGCAAAACGCATTGGTCATGGCGTTGCTATCAATCAAGATGAGGCAGCCTTACAGTTTGTAAAAGCACAGGATGTACTATTAGAAATGTGTCCTAAAAGTAATATTCAGACAAAAGCAATTTCAGATTTAAAAGAATTAAATATTTCTTATTTGTTAGAACAAGAGATTCCATTTCTTATAAATACTGACAATCGAACGGTTACTCAAACTTCCTTGAATGAAGAGTATGAATTGTTAGTAGATAACCAAATGATTACGTTAGAGCAAATTGAATACATTAATCAACGTGCGATTAACTATACTTTCTTATCAGATATAGAAAAAATGTCATTAAAAGCAAGGTTTCAGTCTTAAATAAAGGGACAAACACTTCAATAATTGTAAAGTTATTTGATAACCCTGATGACAGAGGCAAGGACATCGATATTGGTCGTCTACTAACTAGATAATTAAAAACCGTGACACCAATTTGTGTCACGGAGCCTCTCTTTATAAATATGAAAATCTATAGTTTGGTGCCTGTAGCTATGAATAAGCTTGCATCTTGCTTCATAAATATTTTCTGACCACTGTAAAAAGTATTAATCTGTGGGTTTATGAGGCCTAATTCGTTAAAAATATGGATGATATCCATTTGTTCAAAGCCATTATACACTTTTGGATGATAAATATTTTCGTTTTTATCAAAATCAACAAGTATAATCATGCCTCCACTATTTAGATGATTATAAAGCTTCTGTAATAATAATTGATAGTTACCACTATGTAGCAAGACTAAAGATAACACAATAACATCATAATTTTTGTGGTTAAGTATTGTATCGTCTAATAGTACGTCGCCCACCAATGTTTTAATGGAAGTTTGATTTAAATCTGACACCTTGTGTTCAAAAATATCTACCATCTGTGGAGAAGCATCTATGAGCGTAACTGCTTCAAAATAATCTGCGATATTTAATGTTACAAGGCCAGTGCCACCACCATAATCTAGCAAAGTTTGATAGTTTGTATCTTTAATTTGTTGCGTTATTGCTTTGGTAATAATATGAGCAAGGTGTATTCTTTCAGGGGCATCGTATTTTTGCGCAATTTGGTCAAAACGATCTTTATTCAAATAAAAGCTCCTTTATTTAATAAGTAAGTTTGAAATATGCTTTTACTTATAAGGTTATTATAGACACTTTAAGTCTTTGATTGATTTTAGCATAGCACTTTATATTTTTCAATTCCTTTTACTTGGTGGCAAGGAGGGTTTTTAAAGCAATATCGCTAGGGTATGTATATGTGTAAATATTTCAATTATAGATAAATATATAATAATTGAATAAAACTCGAATAATTAAATATTAAGAATTCAAATTAGATAAGCCTAAAGTATGATTGAGCTAATATTAAATTTGTGTTTTACTATATTCTGACAGTCATAATGAGGTGCAGACATGAAACGATTTTTAACTTACATACGTAAACATATCAAGGAATTAGATTATATTTTAATTATAAGTTTTTTGCTACTAGGCATTTTAGGCGTAATAATGGTTTACAGTGCCAGTATGGTGCCAGCTTCTAAAGGTTCTCTTACAGGCGGTGTACCTATTGAAAGTAATCATTTTATGAAAAGGCAATTTCTCTTTGTAGTAATTGGGTTTTTAGCCATTATTTTCATAGGCGCTTTTATCAATATAAATGTATTAAAAAAGAGCAATATACAAAAGCTTATAATTATAGGTACTTTATGTTTATTACTCATTACAGTACTGATTGGAAAAGAAATCAACGGTTCGAGAAACTGGATTAACTTAGGGCTATTCAGTTTACAATCTTCGGAATTTTTGAAGTTAGCTTCAATTTTTTATCTATCATACATAATTAACCGGCGTATTTCGAGTTCTCGAGATTATCATTTAAAACATATGATTCCTCCATTAGGTGTGCTAGGTGTTGGTTTATTACTTGTGTTGATGCAAGGGGACCTAGGTGGCACATTGCTAACAGTAGCTATAATTGCTTCTATACTTATTTATTCAGATATAAAAAATAAAATTAAACTTCAAATTATGATGATTACGATGGTTCCCATTGTTTTTTATATTATTTATACATTGATATTTGATTCTAAAAATTTATATAGATTAAAAAGAATCAAGGTTATGTTAGATCCATTTAAATATGAAAGTGGAGATGGTTACCAGTTAACCGGGGCGCTCACCTCTATAGGAAATGGTGGTCTTACAGGCCGAGGCTTAGGTAATGGTATTGCTAAATTAGGATATTTACCAGAACCACATACAGATTTTATATTTACTGTAATAGCGGAAGAATTAGGTTTAATCGGTGTATTATTCACATTAATAGTTTATGGTGTTATTTTGTTTAAAGGATTGATTTATGCGAATAAAACCACCAATCAATTTTATAAGTTAATTTGTGTAGGTGTTGTTAGTTATTTATTTATGCAAGTGTTCATCAATCTTGCAGGTGTCTCAGGCCTTATACCATTAACAGGTGTCACGTTACCGTTATTAAGCTATGGCGGTTCATCGATGTTAAGTATAAGTATTGCATTCGGTGCGTTGCTTGCAGTAGCTCGAAATATTAATAAAGAAAAGAAGGCTATTAAATGAAAAATTACGTGAATATGATTTTAGTTAGCATATGTTTTATGCTCTTAGTTTTATGTATACATACTGGCTTAACGGATGGCTTAGATGCTTTTGTTTATTATTGGTTACATCAATTAATCACAGCCGATATATTAGTTCATTATTTGTCTTTTATTTCTGCGATATTTTCTCCTCTAAACTGTTTAATCATGGTGTTACTAATACTACTTGTGTTGTTTTTCTTTAATAAAGTTAAATTTTGGTGGTATGGTTTTTGGTGTTTTAGTGTATTTGCGATAGGCACATTTCTAAAGTACGTTATCCAACGCCCGAGACCAAGTATAGATATAGATGGTTATAGTTTTCCAAGTATGCATGTGTTAAGTGTTTGTTTATTAGTAAGTCTTATCTTATTATTAAAAAATAGCAAAATATTATCGGTAATCTGTGTATTATTAGTTATTTCTATTATGATTTCTAGAATCTATCTACAAGCACACTATTTTACAGACACGTTGGGTAGCTTGCTTGTTATATATATAATGCTTCAATCAATATATATCGGTAGAGAGCCTAAAGCTGTTAAGGCGAATAATTGAGAAATCATATTGTAAGTTTTAAAAATTAAAACGTAAGCGAATCATAGAAATTAATCAAATTAAAAATATATAAGCAACATAATGGGGGCAAATATAAAAATCATCTAAACACTTTGATTTCTATATTGCCCCCATTTTTGTTATTCTTCATTAACTTTATTTATAATTTCAGTAGCGTTTAAATTTAAGATGTTACTGGTAACCACTTTATCAATATCTTTATTAAATAAAGTACGTAGTTTTTCTATTTCTTCTTTTTCTCCTGCTAAATAAATTTGTTTCCATTCATTTCTTTTAGCATTTATTTCTACAGTAGAAGCTAAATTTTTGAGCCAACGTTCTTGGTTCGCTTTGACTCTTTCTTTAAACTCGTCTCTTTTTGAGCCGCCTTGTGTAAAGTCGTCACCTTGTGGTCCTTGGTGTTCACGCCAATCGTCTGTGTCTAAATCTAAAATAAAGTCTTTTTCATTAACGATGGTGCCTATTTCTGTTTCAATTAAACGCGCCTTGTCTTGTTGTAAAACTAATACACCAGTATAAGGATAGTTTCCTTGTAATGATTTCAATTGATCTAATTTAGGTTGATCTCCCCAATTAAACTCAGTATCTAAAGAGATATGAGTTAATTTTTTAAATAATAATGATTCATCTGCAGTTAAAAATAGAATAAGGCCTCTTTTTAACTCAGGTTCTACACTTTGAATTTCTGTTTCAACTTTTTTAATGACTTCTTTAGCTTGATTTTTTTCCTCATGGTCGTCACTGTGTTTAGTTCTATAAGCTAAATCTTTTAGTGCATTTTTTAATTCAATTTTCCATTTTGTGCCTTGGTCAGGATGTGTATTTAAATAAATTGAAAATACTTTTTGGTTTTCTGTTGTACCATCATATTTTTCTAAGTTATTAATTTCTTCTTTTAAAAGCATTACGCTTCACCCCTTAAAATCATAATATATTATTTAATTTCCTAAATTATAAGTTTTAAACTTATTGGTATATCGTATATATAATAATTTAGAAATATTTGTAACGCTTACATATTAAGAATATAATAGACATAATTTTAAAGGGGGGATAGAAATTGAAAGCAAATAAGAGTTTAATATTTATTTTAGGGGCACTTGGCGGTTTATTATACGGCTATGATAATGGGGTTATTTCAGGTGCATTGCTTTTTATAAATGACGATATTCCATTAAACAGTTTTACAGAAGGTCTTGTAGTTTCATCCATGCTTATAGGTGCAATCATTGGATCTGGTGGGAGTGGGCCTTTATCAGATAGAATCGGAAGAAGACGTTTAGTATTAATTATTGCAATTATTTATATTGTGGGATCATTAATATTAGCGGTTGCGCAAAATATGCCAACGCTTGTGTTTGGACGTCTTGTTATTGGTCTAGCTGTAGGTGGATCAATGGCAACGGTGCCTGTATATTTATCAGAAATGGCTCCAACAGCTTATCGTGGTTCGCTAGGTTCATTGAATCAATTAATGATTACAATTGGAATTTTAGCAGCGTACCTCGTTAATTATGCTTTTGCCGATATAGAAGGATGGCGTTGGATGCTAGGTTTAGCAATAGTACCATCTGTCATCTTATTAATTGGTATAGCATTTATGCCTGAGAGTCCAAGGTGGTTATTGGAACACAGGAATGAAAAAGCTGCAAGAGATGTTATGAGAATTACATTTAATGATGATAATGAGATTAATACAGAAATTAAAGAGATGAAAGAATTGTCAGCAATTTCAGAGTCAACTTGGACTATTTTAAAATCTCCTTGGTTAAGACCGACATTAATAATTGGATGTATTTTTGCATTATTCCAACAAATTATAGGTATTAATGCGATTATATTTTATGCACCTACTATTTTTAGTAAAGCAGGGTTAGGTGAAGCAACATCTATTTTAGGAACGGTAGGAATTGGGACGATAAATGTACTTGTAACGATTATAGCGGTGTTTATAGCTGATAAAGTTGATCGTAAGAAATTGTTGATAACAGGAAATATCGGGATGGTAGCTTCATTACTTGTTATGGCAATCTTAATATGGACAATTGGCATCACATCATCAGCAGCTATTATTATCGTGTGTTTATCACTATTTATTGTATTCTTTGGTTTAACTTGGGGGCCTATACTTTGGGTCATGTTGCCAGAAATGTTCCCAATGCGTGCACGTGGTGCAGCTACTGGTTTAGCAACGCTTGTATTAAATTTCGGTACATTACTTGTTGCGCAACTATTTCCAGTGTTAAATAATGCACTAAGTACAGAATGGGTATTCTTGATTTTTGCGGTTATTGGTATATTTGCAATGTACTTTGTAATAAAATATTTGCCAGAAACGCGAGGACGAAGTTTAGAAGAAATTGAATACGATTTAAGAGAACGAACATCTGGAAATGAAACAATAAAATACAATGGTTAGAATGAACATATACACAATTAATCGTAGTAATAAGACATACTTTTATAAAATAATCACGTTCAAATAAATTTAATTTTATGAATAGAAAATTGATAAAAATGGGTGATACGATGGTTATTCTAAAAATTAAGAATTTAACAAAAAAATTTGGTGATTTCTATGCATTAAATGGTGTGAATATGGAATTAAGCGAAGGGGAGATTTACGGTTTTATCGGTCCAAATGGGGCGGGGAAATCTACGACGATTAAGTCTATATTAGGCTTATTGAAACCAACACAAGGTTTAATTGAAGTGTTTGGGAAAGATGCAATGAGTGAAGCTATTGAGGTTCACAAAGATATTGCATTTGTACCAGGAGATGTTAATCTATGGCCAAACTTGACTGGTGGCGAAATTATAGATTTCTTTTTACATTTACATCCTAATGCTAACCATGAAAAGAAAAAAGATTTGATTAAACGTTTCGAGTTAGACATTACCAAAAAATGTAGCGCTTATTCAACGGGGAATCGTCAAAAAGTAGCTTTGATTACTGCTTTTAGTATAGATGCAAGTTTGTATATATTAGATGAGCCTACTTCAGGTCTAGATCCACTTATGGAAGACGTGTTTCAAGAATGTGTAAGAGATGTTAAAAGGGCCAACAAAAGTGTATTGCTTTCTAGTCATATTTTAAGTGAGGTAGAAAAATTGTGTGATCGCGTGGGTATTATTCGCAATGGTGAGGTTGTGGAGACGGGAACATTAGAGGAAATGAGGCATTTAACACGCATGCAGTTTATCGTCGAGTCACAACAAAAATTAGAAAATTTATCACAAGTGCATGGTGTTCATAATATTCAGCAAGCGGATCCAACATATCACTTTGAAGTAGATGCAAATTGTGTATCAGATGTAATTAAATACTTAGGGAAATACGATGTTAAGAAATTGGAATCTATGCCGCCAACTTTAGAAGCATTATTCAAGCGTCATTATGATAACCATAGTGAAGAGGAGGAATAATTATGGGGGCATTATTATTCCAAACACCGAAACTTTTCTCTTTTTATTTAAAGCGTAATAAATTTAAAATTTTTCTATGGCTTACACTTTTAACTATTTTAACATTACTTATCCCACCCGCTTTTGAAAACATGTATCCTAATGAATCGAAGATGGGACCAATAATAGAAATGTCGAGGAACCCTGCAATGGAAGTTATGCTAGGGCCAGGAGATTTTAACGATGTTAATATTGGTGTATTGTTTGCGCATGAAATGACTTTGTTTACGGGTATTATGGTGGCTATTATGAATATTCTCATTGTAGCTAGAGATACACGTGGGGATGAAGAGGATGGTAGAACAGAAATTTTAAGAGCATTACCAATAGGGAAACATGCACCATTAATAAGTCATTTATTGATGAGTATATTTAGCAATGGTTTGTTAGCTATATTATTTGTGGTAGGGCTTACATGTTTGAATACCAGTTCTATAGATTTTTCAGGTGCCTTAGTTTATGGTTTTAGTATGGGCGTCTTCGGTTTAATGTTTAGTGCGTTAACGATGATTATCGCACAACTTGTATCATCAGGTGGAGAAACGGCAGGTATGAGTATTGCCGTTTTGTTATTGATGTATTTAGTTAGGGCTTTTGGTGATATAGCCAATGAACAAATATCAATGTACTCACCCATGGGGTGGTTATCTAGAGTCTATGCTTTTTTAGAAAATAACTGGTGGCCAGTGATTACCATGCTTGTTGTAACTGTTTTAATGTATGTTATCGCATTAGTACTAAATCATATTAGAGATATAAATGCTAAGATGTTACCACAATTACCAAGTAGAAAACGTGCCACGTGGTACATGAAATCGTCATTAGGATTACAAATAAAATTACAAAAAGCGGGATTTTGCTATTTTGCTATCGGATTATTCGTACTCGGACTTTCCTATGGGTCTATCTTCGGCGATTTAGATAGTTTTTTCAAAGACAATCCATTACTACAATCAATGCTTTCCGATAAAGGTAATAATTATGTTGAACAATTTTTGCCACAATTGATGTTAGTTATGAGCTTAATCAGCACAATACCATCATTGATGGCACTGTTTAAAATTAAAAAGAGTATTGATATGGGTTA
Organism: Staphylococcus sp. KG4-3; assembly: GCF_033597815.2. NCBI lineage: Bacteria > Bacillati > Bacillota > Bacilli > Caryophanales > Staphylococcaceae > Staphylococcus > Staphylococcus halotolerans. The sequence continues at coordinate 156,480 of NZ_CP166245.1, forward strand.
TGCGATGTTGGTATTAGCAAACACAGTATCACGAACCAATTTTTTATCTAGTTTCTTGATTTTAAGTATTATTAACGCTATAGTTATGATCTTTTTAGCTGCTCTAGGTTTATATGTAGGGCAAGTTTATTCATTAGAAAACGCAATTGATTTTGGAACGATTATGCAATCAGCAATGGTCTTTATCCCAGCAATACTAGTTTTTGTAGGACTTGGTACTTTGGTTATAGGTTGGGGTATTAAGTTTACAAATTTAGTATATCTTTATTTAGCTTACACCTTTGTAGTAAATTACTTAGGCGTTTTATTAAACGTAAAAGCATGGATGAAAGACATTACACCGTTTAATCATATTCCAAATATACCGGTAGATAATTTCAAATTATTACCACTGATGATATTAACTATTATTGCAATAGTGATGTGTGTCATAGGTATTAGTGGTTTTAAACAGCGAGATTTATAGTACTCAGTTGTAAATAATCAGTGAATATTAAAAGGCGAGTATATGACATCAACATTAATTATTGGTGTTATATTCTCGCCTTTATTTGTCTGCTAGTATATTTGAAGCAAGCTGAATTGAGAAGTTTCAAGAATTACGGTGCAAGTTTTTGTATTGTGTGAACCAATTTAACATATCTTGCTGTTGATTTCTGAATGTATTTTTTATTATTTTCATCGGCATGTTGTAATGATATGTTCATGGATCCTAGACATTAAAATAACAATGAAATTAAGGCCAGGATTGGTAAGCCACCTTGTTTTAATAAAATAGATTTTTGACTTGTTACGGCACCATATATCGCAACGATAATCATGTACACTAATATACAAGTAACTAACTCTTTAGCATTGTTTGAAAAGAACAAAGCATATAATAAGAATACGCCTAAAAGGCCATTGTAAACGCCTTGGTTTTTCATAAGTGTTTTTAAATTATCTTGTTGTAGAGCTTGTTTAGTCATTTTAAATAAATTGCTCGTTTTGTCAGAAGTTGTAGCAAAAGTCTGCAAGACCATGATATAGAAAAACTCTGCGGCAACTAATAAAACTAAAATAATTGATAGGATACTCATATAAATATCTCCTTTAGTAAATAATTAATTTTTACATCTTTATGATTATATAGAAATAGCAATGAAAAATAAATATAAATTATGATTAATTTTTATATGAACACTCATGAATGAATATGTAGTTTTTAATGGGTCCTGTATAGACATGAAGGCGCATCATTATTATTTAGCCATTTGGATATGTTACAGCTAAGTACATGATTAGTAAGATATTAATATGACTCAACATCATTAACGTTTCATTAATGCTGTCAGTTCTCCTTCGAAAACTTTGTCTTCGTATTGATTAAATGTCGATAATAATACTGTGAGTAAACCTTGGTCGCGCTTCGTAGCTTGTTTTTTCAATACCTTTATTTTTGTGTAAAGTTCATCTTCAGGATATACGGGCTTGATAAATTTAATATGATTCATGTGCGTGCCTGCGATTACATCTTCACCATACTTACCTGCTTCGATCCATAATTTGAATGAAATTGACAATGTGTGTATACCTGAAGCAATGAGGCCATTGAATCTCCCTTGTGTAGCCTTTTCTTTATCCAAATGCATATATTGTGGGTCGAATTCTTGGGCAAAGTTGATAATATCTTTCTCACTTATCTTATTAGGTGGCGTAGTAAATACATCATCTATTTCAAATTCATCAAGTTTCATAATTTTTAAATACTCCTCTACTGTAGTAATCCATTATTAATTAGTCCGAATGCTTAAGTACTATAATTTAGAAATTTGTTTATAGTTTTTAAAACTCGAGTTAAATCGTTTGATTAGGCATTTGGAATATTAATAAAGTCTTGTTGGTTCAATGTGACAGATTCACCTTGTTCATACATTTTTTCTACGTGAAATTCTCCCCAATAACATAAGGAAGATAAAATATTACCAAGTGTTTGACCATATTCAGAAAGTTCATATTCAACTTTCGGCGGAACTTGGTCATAAACGATACGATTGATAATGCCGTCTTTCTCTAATTCACGTAATTGCTGGGTTAACATTTTTTGAGTAATAGTTGGTATCGCCCGTTTTAATGCAGAAGTTCGCATTAAGCCATTATTTTGTAAGTGACATAGTATGACAGGTTTCCATTTACCACCAATGACATCAATTGTAGCTTCAACGCCTATATTATATGTTTTACTCATATGATTTCCTCCTTATAGGTACTAAAAGGTACCTATATTACTTTAAAGTGCGTACTTCCTCTTCTTGCATGTGTGATATATAGTAACACAATCAATAAAATTAAGGAGAGAAAATGAACTATGAAGAAAAATATATTTGCTATTTTGGCTTTAGCTATGTCAGCTTTTGCAATTGGTATGACGGAGTTTATTAGTGTTGGTTTATTACCGTTAATTAAAGATTCATTTAATACAACTATTTCTTTGGCTGGTTTAACTGTTTCATTATATGCAGTAGGTGTAACGATTGGTGCACCATTACTTACCCCATTAACTAATAGAATGAAACGCAAGCATTTGCTTATAGGTATTATGTTAATATTTATTATCGCAAATGGACTCGCTGCCTTTGCTACAACTTTGAGTATGTTGTTGGCTATGCGTATACTATCTGCATTAATGCACGGAGTGTTTATGTCTATAGCGACTGCTATTGCCAGTGATTTAGTAACACCGGACAAACGTTCAAGCGCTATTGCAATGATGTTTACGGGGTTGACTGTTGCAACTATTACCGGTGTACCTCTAGGGACATGGATTGGCCAACAATTTGGATGGGAAGCTTCATTTATTACAATTGCGCTAATTGGTTTAATCAGTTTAATCGTTAACGTATTTACTGTTCCTAAAGATCTTAATGAATATGAACAAGCTTCAATGTTAGAACAATTAACTGTATTTAAAAATAAATCTTTAATGATGATTTATTTAATTACAGCATTAGGTTATGGCGGAACATTTGTCGTATATACTTATTTGACGACCATGCTTACAGATGTATTAAATTATAGTGATGACGCCGTTGTAGTTTTATTAGTTATCTATGGCGTAATGGTTGCAATCGGGAATACACTAGGAGGCAAATTAACAAATAATCAACCCACTAAAGTGCTTATAGGTATATTTTTGGTCCAAGCACTAGTCTTATTACTTGTAGGTATAACTGTTACGCATCACGTATTAGGTACATTAATTGTATTACTTATGGGTCTATTTGCTTTTATGAATGTACCAGGACTACAACTGGTTGTGGTACTTTTTGCTGAACGTAGAAACAAAGCGACGACGAATTTTGCATCAAGTTTAAATATTGCTTCATTTAATATTGGAATCACATTAGGATCTGTTATTGGTGGGTTTGTACTAAATCATTTTGGTATTACAATGACACCATATTTTGGCTTTGGAATGGTAATCATTGCTAGTGCTATGATGTATATCATTCATAAAAAAGAAACGACAGTAGAACTTAAAGTTTCTTAAGAAATTAAAGTGTGGAATGAGAATATGTTCGTTTTGGTAATTAATTTCACTAAATTCGATTGAAAATAACTAGAAATTTTATAAAATGTTATTTTATGTTTGAATTAATACTCTTTGGAATTTAAACTTATTAATGAGTAATATGTTTTAAAATTCAATCGAAAGAAGTGAATGTTCATGAATGTGAAAGAAAAATTATTTGAGAAGTTAGAACAGAAGGAAGCTGACATGATTCAGCATCGTCGTTATTTGCATCAGCACCCTGAGTTGTCCTTCCAAGAAAATGCTACAGCAGAGTATATCAAAGCTTTTTATAAGGATAAAGATGTAGTAGTCACACAACCGGTTTCTGAGAGTAATGCAATTATTGTAGAAATCAAAGGGCAACAACCTGGTAATACGATAGGTTTGCGTGCAGATTTTGATGCTTTACCTATACATGAAGAAGCGGACGTGCCTTTTAAATCAACAAATGAAGGTGTAATGCATGCTTGTGGTCATGATGCGCATACAGCTTATTTACTAGTTTTAGCGGATGCACTAATTGATATCAAAGATGAACTGCCAGGCACAATTAAAATTATTCATCAACATGCGGAAGAAATGCCTCCAGGTGGCGCACAGCAAATTATGGCATCAGGTGCGTTAAGTGATTTAGATGAAGTATATGGTATCCATGTTGTGCCAGTCGCTGGTCCAGAAGTAATTGGTTATAATACGGGAAATGCTTTTGCTGGAAGCTCAACGTTCACATTAACAATCAAAGGATTAGGTGGACATGCTGCAAGCCCGCATAAGACACACGATGCCTTAGTAGCGGGAACAAATTTTGTAAATACGCTCCAAACAATTGTGTCTAGACGTATTGATCCTTCAGAGATGGGTGTTATTACTGTTGGTTCTTTCGATGCACCAGGTGGCGCTAATGTCATTCAAGATAAAGTAACGATTAAAGGTACTGCACGTTATCTTAATGATGATTTAGAACAATTTATGTATGAAGAAATTGAGAAAGTCGCAAAAAGTGTCGCAGTAGGATTCGATATTACGTATGACTTAGATTATCAATTTGGTTATCCAGTCTTATACAACCATCCTAATCAAACACAAGCGGTAACTGACATTTTATCAACAAGTCAGGGAGACTATTTTAAACATTTAGTTGAAATTCCTGCAGTTTCAGGTTCAGAAGACTTTGCTTATTATTTAAAAGAAATACCAGGGACGTTTTTCATTGTAGGTTGTAAGCCAGAACATATGGAAGAACCTTATATGAATCATCATCCTAAGTTTGAAGTTAATGAAAATGCACTCTTGGTATCTGCAAAATCATTAGGTGAAATTGCGATTAATAGATTATCTGTTAAAGTTAAATAAAGTTAAGATGCCTAGCGTATGCTAATTAGTTTTGTTGATTATGTATAGAGTTATAATCTACTATTTTGCAAAATAAAACACTTTCAAAAAGTTCAATGTGCAGTGAACTTTTCGAAAGTGTTATTTTTTATCCATGTTTTAAATTATTAGATTTTATAATGTTCTACGAGCTGGTTTACTATCGTCAGAAAGTTTAGCTGATAAGATCAACGCAACTACTGAAATACCAGTTGCAACCATAAATGTCACATTTACACCATGGATGATACCTTCGACGCCATCACTTGGATTAGCTGATACAGACATTAATGTGATAAATAATGCTGTACCAATGGCACCTGCCATTTGTCTGAAAGTATTGTTCATTGCAGTACCATGTGCAATGAGATGGTTTGGTAATTGATTAATGGCTAATGTTGTCATAGGCATCATAACCATTGCGATAGAAATCATGCGTAAGGCGTTAGATATTGCTAGATAAGTAAAGGTAGTATGCGCTGTTAGTACAGTAAATGGTACGGATGACGCTACTAATACGAGCAACCCGATACGTGCTAACCAAGTTCCACCGAATTTATCGAATAAATAGCCTGTAAGTGGGTTCATGAGGCCCATGACTACTGCACCTGGTAGTAAGACAAGACCAGATTCTAGCGCAGAGAACTGTAACATATTTTGCATATATAGTGGCAATATAATGTTTGTAGCAATTAATACACCGAATACAAACATACTTAATACTGTACCTAATGTATAGACATTGTAACTAAACACTCTAAATTCAAGCATAGGTTCTTTTAGCTTCAATTGACGACGAATAAATACAACCAATGAAACTATACCTACGATTAATGGTGCTATGAATTGTACGCTGCTCCAACCTGCTTCACCTACAGAACTGAAACTATATAATAGTCCACCAAATCCTAATGTAGATAGAATTACTGATGGTGTATCTAATTTTGGATGAGAAGTTTCGGTTACATTCTTCAATAGGAAAATTGACGCAATAATAATAATAACTGCGATAGGGAATACAACATAGAAAACACTTCTCCATGATAAATGTTCTACTAATACACCTGATAAGGTAGGACCTATAGCGGGCGCAAATGCAATTACGAGACCAAAAAGTCCCATTGCAGTACCACGTTTTTCTTTAGGAAAAGTTAAAAATAGAATTGTTTGCATCAATGGCATCATAATACCAGCACCTGCTGCTTGTAAGACGCGTCCGATAAGTAACATTGAAAAGTCTGAGCCTACTGCACAGAGTAAGGTACCTGCAGCAAAAATGCTCATGGCAGTTAAGAATAATTGCCTCGATGTATATCTTTCGATTAAAAATGCTGTTACTGGAATCATTATCCCATTTATAAGCATAAATATAGACTGTAACCATTGTACAGTGCTTTCAGTTACTTGGAGATCTTTCATAATTGGCGGTAATGCTGTACCAAGTAACGTTTGGTTCAAGATCGTAATAAACGCCCCAGATAGTAGCACAATAAATAAGGGGATTCTTTTTTCAACATGGAAAGTATCATTTGAACTCAATCGTATCACTTCTTTCATTAAAAATTACACAGTTTTATATTATATCACTAAGAACAAGTTAAAGCTAAATGTTGAACTGTGAAAAATAAATTTCATCAATAAAACTTATGAAAATAGAAAATTATAGTAGAATATTTGGAAGTGAACATAAATATAATGCGCTGAAATAAGCATCGTTTTCGAGGTTACGACATATATTTGTGTTCTAACCTCGTTTTTCGATAACATTTTACAACTGTATGCTAGAAATACTACATGAGATATATCCTAAATGTCAAAGTTATTTAAGAATTAGCCATATTTTAAGAATCAAGTACTTCGCAAATCTGGTTAGGCTTTAAGTATATCTAGTAGCATATTATAATAGGAAGGTATTGATATTAATAAAGTCATAATTGTATCTTTTTAGATAAAGAAGGATTAGAATTATGGTGTTATTGAGTAATAGGGTTACTTTGTATTAACGAAAGTATGATCTATGGTTTGTGTTTGCATACATACGTAAATACGATAATTATAGATTTAGAATTAAAGGAGAGTTAATAATGAATAAAAAAGATTTAGTCGCTCCAGATACGTATAATATCGTTAGCGAAATCGAAAAATATACAGCTGATGAAAATAAAAAAGCTATTATTTTTGAAAATGCTGAGGGCGAAACACATTCAATCACATATAATCAATTGGTAAAAAATGCTAACCAAGTCGGCAATATGTTTTTAAAACATGGCTTACAAAAAGGTGACAAAGTACTTGTAATGATGCCACGTTCTATTGAAACGTATGAAATTTATATAGCTGCTTTGAAATTGGGCATTGTAGTTATTCCAAGCTCTGAAATGTTACGTACAAAAGATTTACAATATAGAATTTCACATGGAGAGGTCAAAGCTATCGTAGTAACAGCTGATAGTATTGATGAATTTAAAGAAGTCAAAGAATACAACACATTAACGAAATTTATTGTTGGCGGAGAGTATGATGATTGGTATACGGTCGATTCAGAATCAGCCAAAGAAGCAGATCAATTACAAATTGTCGACACATCTAAAGATGATGTTGCCTTATTATCATACACATCTGGCACAACAGGTAATCCGAAGGCTGTGGTACATTCACATGGATGGGGTTATGCTCACATGCAAATGGCACCTAAACATTGGTTGAGTATCAAAGAAGACGATATTGCATGGGCTACTGCAGCGCCTGGTTGGCAAAAATGGGTATGGAGTCCATTTTTATCAATTATGGGGTCAGGAGCAACGGCATTTGTTTATAATGGTAAATTTAACGCTGAGAAATACTTAGAATTACTACAAAATTATAAAATTAATGTCCTTTGTTGTACGCCTACTGAATATCGTTTAATGGCAAAACTCCCTAATTTAACGGACTATAACTTAGAAAACTTGCATAGTGCAGTCTCTGCAGGCGAACCTTTAAATAGAGAAGTTGTAGAAAAATTCCAAACTAATTTTAATCTAACAGTTAGAGACGGTTATGGACAAACGGAGAGCACTTTGCTAATTGGTTTCTTGAAAGATACAGAAAGCCGTCCAGGATCTATGGGTAAAGCAATTCCTGGTAGTCATGTTACTGTCATTAATGATGATGGTGAACTAGCAGAAATAGGTGAAGTAGGTAATATAGCAGTGCCGTTAGACTTACCGGCATTATTTAAAGGTTATTATAAAGACCCTGAACGTACTGCTGAACCCAGAATAGGAGATTATTATATCACGGGTGATTTAGCCAAATTAGATGAGGATGGTTATTTCTGGTTTGAAGGACGTAAAGATGACATTATTATCAGTTCTGGGTATACAATTGGACCATTTGAAGTAGAAGACTCACTTACAAAACATGAATATGTAAAAGAATGTGCTGTAGTTGCTAGCCCACATGAAATTAGAGGTAATATCGTTAAAGCCTTTGTTATCTTGCAAGAGGGTATATCAGCAACGGATGCTACAGTCAAAACACTTCAAGATTATGTGAAACAAGACGTTGCACCATACAAATATCCACGTGCTATAGAGTTTGTAGAAGACTTACCTAAAACAAACTCAGGTAAGATTAGACGTATTGAATTAAGAGAAGCAGAAAAGAATAAATAATTCAGTCATTAAACAAAATCGCTTGTCACTTTTATTAAAGGTTTTGTAGTTAATAATATTACAAGTTTCTTTTTCTGGCGTCATCATGTAGAAAATATAAATTTGTAAAAGGAGATTTTTATTTGAGTATAAATAAAGATTTCAAAATTTATGAGATTATATTTATCATTATTGCAATTATTTTTATTGTCATTAATTGTTTAGGTCTTTTTGAAGTTATTTATTTTACAAATAATGCCCAGATTATCTTTCAAGCGATATTCTTAGTATCTATTGGTATAGCTTATATAAGAAAGTCTAAAGTGGTAGGAGTATTATTTATAATTGCTAGCATCTTATTTATTACAAGTATTTTATGATGATTTTAAAATTAAAATAATACAAAAAAGGAACTCGAGACGTTTATTTACGCCTCGGGTTCCTTTTTGTATAGGTACTATAGAGTTAGTAAGTCCGTATAGGACGCTAGTGTTAATTATTCATGCGTTACAGCTCAAATAACACTTGAAAATTTCTAATTTTAAAAGAGTATTGATTCAATAATTATTGGAATGAAGCACCAATTAATGCAAAGCCTACTAAGATAATTAAATAGACAATTGACCATATAATTGCTGACTTTTTAGAAAAACGATTTGTAGCTAGGAGCATTACGCCAAATACATAAGCGCCTATAAGTGTTTGTAAGTTGAATGCACTAAGAAAGCTGTTGCCTTTATCAAAAATATTGAGACTTGTTATGACATAGTCCGTTGGTGACAAGCCTGCAATCCATTGAATTAAAATCACGATAAGTCCAATTACACTAGTGATAACTGTATAGCTTAATGTAGCTGAAAAAATAGATTTAGCACTAGCATCAGATTTCATGATTTTTGAAATTAATAGGAAAATAACAAATGTAATACCGATGCCGATGATGCCACCAACAATGCCACCAATGATTCCGGTGATTTGCCCTATAGCTTTCGTTTGTTCAAGCTCTTGTCCACTTAAACCAGTATCTTTAAACAATGTATCATAGTCAATTAAACTACTACTAATTATGGTAGATAGTATCACAACGACAATAGCAATAAGTAGTTTTAATGTCCATTTAGGATTAGTTCTTAAATTTGAAAAATGTTGAGCTAACGGTAATTTAGATGTTTCCATATGTATATTGCCTCCTAAGTGTATCTTTTTAAAAAGCATAACACGTGCTACAATATATTAAAACAACTTAATAAAAATTAATCAAATACAAATAAAAATTTTAATTATGATGTAAAATCAGTTTTTTGTTAACATTTTATTATTGGGTTTTAATTGCTAATTTATGATATTTCGTATATTTATTATTGTGGGTAGTCTTTCAACATATTGAGTTAAAAAATACGAAGGGGTGCAAATTGATGTTATATTACTATAACACTAGATATATTGATTAATATAGTTGGTGGGATAGTAAAAGTGATTAAAAATATTGTGACTTAGTATGGTGCGAAAATAATTGTAATAGTATATATAATATAAGAACCCCAAAAGTTGAATTATAAGCTCAGCTTTTGGGGTTTATTACATTTAAATAGAAGTGTATTTAATTAGGGTTTCATTATTAATATTAATCAGTTGGTTATCGTACAGTTATTACTATTATTTATTGAAAAAAGCCAGAAATTGATTTAACTTCTAAGAATTCTTCAATACCATAGTCTCCCCATTCTCTACCGATACCAGATTGTTTATAACCACCAAATGGCATATCAGCGCTTCTTGGGTATTCATTAATTTCAATAACGCCTGCTTCAAATGCAGTAGCTACTTTTTGTAAAGTGTCCATATCTGAACCATACACATATGCAGCTAAACCATATTTTGTATCATTTGCGATTTTGATTGCTTCATCAACATCACTGTAAGTGATAATAGACATTACTGGTCCAAATATTTCTTCTTGAGCGATAGTCATATGATTATCTACGTTTGAGAAAATAGTTGGTTTAATGAAGTAGCCTGTTTCTAGTCCTTCAGGTTTACCCTCTCCACCTAATTCAATTGTTGCGCCTTCTTGTGCACCAATTTTAATAAATTCTTGGATTTGATTAAATTGTTTACTGTTAATGACTGGTCCCATCTGTACTGTTGCATCTTGTGGGTCGCCAACTTTGATTGCACTCATTTTTTCTTTTACTTTTTCAATAAATTCATCTTTGATTGATTCTGGAACAAGTGTTCTTGAGCCGGCAATACAAACTTGTCCTGAATTGCCAACTACTTTATGGACTGCTGCATCTGCAGCTTTGTCTAAATCAGCATCTTCTAAGATGACATAAGGTGATTTACCACCTAATTCAAGTGATACTTTTTTGAAATCTTTACTAGCTTTTTCCATGATTTTACTACCAGTATTACCAGAACCAGTGAAAGATACCATTCTAATCTTTTCATTTTCAGAGATTGGATTACCTACACCAAGGCCATCGCCATTTACTAAGTTGAAGACGCCTTTTGGCACGCCTACTTTGTCAAAAATTTCTGCTAAGATAATTGCAGCAAATGGTGTTTCTTCTGATGGTTTTAAGACTACACTGCTACCTGCTGCAAATGCACCTGCTAATTTCAAGGCAGTTTGATTTGTAGGGAAGTTCCAAGGTGTAATTAACCCTGCTACACCGATTGCTTCTTTTATAACGATATTGTTGCCTCTACGCTCTCTAAAATTAAAGTTATCTAAAGCATCTCTTGCTGCTTTAAAATGTGATAATCCCATTTCATAGTGGACATTTTCAGATGCTGTAACTGGTGTACCAAGTTCTAAAGTCATCGCTTTGATTAGATCTTCTTTACGATTTTCATATTCTTTAACGATATCGTTAAGTAAGTTTTGACGGTATTCTACTGAAGTATTACGGAATTCTAAATAAACGCTATCTGCAGCGTTAACCGCATCTTCAACGTCTTGAGCATTACCTTTAGCAATTTTACCAAAAGCTTCTTCTGTTGCTGGATTAATAACATCCATTGTTTCGTTGCTGTGACTCTCTACCCATTCACCGTTGATATATTGTTTTGTTTGATTGAACATATTTACACTCCTCTTAGTCTTTTATATTCATAGTCCAGTTCTTGTGAAGTGAATTTCAAACTGACATTAGGTGATAATACTACCGTTTTAATCGGGTTTCAATATTTTTGCTTAAATACTTAGAAAATATTTTACCGTTATTATTATTTGAAATTTCAATAAATTTTATTTTTCTAAAACACTTATTGGACCATTTGAATTTATAAAAATCATGCTATGTGTTAAATCAATAGGTGACATTTCAAAATCAGAAAGTACCCACTCATAGATGATGCCAGTATAAGCTGAAGCGATATAAGTACATAAGAATTGATCATCAATTTCTAAATTGTGGTTATTAACAATAGTATTGCTTAAAAAGTTAATATAGTTTTCTTTAAAATAGTTATACATGTCTAAATTGAATCTAGTGTCATTCAGTATTAAAGTTTTGAATAAATAACGATGATGAATAATATAATGAAAAACTTGGTTTGCTAAGTACAATTGAGCATCTAAAATATTTTGATGCTTATTAAAGAAGACATAAGGATTACCAAATAATTCGTTGAGCGTTTGTGTTTTAATGTTGTTGTATAACATATCAATATTTTTATAGTATTTATAGAATGTGGCACGTGTGATATTAGCCTCGTGGCATATATCAGATACTGTAATATCAGTTAAATCGCGTTTTTCTAGTAATGACAACGCCGAAGCTGTAATGCTTTTTTTGGTTTTATTTCGTTTATTTGTATAAATAAAAAACACTCCTTAAAAATAAACAATTATAAATAAAGTGTATATTTTTGAACTTTCGCTTACTTTAATGAGTATAACGAAATAACTATAATGAAATAAAGCTATTGAGAAAGAAGGAAAAGAAATGCTAAATGAAGATTTAAAAACAGTGTTGCTACACAATTATCGGCATCGTATAAATAAAGACGATGATTTTGATATTAATTCTGAGTTAGAGAAATTGTTGAATGATATTGGCTATTCAACTGCGGATGCTGGTGGGGAAGTTACATTCTATGGTAAGGATCCAATACAACCTAGTACACTAAGAATTGCTTCATTAGCAGGTATAGGCTTAGCCGCCAAATCCGTTTCGCTTGCTTCCTTATGGCAAAACAGGGGAGGTAATGGACAGGATATTTATGTAGATATAAGAAAGGCATTGAAACGTTTATCTCCTTTTTATGAAAGAAAATGGGAAACATTAAATGGCTTTCCTGCTAAACAGCAATATTTTCCAAATAATCCAACACGGTTTAGTTTTTATCAAACAAAAGATAATCGATGGGTGATGCCATTAAATCCTTATCCAAGTTCACATAGACATACGCTTGAACTCATCAAAGCATTACCAAACAAACAGTCTGTCGCTCATGCGATTAAACAGTGGGACGCCAAAGATTTGGAAGAAGCTGCTGCAGAAAAAGGTGTCGTCATGCCTATGATAAGAACATTGCCTGAATTTATGCAAGAAGAACAGTTTGAATATATCGCTAAAGAACCACTTGTTACGATAGAGAAAATTGGTGAGTCAGAACCCGAGAGTTTCAGTGAAAACCCTCAACAACCATTGGATGGCATCCGTGCGTTAGGCATGGGACATGTAATTGCTGGGGCTGGTTTAGGAAGAGGCTTAGCTTTACATGGTGCAGACGTGTTAAATGTTTGGAGACCTTCTGAGCTAGAAGAGGAAACGTTATTATTAACTTCACATATCGGCATGAGATCAACCTATTTAGATATCGATCATTCAACTGAACATCAACAAAAATTTAATGACCTATTAAAATCAGCAGATATCTTTTTCATGAATAAAAGATATGGTTTCATGCAAGAGAGACATTTAACACCTCATGAACTTGCCGAAAAAAGACCTGGAATTATTCATTGTTCTGTTAATTGTTATGGTGATCAAGGGCCTTGGTCAGATAGAAATGGATTCGATCAAACTGCAGGAAGCGCTACGGGTGTTATGGCATTAGAGGGTACAGTAGACCAACCTAAGTTACCACCAATCGTGGTTGTGAATGATTATGTCATATCATGGTTGTTAGAAACTGGAGCAATTAAAGCGTTAGAAAGAAGAGCAAAAGAAGGCGGCAGTTATAGAGTTCAGGTTAATTTGAGTCGCGTTTCACTCTATTTAATGTCATTAGGTATTTTTGAAAAAGCATATGTAAATGATGTTTTTAATACGACAGATATGCATGCAATTGTCGCTCCTGATCAATTTGAATCTGAGACACCACTCGGACATTATATCGGCGTGACTGACCAAGTTACAATGTCAGAAACACCTGGTCATTACAATACTACGTTAATTCCTAGAGGATCTAGTAAACCAGAGTGGTTATCGTAAGATTTAAAGTATAGATAATTTCTATGCGGATTGTAGTTAGTTTGATAACTAGGATTGTGTTTAACAATGATATAAGAACAAGAATAAAGCAGATGAAGTGTTCATAGGTTGAACGTTTCATCTGTTTTTTATACTCTTATTTATTCAGACAGTCGCTTATGTTTTAAATCCATCCATATTAATAAGATGATGGTGAATGCTAATGACAAAATACTTATAATAATAATGAGTGAAAAGGCATTGTCATATGCTGCTTTGCCAGCCTCGATAAGTTCTTTGCTAACAGATAAAGGAAGTTGTTCTGCTTGAATCAATGTCTCATCTAAACTGCCTTTTGCCTTAGATAAATCAACAGAATTACTATTAAAATTAAAGAATAAACTGTAAAAAACAGAGAATAATCCACCTAAAATAGCGATGCCTAATGATCCACCAAATTCAAATGACACTTCTTCAATGGAAGCGGCCATACCTGAATTCTTATCATCAGCATTTGACATAATAGCGTTAGATGCTAGCGTCATTGCTCCCCCTAAACCAAGACCAATTATGATTAAAGTAACAATTTGTATGGCTAAATGTGCATGTAAAACCCAATAAAATGCTGATATGCCAATAAAGGCCAGTAGTAATGTTACCCATTGTAGTTTTAATGTACCAAATTTAGTTAAAATGATACCAATTAAAATTGCCCCTACCAGTGAAGCTAAGGCCATCATCATTATTGTTAACCCAGCATTTAATGGTGTTAAGCCTAAAACAAGTTGTAGTCTTTGAGAAAGAATATATTCAAATCCCATCAATATAAATGAAGTTGTAATAGCAACGATAGTACCGCCTGTAAAGTATGGATTTTTAAAGATTGCTAAATTGATTAATGGAAATTTTAATCTGTTTTGTCTTCTAATGAACATAATTATAGCGATGAACCCAATAGCGAAAGCACCGAATAATACTACAAAATTATTTTCTGGTTTAGCTAATTCTTTGATTGCAAATACCACTGTAATCAGTCCTACCATGATTTGGAATGAGCTTATAAAATCCCATGTACCATCTTTATTTGTAGGATATTGAGGTATTAAAATATAAGAAATAATTATGACGATAATCACAACAGGTATATTGATAATAAATACAGATGGCCATGAAAATTTCTCTAATAATAGGCCGCCTATTACAGGACCTAAGCCCGCACCAGCTGCGGTAATTGCCGACCAAATACCAAGTGCTAATGCACGTTCTTGGTAATCTTTGAACGTTAATTTTATAATGGATAGTGTTGAAGGCATCATTGTAGCAGCGCCTATAGCTAATAACACTCTAGCCAATATTAATATAGTTGGTGTCGTGGCACTTGCTGCTAGTAATGAAGCGCCACCAAAAATAGCCAAACCAAGTAAAAACATTTTCTTATAGCCTACATAATCTCCCAATGTACCAAGACCAGGCAGTAACCCCGCAACTACTAAAGCATAGGCATTAACAATCCATAATTTTTGTGTAGCAGTCGCTTCTAAATCATGTGTTAGCAATGGTAGAGCAGTATATAAAACTGTCATATCAATGACGATTAAAAATAATGCACTAGAGACTAAACATAAGATTGTCCACTTTTTAATATTCATAACAGTCACCTACTTTCCATATATAAAAATATAAACTATATGGTAACCATATAGTCAAGAATGGTTTTGTAAGTTTTTATAAAAAAATAGAAGATGTTAAATTTTTTCGACTGCTATAGAAATTTTTGTGACGTATTTATCGGGGCCATTAGTACTGATTTCATCAACAACATATTCTTCAAAGCTGTCACCAATCATTTTAAATCGATTGCTTATTAAATAATCTTTAATTTTTTTATGTGTTTTGTATAACGTTTCATCAGGACCTTCATGGTAGGCAATAATGTATTGTCCTTCCTCCCTAGTAAAATGTGGTTCTTCTATATTTTGTTTTACTTGAATATAAAAATTTGAGAACTCAGTATATTTATCGTTTTGAATATTATTTTTATCAATGATTGCACCAATAGGATAACCAGAGTCTAGATGATTATGCTTTATAAAATTAATAAAAGACATGAGTTTATGCGATGAAGATTTAAGTGTTACGTCGCCGATAGTATCACTTAACAAATAATATTGTTTTGGTAACGTTATAATATCTATAGTAGAAAAGTCGGCTTTGTAAGACTCATATAAATAACTCTTTTTATTTTGTATGGTTAGTTTTTGTTGTTTTAATTGTTGGATTTTCAAATCTATTTCTTTTTCTTTGTCAGTTAATAAATTAATTGTTTTAGGTAGTGATCGGATATCTAAAAATTCCTTTATTTCAGTAAGCGATAAACCAAGACCCTTCAATATATCAATCACACTAAATATTTCTAATTGTTTTAAAGTGTAAAATCGATAGCCTTTGTCATTTCTGTACTGAGGCTTTAAAATACCAATTTCATCATAATGGAAAAGTGTTTGCTTTTTTACACTACATAATTCAGCGAATTCTCCCGTCGTAAATAAAGTTTCAGCTAAACTCATGGTTACCTCCTGTGTGATAATAATATGTAAATTACTATAATTATCATTCAGCAATAAAAAACATTCAAATATTTAGTGCAAAAAGATTGTCCTATTACCTTAGTAAATAAAGAGGTTAATTTACGCTCGCTACAACTACTAGCTTTAAAAGCTACAAATTCAATATTCGTGGGAGATTATCTTGTTACAGGTGGTCAGCCGAATAAATTAAATTATAAAATGATAGAAGATTTAGGCTTTAAAATTGGTTTTGGTAACCATTGATTACCAATAAAGTAGCACATAGTATAAAAATTTTTAATGCAGTTTGATTTAACTCATACCATAATAAAGGGAACAAGAGAAACTAGTAATAAGTTTATCTTTTGTTCCCTCAAAATTAAACATTGTCACAAAAAGACATATAGATTGTTAAGATCTTACTATCTTATAAAAAACTCTTTAAGACCATCCACTAAGTTGAGCAATCATTAATGTAATGATAGAAATAATTGCCCATATTATAAAGAGTGGGAAGAAAAAGCGAATCCATTTAGTATAAGAAACACCACCTATGGCCAAGGCTGCCATAAAGTAACCACTTGTAGGATAAAATATGTGCGTGAAGCCATCGCCAAGTTGGAATGCCAAGACAGCAGTTTGTCTAGTAACACCTAACATATCAGCTAAAGGAGCCATAATTGGCATTGTAACCAACGCTTGCCCACTACCAGAAGATATTATGAAGTTAATAAGCACTTGTACTGCATACATGCCAATGACTGCAATGGTTGGAGTAGTACCATCAATAACTGAACCAAGTCCATGAACGATGGTGTCCATAATCTTGCCGTCTTCAAGAACTACAGCAATGGAACGTGCAAGGCCAACGATAATTGCACCCATGAGTACATCCTTAAAGCCATCATTGAATGCTTCGCAAATAGTTTGTGTTGATAGGCCTGAAACGAATCCAACGATGACGCCCATGAATATAAATAAACCGGCCATTTCTACCATGAACCATCCTTGGGTAGTGACGCCGTATACCAGGATAATAAAGAAGACAAAGATAACAGCGATCCCCCATTTTTGTCTTGTTGTAGCTTTAGTTGGAGCATGTTCTGTAATGTGCTGATATAGCTCTCTTTTTTCTGAATCATCCTCATATACGGGGCTTAAAGTAGGTTGTTTATGAACTTTTTTAGCATAACGCATAATGAAAACAATTGTGACTGCTAACACTACGATAAATAAGATAATCCTTAAACCAATACCTGAAAATACAGGGATTCCAGAAAGCTTTTGTGCTAATCCCGTATTAATAGGGTTAAGAACACCTACTGTAAAGCCGACAACTGTTCCACAAAGAGCAATCGCTGTGGCAGTTATAGAATCATATCCTAAAGCGATGACGAGTGGAATGATGACAGGAATATAAACTAGCGATAATTCTGCTGTACCAATTAAAGTAGCTACAATAGCAAATACTGTAGTTAACACCGGAATAATAAATATACTTTTATAAATAAAACGACGTGTTAAGTTATCAACAGCAATTTCGATGATACCCGTTCTTCTAAGTACCATGAACATGCCACCAATAATTAATGTAAAGAATACGATTTCCCCAGCTTCAATAAGTCCTCTAGGAATAATCGATATAAAGTCGACTATGCCTACTGGTGCAGAAGTAATGTAGTGAAATGAATCAGCATCCACCATTTCTCTACCTTCAGGACCCTTAATTCTCTTGAATTCACCTGATGGAACAATATAAGTAGCAAGCGTAGCGATTACACCAAAAATAAATAAAATGACATAAATGTGTGGCATTTTAAATTTTTTCTTAGGTTTTAGCGCATGATTGCGTTCTTTATTGAAGTAACTCAAATAACCTCCCCCTTATATAAATGCTAAATAAATTAAATTTACCATAAAAGAATTAAAAATAATTTGTTAAATTCTGAAAATTTAGAAATATTTTTGTTGATTTTTACATTTTAATATACATATGAAATATTAATTTACAAAGATAAATAAAAAATAAATGATTATTTATTTTTTATAGCATATAAATACCTGAATTTTTTATTCAATAATTGCTAATTTAACAGTTAATTATAGTGAATTATATGTATAGTAAAATTAATTTGAACAAGCAAAAGTGATATAGAACTTTTATTATTTGAAAAGTATTTGATCTAGAAATAATTAAAAGACCCTTTATTAATAAAGAGTCTTTTAAAATAACTTCTGAGAAACTTCGATTAAGTTAAGTATATGAAACTGTTTAATAATCATAATTTTAATATTTAAAAAGAATAGCCTCTATCTATTGCAAGATTTCTTTTGGCATTATATATAACTTGTTCTAATTCAACATCATATAAATCACATAATTGCATGTAAATAGGTAGTGGCAGATTTGAATTTTTTCCTCTTTCAATTTCTAGGAGGTCGCTAATACTAATATCTAAGACGAGAGCAATATCATGTTTTTTAAAATTTTTATTTTTTCTCAAGTTCATTAATTCATGACAAACGTACTTTTGGATTGTTTTAGCTTCTATTTTATTCATACAAGCACCTCCTACTAAATTGAATTTATTTAATATTATAACGAATAAATTTTTTTGTAAAATATTAAAATCATAATCTTTAAATTTAATTATTTAATAGGTAGGTGGATATACTACCCAGATTACTTTCAAAGTTTTATCGCTATTGTTTTTCCAAGCATGAGGAGATTGACTGCAAAAAGATATAGAATCATTTTCGTTCAGTATATAAATATTATTATTAATTTCAATTTCCATTGTTCCTTGTAATATGGTAACAGTTTCTTCAATACTATTATGAGATAATAAGTCACCACTATTTCCGCCAGGCTTTATTTCACTATAAATTACTTCATAAGGAGCGTTCTCTCTGGTTATCATATAATCTGTAGATTTCTCATCAGGGTAAGAAAGTTTTTTAGCTTCTCCTTTTTTTACAATATAAGGAGTATTCTGAACATCTTCATTCTCGTTTAATAGCATTGTTAAATTTATTGATAGTGCGTCTGTTATTTTTTTTAATGTAGAAATAGAAGCTGAAGTAAAACCTCTTTCAAATTGACTGATAAAGCTGGGTGTAAAACCAGTATCTTTCGCAAGTTTATTAATAGTTATATTTTTTCCTTTTCTAATATTTCTAAGTTTTTGACCTATTTTTATATCAGTATCCATTGTAATTTTCTCCTTTTTATAATTGACAAATAAAAGCAAAACTATTAACCTGTACTTAATTAAGTGTCACTTAATTATTGGGATTTGCTTATTTTAATTATAACAAATCGTTTACGGGCCTGTTTAAAAATTTTTAACACTAAATGGAAGCGCTTTCTTATAAGGGGGAGATTATTAAATAAGAGTAATTTATGGCAACTTATAAATTCAGAATATTTAGTTTATTTTGTTGGAGATGTCAAAGTTATTTTTATTAGCGAAAAGGTGGGGATAAAATTGTCTTGGTATAACCAAATAATTCATAATACAGATCTTGAATTTTCAAGCTATTGCAAGAATATGTATAAAGTTAACCGTGGTATATATAACACCATAGATTCGTGGTTTTATAATCAAGGGGTTAAAAATATTCTTCATAGAAGAAAAAAAATTATAGATTTTCTGAATTATTTACAAAGCAACAATACATTGTCTTTTGGAAAAGGTGGATTAACGCACAAATTAAATGAATTCAATAATTCTTCAGGAATATGAATTTATTAAGGGGGAATATTCATGAAATTATTAGGCATTTCAGGTACTATTATAGGTTCGAAAACGGAAGTTGCAGTAAAGAAGGCTATAGAATATATGAATGAGGATGTCACTACAGAGTTTATAAATTTGAAGGATTATGATTTAGAATTTTGTGATGGGAGACCTATTTCAGAATATAACAATGATACACAAGAATTAATAGGAAAAATTTGTGTTGCAGATGCATATATTTTCGGTACGCCCATTTTTCAAGGTTCTTTTACTGGTGTATTAAAAAATCTATTTGACTTAATACCACCGAAGGCAATGAAACGTAAAATTATAGGGTTTATAGCTACTGGTGGAACGTTTCAACATTATCTTGTTGTTGAGAATCAGTTGAAACCAATAGCAGGATATTTTAGAGCTTATATTGCACCTGGAAATGTTTACTTAAATGATTCTCATTTTAATTCCGATAAAGAAATTATAGATGCAGACGTAATATATAGATTGAAAGAACTATCAATAGAAATGGGATTTATGCAAAAACAACTAGCGCATACGGAGCACACTGAGGTAGCAAAATGAAAAAGGAAGGGTGGAAAAGTAAAATAGATTGGCCGGTATTTAGTTTTAGTGGAGGAGTATTAGTGTTGTTTGTTGTAATGTCCTCACTATTTACCAAAGCTACATCGAAGTTTGTTGAAAAGGGGTTTCAAATTTCAATTACTTATTTTGGTGCATTTTGGCAAATTTTATTACTCGCTACTTTTGCAGTAGGGCTATTTTTAATTTTTTCAAAATATGGACGTGTACGTCTAGGTAATACTTCTAAACCTGAAATGGGTTTTTTTAAATGGGCAGCTATTGTCATAACAGCAGGATTAGGTGCGGGAGCTATATTTTGGGCAGCTGCTGAACCTATGTACTATTTCATTGACGTTCCACCAACTATGGGCTCTAATATTGAGAACAAAAGTACTGAAGCAATACCAGCGTCAATGGCACAAAGCTTTACATCATGGGGGTTTACAGCTTGGGCAGTATATGGAGCCGTAAGTGGCATTATTATAATGTACGCGCACTATAATAAAGGGATGAAAATACGCCCTAGAACATTATTATACCCAATATTTGGTAAGAAAATTGAATATAATTCTACAGGCTCGTTGATAGATGTACTTTGTATTCTAGGAGCTGTAGCTGGAACAATTGGAACAATTGGTTTTTTTGGTTTTCAATTTAGTTATTGGATGCATAGTATTTTTGGAGTCCCTGATAATATAATTACCCAAATTTTATCTGTAGTAGGGTTAATAATAGTAGTAACTATATCTGCAGTAACTGGTATTGATAAAGGTATTCAATTTCTTAGCAAATTGAATATTTGGTTAGCTATAGGAATTGCATTGTTTATTTTATTAGTTGGGCCAGGAAAATTTATAATAGACACATTTATCTCTTCTTATGGTATTTACATCACTCAATTTATAGATATAAGTACTTTTAGAGGAGACGATAAATGGGCTGGCTCATGGATGCTTTTCTTTTTTGGGTGGTTTATAGGTTACGGTCCTTTAATGGCTATGTTAGTGGCTCGCGTTTCAAAAGGGAGAACTATTAGGGAAATTTTTATACTTGTTTCCATTGTTGCAGGTGTAGTTTCTCATTTATGGTTTACTATTTTAGGAGGAAGTGGTCTTTTCTATGAAACCAAAAATCCGGGCGAAGTTAGCAATCCTCTATCAGAAAATGGTTTGCCTGCAGCAGTGATTTCAATAGCTACAAATTTACCTATGGGGGCTATTCTTGTCGTTGTGTTACTTATTTTAACATTGATTTTTGTTATTACTACTGCGGATACAATGTCATATTCAATATCTATGTCAGTAACAGGTGAAGGAGATCCGCCTAAAATTGTTAGAGTGTTTTGGGTAGTTGTTATGGGAGTTATTTCTATAATTCTTATAAATATAGGTGAAGGAAGTATAAATGCGATACAATCATTTATTATTATAACAGCAGTTCCTATTTCAATTATTATGTTACCTGCTGTTTGGACAGCGCCTAAAATTGCACATAAATTAGCAATAGAGCAACAATTAATTGAAGGAACTAATAAAGAAAAAAATTTAAAATTTATAACTCGTAAATCAACAATGACGCTAAATTATAATCAAAATTTTAAAAATAAGGAGTGACTATATATGAAATTTGGTATTTTTGCGAATTGGAATGCACAAAATAGAGAAGAAGAGTTTGATAAAGTATTAGATGAGATGAGAGAACAAGCGGTATATTGTGATCAAAATGGATATGATTCAATTTGGTACACAGAGCATCATTTTGGTCATGAAGGGAATGAAATTATACCGAATCCATTACTAATTGGAGCTGATATTGCTGCACGTACGAAAAATATAAAAATTGGCCAAGCAGCTAACATTGTGACTTTTTGGCACCCACTTAGATTAGCAGAAGACATAGCAATGTTAGATCAAATGAGCAGAGGACGAGTTGAAGTTGGAGTTGGGAGAGGTTTGTATGGAAGAGAAGCAGCCAACCTCAATATAGCTGCGGATCCATCAAATCAGCAACAAAATAGAGCCATATTTGAAGAAACTGTTACAGTATTAAAAAAAGCTTTAACAGGAAACTTTTTTGCTCATCACGGAGAATTTTATAATTTCCCTCCAAAAGGTATTAAATGGGAACATCCGATGAGTCCATCTTCAGAAGATTTTATGGATATAGATAAGGGGGAAATAAATAAAGTAGCTATAATGCCACCTGCTTATCAAAATCCGCATCCTCGGTTTTGGCAAACAATTGACTCAACAACTTCAATCAAGAAAGCAGCTAGCGAAGGAACTAACGCAATATTTTGGATGCCACCAGTAAAAGAACTAAAGAAAAGATTTCATTTATATAAAGATACGGCTTCCGAAGCCCGTGGTAAAGAAGTCGCTTTAGGAGAAGGTATTGCTATAGTTAGAGATTTATATGTTGCAGAAACAATGGAGCAAGCAAGAGAAGATGCTGCTGAAGCAGTATTGAACAATTACAGATGGGTTTGTCATTGGAGAGGGTTAGGTAATTTAATGAATCCTGACGAAGAATTAACAGAAGATCAAGAACTAGATTATGATTTTTTACATCCTAGAAATTTATTATTCGGGACTCCAGAATATGTAACAGAAAAAATTAAAGAATTACAAGATGAGTTAAATTTACAAAATCTTTTATTATGGGTAGATCATAACGGCCTATCTCATGAAAAAAAGATGAAAAGTTTAAAATTATTCACCGAAAAAGTAATGCCAAATTTTAAATAATGGAAAGGCGGAATATATAATGGTAGAAATTAGAAAAATATTTACAACAATTGAAGAAACTTTTATTGAAGGGCAGAAAGAAGTAGAAGTTCCGGTAAAAATGATAATAACTGCAGCAGTAATTAAAAACCCTTGGTATGGAGAAAGATACGTTGAAAACTTAAAACCAGAAATAGATGAACAAGCACCTATAATAGGAGAGACTTTAGTTGAAGAACTATTTAAATATATTAATTCACCAGATGAAGTAGAAGCTTTTGGGAAAGCAGCAACAGTAGGTGTTGATGGAGAAATTGAACATGCTTCAGCCTTTATTCATACATTAAAGTTTGGCAATAAATTTAGAGATTCTGTTGAAGGAAAAAGTATACTTAGCTTTACAAACAAGCGCGGAGGCCCAGGATCTAAAATTACTATACCTATGGTGCATAAAAATGATGATTCAAAACGATCTCATTTTGTTACATTTGAGACAAGTATTGATGATGCACCAAAACAAGATGAAATTGTAGTTGCTATTGGGGTTTCTACAGGGGGACGT
The DNA here is from genome assembly GCF_033597815.2 of Staphylococcus sp. KG4-3. Classification (NCBI taxonomy): domain Bacteria; kingdom Bacillati; phylum Bacillota; class Bacilli; order Caryophanales; family Staphylococcaceae; genus Staphylococcus; species Staphylococcus halotolerans. Next base: position 180,639 of record NZ_CP166245.1, read on the forward strand.
CCACATCCTAGAACGGGAGATAGACATCAAGATATGAAAGACATGGGATTACTATAAATGAAAAACGGCATAACATCAGATAATACTTACTATGTGACTGCTGGTACAGGAGACCCTTTAATTTTAATTCATGGTGTGGGGCTTGATCATACAATGTGGAAAGAACATATAAACTATTTTTCAGCATATTATCAAGTGTTTGCTTATGATATGTTAGGTCATGGAAAATCAAGTAAGCCTGATAAAGAAAACTATGAATTACAAGATTTCACAGAACAATTATTGAATTTTATGAATGAACTTAATATTCATGAACCCCATATTTTAGGGTTTTCCATGGGGGGGATGGTAGCACAGTCATTCGGTAGTGTTTATAAAGAAAAAGTTAAATCACTTATATTCTCTAATGCGGTTGCCCATAGAAATGACAAAGAAAGGCTTTCAGTACAAAAAAGAATACAAACTGTAGAGAAATTAGGAAAAAATAGCACAATTGAACCAGCAATAGAAAGATGGTTTAATGATACATTTATCAAAAGTCATTCAAATCTAGTAAATCAAATTAAACAGCGTCTTAAAGACAACGACGAAGACAGTTATTTAAAAGCATATCGAGTTTTTGGAGAAGCTGATCGCTTATTGTGGAAAGATTTATGTGAAATTAACGCTCCTACACTTGTAATAACAGGTCAATTTGATCAAGGCTCGAACATCAGAATGGCAGAAGAAATGGTAAAGCGTATTTCTCAATCAAAATTAATAATCATCCCAGAAGCAAGACATATGTTACCTTTAGAAAAATTTCAGATTTTCAATCAAAACGTACATGGATTTTTACAGAATATTGATAACGAGGTGAAGAATAATTAGTAAATTAAAGCAGTATAATATGTATATTAATGGAAAGTGGGAAAAACCAACAAATAGCTTGTATTTTGATAGTTATGATCCTGCTTCAGGGAAAGCATGGAGCCAAATAGCAAGAGGAAATGAACAAGATGTACAAAAAGCTGTTGAAGCTGCATATAATACATTTAAAAGTTCGTCTTGGTCTGAAAAGACTTTCACTGAACGTGGACAAGTGTTAAGAAAGCTTGGAGACATATTAGCTAAAAAGGTTGATGAATTAGCTGCTTTTGAAACTCAAGATAATGGCAAAGTAATTAGAGAGATGAAGGGGCAGCTCAGCTATATGCCACAATTCTTCTATTATTATGCTGGCTTGGCTGACAAAATTAGTGGTGATACATTACCAATTGATAAAAAAGATTTATTTGTTTATACAAAAAAAGAACCAGTCGGTGTTGTAGCAGCTATAACACCTTGGAATTCCCCTTTATATTTAACTTTTCTTAAGTTAGCACCAGCGTTAGCAGCAGGAAATACTATAGTTATTAAACCATCTGAATATACTTCAGCTTCTCTTTTAGAATTTGCTAAGTTAACAGAAGAAGCAGGTGTACCTGATGGTGTTATTAATATTATTACAGGATTTGGTAACGAAGTAGGCGATGCATTAACAACGCACCCATATATCAGTAAAGTAGCATTCACTGGTGGTCCAGAAGCAGCACGTCATATTGTGAAAAATACTGCTGAAAATTTTGCCAAACCAACTTTAGAACTTGGAGGAAAATCCCCCAATATCATTTTTGATGACGCAAATTTAGATAATGCTTTAATGGGCGTTCTAGCTGGTATTTTTGGAGGTACTGGACAGAGTTGCGTGGCTGGATCAAGAGTGTTCCTACATGATGATATCTATGATGAATTTATGGAAAAATTAGTAAAAAGAACTAATTCAATCGTTGTAGGTGACCCTCAAGATGACAGAACTGAAGTTGGTCCAGTAGCTACTAAAGAGCAATTAGAAAAAATTGAAAAATATGTATCAAAGGGAATTGAAGAAGGAGCTAATCTAGTTGTGGGAGGAAAACGACCAGAATATTTAAAAGAAGGATGGTATTTTGAGCCAACAATATTTGAACATACTAGCCATTCTGATTGTTTAGTGCAAGAGGAGATTTTCGGCCCTGTTCTAAGTATTATAAGGTTTAATGATGAAGAGGAAATTATTAGATTAGCTAATGACACACGCTATGGTTTAGCCGCAGGAATTTGGACAGAAAACATTGGAAGAGCACAACGAATGATTGATTCCATTGATTCAGGCATAGTATGGGTGAATACTTATAGAAGTATTTCGCCAATGGCCCCTATTGGCGGTTCAGGTATGAGTGGTTATGGCAGGGAAGGTGGTATAGAATCTATTAATGAATATTTAAAAACAAAAACAATATGGATAAATTCCTCATCTGAACAAATGGCCGATCCTTTTGTAATGAGATAAGTTTTAATTTTTAGTTCAGTTATCGTCATTAAATATAGCAATTGAGGTTAGTTGAATTTCAATTGTAATTTTTCTTTCGTAATAAGTATTTAGATGTTAACGAAGCGCTTAGACCATTGATAAATAACAACCAATTAATTGATATATTTAAAAAATTTCAAAAATTAGGTTTTAATATCGTGGTGTATTCTAATGGAAATGTTGCTATCAAAGTAGTCATTGATACTTGTAAAAATGCTCTTTATTAAAATTTTATTGAGTGTAAATGGTAAATATTTATAAATAATAAAGTAGTAAAGTAAACTTATATTTTATAAGTATGCACAGTAGAACTAAATAACCCCTCACTAACTCAAATAGTGAGGGGATTATTTAGTTCTACCAAAATTGTTTCCATTACGAAACTATTATAAATAATTAAATTTATAATGACTTAATATTGAAAAAAGCTCTTCTAGCATATTTATATAAAGTTTGTGGCCATCATGTTTCAAATTCTATACAATTTCAAAAGTTATCTCATAAAATTATTTTTTACATTTGCCTTTTTCGGTAACTTCAAATTCCATTTTATATTCAATTTAATGTTTTTGAAATGACGAACAAGACTTTTTGTTCCAATTGTTTTGTAATAGCGGTTAACACCTCAGAATTTAAATTTTGCTATTTATATAACTGAAATATATTAGTCGTTTCATCGACTTTTAGATGTAATGAAACAAGAATTTTTAATAAGTAATATCGTACCTATTTATAGTTTTATTACCATTGTTATTTATAGTATTAATTGAGAGTTAGTAGGGTGTAAAAAATATTGAATATACAATTTTAGTTATAATAACTTGAAAATATTATTTTTTAAATGTAAACTTTTAATTTATAAAGGTTAACATTTAGGGGGTAAGATTTTTTATGAATATATTTATTACAAGTACTAATACGAATATGGGAAAGACTTATATAACTAAAAATCTCTTTAAACTATTAAAAGAAAAAGGCTATAATGTATGCATTTTTAAACCGTTTCAAACAGAAGAAATAAATAATGGAAGATACCCTGATTTAGATGTGTTTAAAAAAGAATGCTTATTAGATTATAAAATGACATCATTATATAAATTCAGTGATCCAGTATCGCCACATTTAGCGTTTAAAATTGAAAAGAACCAAAAACTAGATAGACAAAAATTATTGCATAGAGTCAAATTTTTAGAAAATAAATTTGATATTGTCTTAATAGAAGGTGCTGGAGGTATTGGAGTACCTATTTATGAATATGATAATCATTTTTATATGACTAAAGATTTAATCAAAGAAACATCTGAACTTATAATTAGCGTTTTACCTTCAAAATTAGGTGCTATCAGCGATGCTATTGTGCATCAAAGTTATATAGATAAGGAAGATCTCCCACCTAATTTACTAATTATGAATAATTACATAAATGATTTTATTGAAAATGATAATAAAAAAACAATTGAAAAAGAAACGGAAAAGGTTGTTTATACTTTTCAAAAGGATGGTATCCACAGTGATTTTTCAGAAGAATTTATTCAATATCTAATCGGAGGAAATAATGAATAATACAAAAGAGTTAAAGATTAAAGATTCAGAATATGTTTGGCATCCATTTACTCAGATGGGCGTTTACACAAAAGATAACCCTATTATTATTGAAAAAGGGAAAGGAAGTTACTTATATGATACAAATGGAAAAAAATATTTAGATGGATATGCTTCGTTATGGGTTAATGTTCACGGACATAATAATAAAAAACTAAATAAAGCGATTAAAAAGCAATTAAACAAAATTGCGCATTCAACACTTTTAGGGTCATCTAATATCCCGTCTATAGAACTTGCAAAAAAACTTGTGAATATTACGCCTGAGAAACTTAAAAAGGTGTTTTATTCAGATACCGGTAGTGCGTCAGTGGAGATAGCTATTAAGATGGCTTATCAATATTGGAAAAACATTGATCGAAATAAATATTCTAAAAAAAATAAATTCTTAACTTTAAAAAATGGATATCATGGAGATACATTAGGTTCTGTAAGTGTTGGGGGTATAGACAGCTTCCATCAAATTTTTAAAGATTTGATATTTGAAAATATACAGATAGAAAGCCCATCTATATATAAAAGTAGATACGTAAATGAAAAGGATATGATTGATTCAATTTTAAATAGTATTGAAAATATTTTATTAGAAAGAAATGAAGAAATAGCAGGTTTTATTTTAGAACCTCTTATTCAAGGAGCTACCGGTTTGTTCGTTCATCCAGAAGGATTTTTAAAATCTGTAGAAAAGTTATGTAGAAAATATAATGTGCTTCTAATTTGTGATGAAGTAGCTGTGGGATTTGGACGAACAGGTGCAATGTTTGCTTGTAATCATGAAAATGTACAACCAGATATTATGTGTCTAGGTAAGGCAATTACAGGAGGGTATTTACCTTTAGCTGCTACTTTAACTTCTCAAAAGGTCTATGAAGCATTTTTAAGCGATAATCATAGCATTAATACATTTTTCCATGGTCATACTTATACGGGTAACCAAATAGTATGTTCTGTTGCTTTAGAAAATATTAATCTTTTTGAAAAAACAAATCTTATAGCACATATACAAAAAACTTCTGAGACATTAAAAAGTAGATTACACACTCTTAAATCTCATGAAAATATAGGTGATATTAGAGGTAGAGGGCTTATGTTTGGCGTTGAATTAGTAAAAGATAAGCATAATAAAGTAGCTTTAGATATAAATAGTGTAGAAAGAATAGTGCGAAATTGTAAAGAAAATGGATTAATGATAAGAAATTTAGAAAATGTTATTACTTTTGTTCCAATTTTAAATATGTCCAATAAAGAAATTAAAAAAATGGTTAATATTTTTGAAAAATCACTACACAATATATTAGATGGGGATGAGTAGCATGAATTTAGCTGAAAGAATTTTACAAGGAGAAACTTTAACTAAAGATATATTATTGAAAATATATGAAGATACTAATATAGATACATTAGATTTATTAAGCGAGGCTTATATATTAAGAAAACATTACTATGGAAAAAAAGTGAAACTAAATATGATCTTAAATGCTAAAAGTGGTATATGTCCAGAAAATTGTGGTTATTGTGGTCAATCTAGAGATATGAAGCAAAAGCAAAGATATGCTTTAGTTCCGGAAGAACAAATTATTAGTGGAGCAAAAGTAGCTCATGAGAATAACATAGGTACGTATTGTATTGTTATGAGTGGACGAGGCCCTAGTAATAAGGAAATCGATCACATAAGTAGAACTGTAGAAGAAATTAAATCAAACCACCCTCAATTGAAAATATGTGCGTGCCTTGGTTTAACTAATGATGAACAAGCTAAAAAACTCAAATTATCTGGCGTTGATAGATATAATCATAATATAAATACTAGTGAAAACTATCATGAAGAAGTTGTAACTACGCACACGTATAAAGATAGAACAAACACTTTAGAAATTATGAAAGAAAACAATATATCGCCCTGTTCTGGTGTGATTTGTGGAATGGGAGAGTCAAATCAAGATATTATTGACATGGCCTTTGCCTTAAAAGAAATCGATGCCGATAGTATTCCTATTAATTTTTTACATCCCATTAAAGGTACAAAATTTGGAGAAATGAATGAATTGACTCCTATGAAATGCTTGAGACTTATAGCTTTATTTAGACTAATTAACCCATCAAAAGAAATTAGAATTGCTGGTGGTAGAGAAGTTAATTTGCGTTCACTACAACCTTTGGCTTTAAAGGCAGCAAATTCAATATTTGTAGGAGACTACTTAATTACTGGAGGACAGCCTAATAAATTGGATTATAAGATGATAGAAGACTTAGGATTTGAAATTGACTCTGGATATAATGAGCTGAAAGGAAATAAGGAATGAACTCGAAGAGTAATTTAAAAAAATTACATGAAGAAGGTTTATATAGAAAACTTAAATCTATAGAATGCGTTTGTGATAAATATATATATATAGACGGTAAAAGATATACAAATTTTACCTCTAATGATTATCTAGGTTTAGGACAATTAAAATTTAGTATTCAAGATTTTTCAGAATTTATGAAGATATATAGTCCAAATTTATCTAGTTCTAGATTAGTTAGTGGAAATTCAATAATATATGATGATTTAGAATCTACTATAAGCAACTGGCTTAATTTCAAAAATTGCTTAATTTTTAATAGTGGGTATGATGCTAATTTATCTATATTCAATATTTTTAAAGATGAAGATATATTAGTTTTTTCAGATCAAAAAAACCATGCGAGTATCATAGATGGCATTAGACTTAGTGGTTTAGATAAAAAAATTTATAATCATTTAGATTATAAAGATTTAGAAGGAAAATTAGCATATCATTCAAACAAAAATGTTCAAAAATTAATCGTATCAGATAGTGTTTTTTCGACTAATGGAAATATTGTAAATATAAAAAAATTAGTTGAATTAAAAAATAAATATAACGCAATTCTTTTGATAGATGCTTCTCATAGTTTAGGTTTAAGTATATTTGAAAACTATCATGATGTAGATGTTTTAACAGCTAGTTTATCAAAGGCATGGGGCGCGCATGGGGGGATTATTTTAAGTTCTAATGATATAAGAAAATTAATGATTAATCAGGGACGAACGTTAATTTACTCGAGTAGCTTACCTATTTATAATTTATATTTTATTAAAAAAAGTTTACAGTGTTTGTTTGATGCTGGTAAACGACGAGAAAAATTAACATATTTAAGTGACTATTTTAATAAAAGTTTTAAAGTTCTTTTTCCAAATCAAACAAATTCTGCCTCTCCAATTAAAAAAATTACTTTTGATAGATTAGATGTGGCTAAAAAGATATATAATACACTTTTCGAAAATGGTGTTTTTTTAAGTTATTTAAGATATCCAACAGTCGAAAAACCGACATTAAGAATTTCGTTATCTTATTTTCATGATGAAAAAGATATCGATAAACTTTTAGAACTAATCAATCAATATTATCAAGGTGAAAAAAATGTATAGTATTAAGATGCGAGCTAGTAATGAGCAAATTCATATAAGTGGTGCCGAAACCATATGTGAATTTGAAAATTTAGAAAAAAATATTAAAAAATATTTTAATAAAGCTTTTAATCATGAAAACGGAAGTATAGATTTTTTGAATTTAAAAATTGAAAAAATAACAAAACCTATTCAAAATCTAAAAGCTTTACCAATAATCCAGAATCAAAATACTAATATGCAAGATTTGGCTAATAATAGCGGTATTTCTGATAAAGCTTTAAAAAATGGATTTCAATATATTGAAAATGATATCGCTTATACTGGGGCTATTATTTTATCGGCACAAACAGGAAAGCGACTAGATTCTACTAAAAATAGAGGTGTTAGAGTGACAAATTTTGCTTTTAAAAACAAAAATAAAATCAATGATATCTCTGAACGAGTAAAAGATGCGCTATCAATAGCAACCTGTATAAATTTATTTAATAATGTTAAAGGAGAATTATGTGTATCTGATGACTTAAATTATACTACAGGTTATTATGCTTCTCCCACATTAGGATATAATAGAATATTTAATATTAAAAATAAGAATACACGTGTAGGAGGTAGAATTATTTTTGTTGATGAAAAAATAGATCTAAAAAAATATATTGCATTTTTAGAGGAAGTACCTAAACAAATAATATATTAATAAAATTAGGAGTGCTTAAATTGTCATCAAAAGAAATAACGCAGATAAGTTGCATTGCAGCAATATTAAGTATATTTGCAATAATAAAAATGCCATCAATTTTACCAGGTTTAGAATTCCAACTTTCAGCACCTGTATCTCTTTTAATTTTAGCTATTTTTGGTATTAAGAAATATTTTATTGGAGGATTGTTATCTAGTTTTATATTATTAATATTAGGTATATTTAATCCTATTAATTTGATTGTGTCTTTCTGCTTTAGGTTTGTAGCAATTTTAGTTATTTGGTTTTTTAAAGTGAATGTTTTTTCTTTGATTATTGCCGCTGTATTAGGTAGTACTTTATCAAGAATTATTTTATCTCAAATTTTGAATTTACCTATTTTAGTCGTAGTTATTAACGCTACACCAGGGATAATATTCACTATAATTGTACTGATTCCGTTATATTTGAGTTTAATTAAAAATAATTTAATTAAAAACAGTAGTATAAATAAAAATTAAATGAAAAAATAGAATGACAATTATATTGGTTTTAAGGTAATCTATATATAATTGCCATTCTATATTTAAATGGATATATAAGGAGTGTTTGTTAATTGAAGAAAAAATGGATGTGGCTTATTGGAATTGTTGCAGTTATAGGATTGTTAGCCATTGCTTTAGTGTTAAAACAAGCGAATAGTGATGAAAAAGATAAAGACGGTTACGATACATATAAAGTGGAGAAAGAAAGTCCACTTAATTTAGAGGGGAAAGCATCACCTCAAGCAGTAAAAACATATAACAACAATAGCCAGTTAGGCACATTTGTAAGTCCACAAGTTGATGATGGTCAATCAGTTAAGCAAGGTGACTCACTCATTAACTATAACGTTAACAACAATAAACGCCAACAATTAGTAAATAAAGTGGACGAAGCACAGCAAGCAGTTAATGAAGATTATAGAAATATTAATCAAGCGCCAAATAACAATGATTTACAGAAGAAACTGACACAAGATCAAAGTGCATTAAGCGAAGCACAACAACAGTTGAATCAACACGATAAACAAATCAATGACAGCGTATATGCAGCATTTGATGGTAAAGTAGATATCAAAAATAAGGAAAATGTATCAGATGGGCAAACAATATTACAATTGGTTTCAAATGAACCACAAATTAAAACAACTGTTTCAGAATTTGATTTAGAAAAAATCAAAGAAGGAGACAAGGTAGACGTTAAAATCACAAGTAACGGTAAGACAGGTAAAGGGACAATTAAAAAAATTGCAGAATTACCTAAAAGCTATGAAGATCAGTTGAGTGAATCTGGTGCAACAGGTGGTGCGAGTGCCGGAGGAAGTGGTAATGAAGAAAGTGCTACAACACAGTCATCAAACCCGGTTCAATCAGCACCAAGTGGCGGTAATGATTCAGAGTCATCTAAGTACACAGTGATTATTAGTGATATAGATATTCCAGTACGTGCAGGTTATTCTATGGAAGTAAAAGTACCACTAGACTCTATCAAATTACCTAAATCTGTATTAACTAAAGATAATAATGTTTTTGTCGTTAATAATGATAATAAAGTAGAAAAACGTAATATTAAAATTGATAAAATAAATGGAGAAATTTTTGTTAAAGAAGGGCTGAAAAAAGGTGACAAAGTCCTCAAAAATCCTAAAAACACATTAAATGATGGAGACAAAGTTGAGGTGTCATCATGATAGAACTTGTAGATATCAATCGCCACTTCAAAAATGGGGATGAAGAGAACCATATTTTGAAAGACATTAATATCAACATTAACGAAGGTGAATTCATTGCGATTATGGGCCCTTCAGGTTCTGGTAAGAGTACATTAATCAATATATTAGGGTTTATTGACCGCGGATATGAAGGAGATTACCTTTTTAATGGAGAAAATTATAAAAAAACTTCAGATAATCAGCTCTCAGATATTAGAAATAAGACCGCAGGTTTCGTATTCCAAAACTTTAAACTAATTCAAAATAATACCATTTTAGAGAATGTAAGTATTCCTTTGGTATACGCTGGCTTAGGTTCACAAGCGCGTAAAGAAAGGGTAGTCAGTACGTTACATGACGTTGGATTATACGATAAAGAGCATCTTGTGCCTAATAAATTATCAGGTGGGCAACAACAACGTGTGGCAATTGCACGTGCCATTATTAATCAGCCTAAATTTATTATTGCCGATGAACCAACGGGAGCGTTAGATTCGAAGACTTCAAAGGATATTATGGAATTATTTATGAAGTTAAATAAAGAGTTTAATACGACGATGATCATGGTCACACATGATCGTAAAGTTGCCGATAAAGCCGACCGTATTATTCATATTTTAGATGGGCGCGTTCAGCGAGAAGAGGTGGTAGAATGAAGAATTTATCGAATATTATCGCCATCTCTTTCAAGTCTATTTTAAAAAACAAGCGACGTAATATCTTTACTATGATTGGAATTATTATTGGTATTGCGGCGGTTATAACGATTATGTCATTAGGTAATGGTTTTAAAAAGACTGCGGCAGATGAATTTTCAGATTCAGGCGCTGGTAAAAACTCCGCACTTATTAGCTTTATGACAAACAGTGGAGAAAGTGCGAAAAATAACCCTTTTAGTCAGCAAGATATAGGTATTGTTAAACAAATTGATGGCGTGTCAGATGCTAAAATTAAAGAAACTGAGGATCAAGGTTATTCAGCAAAAATGACAAATCCGCAGAAAAAAGGCGACATCAGCATTCTGAAAAAGGACGAAGTAACGAGTCCTGAAGAAGGAAAAGGCTTCGATTCAGAAGATAATGAATTACGCAAAAAGGTCGTAACGGTTGATGATAAAATTGCTAAAGATGTCTTTAATAAAGATGCGATAGGTAAGACGTTGTATATTGATGGCCAAGGCTTTGAAGTTGTAGGTATCGTTAATGATATGATGAACCCAAAAGCTGTTAGCATGCCGTCTCAAACATTTAATCAATATATGGGCAATTTACAACAAGATTTTCCGTCATTGCAATTAACAATTGCCGATAATGCGAACAAAAAAGAAGTCGCTAACAAAGTTGCGGATAAATTAAATAAAAAAGGTACGGGCATGGGTGACGGTAGCTATAGTTATAATGATACTGAAGAGATGATGAAAGGTATTAACAAAGTATTTGATGGTATTACTTACTTTGTGGCAGCAGTAGCAGGGATTTCTTTATTTATTGCAGGTATTGGCGTTATGAATGTAATGTACATCTCAGTTACTGAACGTACTGAAGAAATAGCGATTCGACGCGCATTTGGTGCGAAAAGTCGTGACATTGAGCTTCAATTCTTGGTTGAAAGTGTTGTTCTCTGTGTCCTCGGTGGTCTCATTGGATTGATTCTAGGTATTTTAATTGCTAGTCTAGTTGATGCGGTCACACCAGACTACATTAAGAGTGTTGTTAGTGTCAGTTCTGTAGTCATTGCGGTAGGTGTTTCTATGTTGATTGGTATCGTCTTCGGTTGGATTCCAGCTCGAGCAGCAGCTAAAAAAGAGTTAATTGACATTATTAAATAAATTCTAGGATTATGACAAATTAACATAATTCAACTTGGCGGAAGTGCATACGCTTAAGAGTTTACAGATGGTATAATTATAGAGTCGCCTATCTCTCAGGCGTCAAGTTGACGTAGAGAGGAGGTGTTAATCTATGCTAGAAATCCTTGTTCAGATCACGATCACAGTCATCAGTGGTTGTATTATTGCGTTATTTACGCATTGGCTACGCAAGCGCGATGATAAATAGGCGACTAGCCACACCGAAAAAATCCCCTCACTATTGCGAGTAGTGAGGGGATTGGTGTATCTATGCTAGTTCCTTGTTAAATGTATTATAACATCATATTGAGTGGGAATGCAAAGTTATGTTTTAAATAAATACTTTTAAATGTAGAAAGGGGAAATACATGTTGGATAAAGTTAAGATAAAAGAAGAGTTTAAAATGTTGAAAAATGAAATTTATACAAAAAAAGTTTTAGAGGAAGCAAAAAAAGGCAATTGATAACATTTAAATACTTATTACCTTTTAGAATGCCCATAAAAGAAATTGAAAATATTGACTTTATAGCTGAAGAAAATACATTTATGAAATTCATTCATAGAGAACACAATATTTTTGAAAACGATAACATTAAAAGAGAGAGACAAACATATATTGAAATCACTTCAGTTATTAATAAAAATCAGTTTAAAAGAGTAAAATCTGGATCTACTTCTAGAGAGTCTAAAAAAACTAGAGTTTTAACTGAAGTTTTTAATAACCAATTTAATACCCTTAATAATTTCATTAAAATTATCAGTGTGAAGTATCAGTACCACAATGTTTTTCAACTGTCTCTTGGTGACATATTAAGTATTCCATATTATGTCATATACAGTATGGAAGGTGAGATAAAAGATATGAGTCTTTTTCTTATAAATGAACCGGGTAAAATAGAAGAAGATCAATATTCAGAATTGAAAAAAAGTGAATTATTAAATATTAAACAAAACTATCAAATTTTCACTAATCACCCTAGTAATATATATGTAATAGCTATGAGAAAAGGTGAAAGAGCAATTTATAAGGCTGATTACAATGTAGCAATTATACAAATTCAGACTGCATTAGAAGTTTTTATTACAAAGTTTTTAGAGAGATATTATAAATTAGACCAACAGCTAAGTGATGAAAAAATTAACAATAAGCTTGCATGTGGCTACAGAAATATTATTAAGGACCAATTATTAAAAATAGTAAGAAAATTAAATTTAAATAATTCTCATGAGATTGAAAATTGCATAAATCAATATATTGATAACTATTATCCTATGAGAAATAAAATTGTTCATGAAGGTCTATCTTATAGTAAAGACGAGGCGTTAAAATTCCAAGCTATAGTAAATGATATAATTAGACTATTAGTATTTAATATGAAAAATGCAATGATGAGCGATTTTTCTAAAGAATTTAATATGTATAATATTCATAATGAAAATATTAATATGGAAAGTATAAAAGAAAAATACAAATAAATATAAAATTAGGATAAAGAGATTACATATATTGTTCGTTTCGAGTACACCCTAAAAATACAATGAAACAGTCTTGTAAATTGCGCTTTTAAAATGTATGATTAGGGTGTATGAGAAAGGGTGTTAAAATGATAGTTGGATATGCAAGAGTTTCGACCATCGATCAAAACTTAGATAGACAAATTGAAAATTTAGAAGCATTTGATGCTGAAAAAATGTTTACAGAAAAACAATCAGGAAAATCGATTGAAAATCGTCCAGTATTCCAAGAAGTATTAAATTTTGTTCGTATGGGCGATCGTTTAGTTGTAGAATCTATTGATCGATTAGGAAGAAATTATGATGAGATTATTCAAACGGTTAACTATTTAAAAGAAAAAGAAGTCCAATTAATGATTACAAGCTTGCCCATGATGAATGAAGCAATTGGGAATCCATTATTAGATAAGTTCATGAAGGATTTAATCATTCAAATTTTAGCAATGATTTCAGAACAAGAAAGAAATGAAAGTAAACGCCGACAAACCCAAGGTATTAAAGTAGCGAAGGAAAAAGGAGTCTATAAAGGTAGACCTGTACTTTATTCACCAAATGCCAAAGATCCTCAAAAACGAATAGTTTATTATCGTGTTATTGAATTACTAGATAAAGGCGTATCAATTAGTAAAATAGCTAAAGAAGTTGGTATTACTCGCCAAACAGTTTATAGAATCAAAGGTTAAATCTATAAATGGTTAAGAAGGGTTACACCAAGTGGTGTAACCTTTTTTATACGTCTTAAAAGACTTTGACAATAATTTTGGTTGATGTTAAAGATAATGCATCATTTGCTTAAAATATCTTGTTTTAATTTTGTTCTTAAATGCTCTAAAGTTATTGGGTCTGTAAACCAATAATCTTCAGCTCTATAAGAGAATACTTTGCCATTTTTTACAGCATCTATGTTTTTCCATGTGTCTGTTCTTTTAAAATCAAAATTCGTGTTTTTAGGTTCAGATAAAAATATATAATCCCCTGATAAATTATTTATTTCTTCTTTAGAGACAGAATGATAACCTTTCCCATTCTCCTTTAATTTTTCTTTGTATGATTTTTCCATTGGCATACCAAAAGCTCCATGTACAATTTCAAGGCCACGTCCTCCCCAATTTGTTCCGAAAATATTTATATTTTTAGTATCTGGTTCAAAGATAGTTGCAGTTTGTCCTTTAGTCTTTGCTTGAATAAGTTTTCTATCTTTTTTCGTTTGCTGTTCCCAGTTCTTAACCCATTGATTAGCTTTTTCTTTTTCATTTGTTATTTTTCCAATTTCTATCAAAATCTCTTTATAATTATAATCAGTGGGGCTAAAAGAAACTGTAGATGCAATTTTTTGATATTTTTTATTATTTTTATCTCTTGAATCAGAAATTATCAAATCAGGCTTTTGCTCAGCAACTTTTTCCACATCATTCTCACCTACAGATGGTGTACCTTTTAATCTTGATTTCAATATACTCGAGTCTTTTGTCCAATCTAACACTGCAACTGGTTTAACACCTAACTCAATAAAATCGCCAACATAAAAAGGGGTTAATACTGCTATTCTTTTAGGTTTTTTAGGAATTGATACTTTTTTTCCATTAGCTTGTTTATATTCTTTTTGTTCTTGTTTTTTATCACTATTCTCATTTGAACAAGCTGTTAATGACAATAATAGTAAAGCACATCCGATAATCAATATTTTTTTCATTATTTGACACTCCATTTATTATGGTATTTGTTGTTTATACGTTTTGGGAGAAAGTCCAGTTTTTCTTTTAAATACTTTATTAAAATTACTGATGTCCAAAAATCCTACTTCATTTGATATATCTATAACTTTTTTATCTGTTGTAATAAGTAAGTGCTTTGCAGCTTTTATTCTCACATTATTTCTATAATCTATAAAATTTGTTCCTGTTTGTTGTTTAAACTTACTTGTAAATGTTGAATTACTCATACCTGCTAAACGACTTATTTGCTCTAAAGTTATAGCCTTTGAATAATGATATTGAATAAATTCAATTATCCAATCAATTATTAGATGATCCTCATTTGTATTTCTTTTAAATGTTTTTTTATGTTTTTCATAAACCCTACTTAAAAATATAAATAATTCAATGAGTTTTGTTTTTATTAAAAGTTCATGTCCTAATTCTTTATTTTCCAACTCCTCTTTTACAGTCTTGACTAATAAATCTATTCTTATTTTTTCTACAGGATTTAAGGTCATTTTATCTTTGAATTCATAGTCTTTTCTAAAAAACATTTGTAAATAAAAATAATCCATAATGTCCTCTAAATCAGATAGAACAAATAATTCTTTCTGTAAAACCTCAGGCTGGAATAAAATAAGGTATGTCTTCATAGTGGTATTATTTTCCGTACGATATCCGTGAACTTCACCAGGTTTTATTACGCATATATCTCCTTCACATAATTGTGACGATTTCCCTTTATAAGTGTGATAACATTCACCAGAAACTACATATATTAATTCAATAAATTCATGAGAGTGCACATTATACGTTTCTCCTGGACCATGATAATTTGTAATAATATTGATTGGGAATTTTTTATTAATAGCATAATCTTCATTTGTATGGATTCTCATTTCATCAACCTTCTTTAATTAATCATTTTGAATATATATTATAAACCCACTTATCTTTAGGTAATAGAAAAGTTAATATACCTATAATTGGTAAAATAGTTGCACATGTGATTGCAAAACCAATATTCATTAAATCCGCAATTCCACCAAACAAAACGGATCCTATAGCTCCCATTCCAAAAGCTAAACCTACAACTAATCCAGAAACTACACCTATTTTTCCTGGAATTAACTCTTGAGCGTAAACAACAGCTACTGAGAATCCCGAAAATGTAATAAAACCTACAGTGCTAATTAGCGCATAAGCCCATAGTTGATTAGCATAAGGTAAAATTAAAGCAAAAGGTATAGCTCCTACTAAAGAAAATATTAATGTATTTTTTTTACCAATTTTATCTGAAAGTGGGCCTCCAAAAAATGTACCTAATGCACCTGAAGCTAAAAATATGAATAAATAAACTTGAGCTTCAGAAATGCTAATTGTGTATTTATCTATAGCATAAAATTGGTAATAACTGCTAATACCTGCATCAAACCATGAACGTACAAATACTAGAAATAATAACAATGAAAAACTTAAAAGCACCTTCTTTTTGTACTTTTTAGGTATATACCTTTGTTCATTAATATGATTTTGTATTTTGTTCTGCATTGATACCGTTTCTTTATACCAACTGCCTATATATAGTAATAAAATAATAGCTATACCCACAACAGCCGTAAAATAAATTGCTCCAAATTGACCTAAGGGAACTAACAGTAATGCTGTGATTAAGGGCGCAGATGATTGCCCAAAATTACCTCCAACTTGAAAAATGGATTGTGCTAATCCTCTTTTACTTCCTGCCACCATATGCGTTATGCGAGAACCTTCTGGATGAAAAGTAGCAGAACCGACACCTATTAAAATAACGGAAATTATTAATGATGAAAAATTGGGCGATATTGCTAATATTATTACGCCAATAAAGGTGAATATCATGCCTATTGGTAAAGCATATGGCATTGGCCTTTTATCTGTATATAAACCTACTACAGGTTGAATAACCGATGCTGTCATATTTAAAGAAAACGCAATAAATCCTATTTTGGTATATGATAAACCCATTTCTGTTTCAAATATTGGAAACATGGCTGTAACTAATGCTTGTATCATATCGTTAAATAAATGGATAATACTTAAAATAAATAAAATTCCATACAAAGTGTCTGTATGTGTCTTTTTCATGCTATTTATTATAGGGGATTTTTCTCTCAGTAAAAACTTCATTCTAACTACACCAACTCACATATTTAATTGAAAACCTTTATCATTTGAATATATTAGCTAATTTAACAATTTCAAACTAGGTGTATTTGCCTATAAACTAGGTGTATTTGCCTATTTCCATTAATGTTTTCTACTATATTTATAGGCAAATATGCCTAGTTAAACTCAGTATATTTTATTATCATTTATAGTTAATAACTATGATTAATAACTATAAATGATAGAAAGGAAATGAAAATGAAGTTTATATTTTATATTTTAGCTTTAATTGCAGGTGCTTCACTAGGTATAGAAGCTGCATTAGGAGGGCTACTTTCAGAGGAAATTGGCAATTTAGAAAGTACTTTATATATTTTTATTATGGGCTCTTTAGTTTTAATATTGGCTATTGTATTTTTTGGGAAAGGAGACCTATCTAAAATACCACGGCAAAGGACATGGCAAATTGGAGGTGGCATTTTAGGCGCTATAGGGATGACGTTATTATTTACTAGTGTAACGTTTATAGGGGTAGGTATTTCTCTTACAAGTGTAATTATAGGCCAATTATTAACGGGAATAGTCATTGATCATCTAGGTTTATTTGGGTCTCCAAAATATAACATTGATAGATATAGGCTCATTGCTGTATTACTACTCTTTTTATCTTTATATTTTATACTTTAGGAGGACTAAAATTGAATTTAATTTTAATTATTATACCTATATTAGCTGGTTTAATACTAAGTATGCAACAAACTTTTAATGGGGCTTTGGGTCAAAAAATAGGTGCCTTAGAGAGTTCATTTATGTCTTTCTTTACAGGGGCAATTTTTTTATCTATCGCCGTCATTTTCTTTGGTAATGGTAATATTTTAGCAATTTTTAATGTTCCATTTTATTATTTGATTGCAGCTTTATTTGGTATCATCTTTTTATCTTTAATGCCTTTTACGATTCCAAGAATTGGCGTTACTAATTCATTGGTTATGGTCATTATAGGTCAACTTGTCAGCGGGCTTATAATTGATCATTTTGGCCTGTTTGGCAGCGAAATTGTTAAAATTAATATACATAAGATGATAGGTATTATATTGTTAATATGTTCTATATTCTTTATATTTTTCGGTGAGAAAGTAGCAATCTTGTTTGTAAAAAAACGTCATAATAAGTAACAATAAACAAAGTAGTAATCTTTAAAGGTTACTACTTTGTTTATTTAATTTTTTGCAAAATAAAAAAGGAATTCATTGCAAGACAAAAGGGAAAGTGACACCATTTAAATACCACCTCTTTTAATCGTTTTATGGATACTTACTTATGAAATCTAGTTCTCGATGCAAATAAACACGTCTCTCATCGTCTAAAAACTCATGTTTTTTGATAATTATGATACATTGATTGTAACACAAGTTTAGAAAGCGAAATATGCAAGAAAAACCTCTCACTTTTATAGTGAGAGGTTTTGTGTCAAAAACGAAGGTTTATGAAATGAAAAGAGTATTTGCTATATTTAAGAATAATTGTTTATAAAATCTTTAATTTCTTTTTTAGTTGGTAGAGCATTTTGTGTTTCTCGCTTGCTGACTTTAATAGCTGCAGCAGCTGTTGCAAATTTAACTGACTCTACTAATTGATTTCCTTCATTTAAGTATACAGTTAAAGCTGCAGCAAAAACGTCTCCTGCTCCAACTGTATTTATAGCTTTTACTTTGTATGATGATATAAAAGTAGATTGTTTATTTGTATAAATCAAAGAACCTAATTCCCCCAATTTAAGAATAACTGTATTAACTCCTTTTCTATTAATGATTGTGGCAGCTGTTAGGGCTGTTTCTTTATCTGTTATTTTTATTCCAGATATCTTTTCTGCTTCCTGTTGATTAGGAGTTATGATATTAGCATAAGATAAGTATACTTCCTTATAACCATCTGCAGGAGCAGGATCTAAAATAACATTTATATTTTTTTCTTTTGCACTTTTTAACGCATGCATAATAGCATCTTCATTAGTTTCTAGTTGTAATAGGAAGTAATTAGCATTGACTGAATTAAAAATTGCCGTAATAGGATCTAATTTTATTTTATTATTAGCGCCTACAGTGCCTAACATTGTATTTTCACCTTGTTCATCAAGAATAACAACAAAAGTTCCGGTATTTACATTTTCTTTAATTTGAATATTAGTAGTATCAATCTTTTGGTCTGTTAAATTTTTTAACATGTTTTTACCTTGTTCATCATTCCCAACAGCTCCAATAAATCTTACTTGACTACCGATTCTTGATAAAGCTATTGCTTGGTTAGCCCCCTTGCCACCAGGTTGTGTGTTAACGGAATCAACCCACACAGTGTCCCCATAATTAGGATATTCTTTTGCATTAATAAAAATATCTTGATTAATACTTCCCATCGTTATAATCTCTTTGTTCAACTTCTTAGTCCCCCAATAATAAAATCATATTTTAGTTGTTTTTCTAATAATAAGTTCAGGAATATATTCAAACTGTATCGCTTTATTTTCTTTTATAGATTCCATAATCATCTGACCAATTTTTGGATCTAATTGATTGACTGTAGTAAGACTCGGTGTGGAATATTGCGATAAAACACAGTTATCATATCCAATTATTTGTATACTATTAGGTATTGATATACCTAGTTCATAGCATGCATTTATCACTCCGATAGCCATTGCGTCGTTAGCACAAACTATTCCTTGAATATTATTCTCCGTTTTCAACTTTTTTAGTGCTAATTCATATCCACTTTTATAAGTGAAATCTCCTTCCAGTAAATTAATGGTATGAGTTTTAGTGAATTTTTGAATCGCTTTTTGATACCCTCTAAAACGATTGATAGAAGACTGTTCATTCATTTCACCTGAAATAAATAAAATATGTTCACATCCACAATTATTCACTAAATGTTTAGTGGCAAGAAAACTTCCTTCAAAGTGATCTACTGAAATAGAATTCGGTTGATTATCTAAATTAGTTCTATCAATTGTAATAACATTAACATTATGTTTTTCAAGATACTCTATATCTTTTTTTGTAATAGCCAATGAATTGATAATTACATTTTGTATATAGTTATCTACAATATTTTTTAAAAAGTATGATATATTTTCTTCGCTATCATTACTATTGCAAAGATATAATTTATACCCATAATTATATGCTGAAGTTTCAATAATATTCACTAAATCTGCAAAGTATGGATTATTTAAATTAGGAATAATCAAAGCTATTAAATTTGAAGATCTATTTGATAAAGACCTGGCAATATTATTTGGTTCGTATTCTAATTTTTTTATTGCTTCTCTTACTCTTTTTTCAGTATCAATATTGGCTCCTGCTTTATTATTAATAATTCTAGAAACAGTAGCTGTTGACACATCAGCCATTTTCGCTACTTCTTTAATTGTAACCATTTAAAAACACCCTTTGTAACCGATTACAAAAATTATATAACTTTAAATTTTTATTGTCAAATGACATTGAAAATGTAGTGTTAATATTTTATCATAAAGATAACCTTGTTTTGTAACCGATTACAAATAAGGGAGGGTTAAAATGTTTTCACAATTAAATAATCTATTTCAATGGTTTATCGGCTTAGGTGGGCCCGCTATAATGTTTGTTATTATTACTTTACTTTCATTAGGTTTTAAAGTGAAATTTTCAAAAGCTTTAGAAAGTGGTATCCGTATGGCTATAGCTTTAACTGGTATGACAGCTGCTATTTCTCTTTTAACTGATGCTTTGGGCCCTGCATTAAATGACTTTATAAAATCTACAGGTGTAAATTTACATATAACAGACTTAGGTTGGGCGCCAATGGCAGTTATTACATGGGGTTCTATTTATACTTTGTTTTTTGCTTTTGTCTGTATCATTGTTAATTTACTTATGCTGTTTATGAATAAAACTAAAACTCTAAACGTTGACTTATTTAACATTTGGAATATCTCAATAATTGGCTTATTAGTTGAATATTATGCTCACAATATGATTATTACAACTTTATTTGTTATTATGATTTACTCTTTGATGTTAAAAAATTCAGATGCTCTTAAACCTTCTATAAATCAAGTTTTAAATTATGATGAAAATAATGTTACTACAACAGCACATCCTAGTCTTTTAATTGCACCGTTTGTTTATATCATCGATAAATTTATTACTAAATTTTTACCATTTGTAGATAAATTTGACTTTAATGCTGAAATTTTAAATAAAAAAATAGGTTTCTGGGGTAGTAAATTTTCAATTGGAGTATATTTAGGTTGTTTTATTGGGATTTTAGGCCAACAATCTTTAAAAGAAGTACTTACTCTCGGTTTCACAACTGGCGTAGTTTTAGAATTATTCGCTTATATCGGTGGTTGGTTTGGACCAGCTATTGAGCCACTTTCTAATAGAATTAGTACAATTATGAGTTCTAGATTCAGAGGTCGTAAGTTATTCATAGGTATTGATTGGCCTATACTTGCTTCAAGTGCTGAATTATGGGCTGTTGTAAATATATTAGCTCCAATTTTATTATTTATGGCCATGTTATTGCCAGGCAACCATGTTCTACCTTTAGGTGGCATACTATTAACTGTCTTGGTTCCAGCATTATTGTTAATTACTGGTGGTAAAGTAATAAGAATGACTATTATTGGTACTATACTACTACCATTATTTTTATGGGCAGCTACGATGATTTCTAGTTTTCTTACTAATACTTCAAAGGAAATAGGAGAATTTCCTTCTGGTCTTTCAAAAAATCAAATGTTTTCTTCAGTAGACTCAGATCCTATTGAAAAAATGCTGGGCGTATTAGTAGGGAATGCATGGAACTCTTTTGATATTAGATTAATAATATTCGCTATAATTGCAGTGATTCTTTATATTATATTTTTCTTGTGGTATTTCAAATCAATGGGTAACAGACAAAAATTTTAAACTATTAAAAATGAGAAAGGTGGTTAATTATGGACAAAATATTATTACCTTCTATGATGTGTGCTAATTTTACTGACCTAGCTAATGAAGTAAAAAAATTAGAAGAAGCAAATGTAAGTGGCTACCATATTGATATTATGGATGGCCAATTTGTCCCAAATTTTGGGATGGGGTTACAAGACTTAGAGGTTATTAGAAAAAATACTAAAAAGTTAGTTGATGTACATTTAATGATTGATAATCCAGAAAAACACATAGATTTATTTGCAAAAATGGGAGTGGATATTATTTATATACACCCAGAATCAGATATACATCCTGCAAAGACCTTACAAACTATTAAGCAAAAAAATATTAAGGCAGGAATTGCAATTAATCCTGGAACTTCTGTAGAGACTATTAAGCCATTATTGCATATTATAGACTATATAATGGTTATGACTGTAAATCCTGGGTTTGCAGGACAAAAATATCTGGATTATGTCGATTATAAAATAGAAGAGTTACTAGAAGATAGTTTTAAATCACAATTTAATTATGCTGTTTTCGTGGATGGAGCTATATCTCCAGAACGTATTGATAAATTATCGACTATGGGGGTGCAAGGATTCGTACTAGGTACATCTTCGCTGTTTAATAAAAAGAAAGATTATAAAACTATTATAAATAGCTTAAGATAAAATATTAAATAACAGATTCAACCCGATAAACTTTTATATACTAGAATTTAAAAGATAAGCGATTTTTATAATTTTTATAAAATATTCATCATTTTTGATTTATACTAATTAACATAATCGATGATTATCAGAAGTACAAAATAGACTCCTTATGCATAAGGGGTCTATTAATCGTTTCAAAATGAAATATTGTCTGAATAAGAACCAATTTTAAGAAAAAGATGGACAGAGCAATATAAAACCAGAAAACACAATAATGTAAACAATAACTCATATAATAGATGTTCTTTTATAGTTTTATTGTATTTTGTAATAAAAATATACGCTAGATATATTATTTACTTTACCAAAGATGCTGAGGACGTTAACCGTATTATTAATTGGGTGTAAGCCAATCCTTCAGGGGCAATATGATAGAAATATTAAGTATTATTAATAGATAATATAATATTTTAATAAAAATAATGTTCACTTATTCAGAATTTTCTGATAACATAAAAGCTAGTTTGTAATCGCTTACAGAGGGAGGGGTATTATGAAAAAAGGGTTGGCTTTAATCATTGTTTTGTCAACTGTGCTTGCTTCATGTGGTAAAAGTAATGAATCAAGCGCATCAAAGAATCAATTTCCAGATGAAACAGTAGAGATTGTTGCTCCAGCTTCTCCGGGTGGAGGTTGGGATACCACAGCGCGTGCTATTCAAAAAATCATACTTGAGGAAAATTTAACTAAACAAAACGTTAATGTTATTAATAAACCTGGAGGTGGCGGTGAAGTAGGTTGGCAATATTTAAAATCACGTTCACCTAATACGATTTCTATTAATTCAAGTTTATTATTATCTAACAATGAATTAGGATTAAGTGATTTAAATACTAATGATTTTACGCCTATTGCTATTTTAGCAACAGAATGGATTAGTCTAACAGCATCTAATAAGTCGAATTTAAATTCTGGTAAAGAAGTTATGGAAAAATTGAAGAAAGATCCTAAATCTTTAACAATTGGAGTTGCACCGGGATTGGGAAATAATGATCATTTAGCATTTGTTCAAGCGGCAAAAGAATATGGTGTTGATGTAGAAAATATTGATTTTCTTGTTTATAAAAGTGGAGGAGATTTACAAACTGCTCTATTAGGTGGACATGTAGATGTAGCTTCAACAGCTGTTTCTGAGGTTAAAGAACAGCATCAAACTGGTAAATTAAAAATGTTGGCTGTAACTTCTGATAAACCAATTGAAGGTATTGAAGATGTACCTACCTGGGAAGATCAAGGTATTGATGTAGTATTTCCACATTGGCGTGGCGTCATGGGTCCTAAAGATATGACACCTGAGCAACGAGAGTATTGGGATACTACAATGGAGAAAGTAGTTAAGTCAAAAAGGTGGCAAGAAATAAGAAAAAACAATGATTGGGAAAATTTCTATAAAGATAGTGAAGAAAGTGAAAAATTCTTGAAAGCGCAACGTAAGAAATATAACGAACTAGTAAATGACTCAGGTCTAAAATAAGGGGGAGTATAAATGTCACGACTTGTTTTTCCATTAGTATTAATATTATTTGGTGTGATTTATTTAGTGCTAACTATCAATATACCGAAATCTAATATTGGTGATCCTAATAGTCCTATGTATTTTCCATTATTAATCGGCCTGTTGCTTGTTGTAATGAGTATTATTTACTTTTTTCAAGAATTCAAAAAGCGTCATCAAAAATTTACAGCTTTTTCCCAATTACTTGAAAAACGTACGTTTATACGTATTGTACTGACTATCATTTTAGCGATAATATATGCTTTTATTTTTGAACCCTTTGGTTTTTTAATTTCAACCATTCTATTTTTAGGTTGTATTATGTTCTTGATTAATGGATATAAAAGGTGGTTACAAAATATTTTAGTAACAGTAATTTTTTCCGGTATTGCATGGTATACCTTTTCACAATTACTGGATGTTAGTTTACCTTAAGGAGGGTTATACGAATGGGGATTGATACAGGTAGTTTTTTGGAAGGATTAACGACAGCTTTTCATCCGATGAATCTTTTATGGGTGCTCATCGGTGGTTTTCTTGGTACGGTTGTAGGAATGTTGCCTGGATTAGGGCCCGCTACTGCAGTAGCAGTACTTATACCAGTTACTTTTGGTATGGAACCAGTAAGTGCATTAATCTTGATGATCTCAATCTATTATGGCGCTATGTACGGAGGTTCTAGAAGCTCTATATTATTAAACACACCAGGTGATGGATCAGCTATTGCAGCTACATTTGATGGTTATCCAATGACAAAAAAAGGCGAAGCGGGTAAGGCGCTTACAATATCAGCTATAGCTTCATTAATTGGTGGCATTATCGCAGTTATTGGTTTCATCATTCTAGCAAAACCATTGTCAAATTTTGCTTTGAAATTTGGTCCACAAGAATATTTTTTATTATTTTTATTTACACTTTCAGCTATTGTTACCTTGTCATCTGGGAAGATGGTCAAAGGATTTATTGCAACAAGTATTGGACTGATTATTAGTACTGTAGGTGTGGACTTACAGACAAGTATTTATCGTTTCACTTTTGATATTCCACATTTAAGTGAAGGTATAGATTTCTTAGTAGTTATAATTGGGGTATATGCAGTAGCAGAGGTGTTGTACAACTATTTAAATCTACACGCATTAAAGCCACCAAATTCTGATGTAGGATCAATGAAATTATCGAAAGAAGATTGGAAAAAAACACGTGGAGCGATGTTTAGGCAAAGCCCAATTGGTTTCCTAATCGGTGTTTTGCCTGGAGCAGGAGGATCAATTGCGGCAATGCTAAGTTATTCGACAGAAAAGCAAATATCTAAAAATGGTAAAAATTTTGGAAAGGGAGAAATAGAAGGTGTAGCTGCACCTGAATCTTCTAATAATGCTGCATCAGTCGGTGCTTTGATTCCCTTATTAACAATGGGGGTTCCGGGATCGGGAACTACAGCTGTTATATTAGGAGCTGTGGTGATGTTAGGCTTACAACCAGGTCCGTTGTTATTTGCTAATGAACCTGAAACAATATGGACTCTTGTTAATAGTATGTTTATCGGGAATATATTTTTAGTTATATTAAATATTGCTTTAATCGGCTTACTATTAAAGATTTTACGTACACCACCTAAAGTTCTATATCCAATTATTTTAGTACTTGCGTTTATAGGTACATATACATTAGGCTATAGTGCAATTGATTTTTATATTTTAATTATATTCGGTGTGATTGGCTTAGTAATGAAGTTATTAGATTTCCCAATCGCGCCTTTAATCTTAGCTTGCATAATTGGTTCAGATATGGAACAAAACTTTCGTAAAAGTTTAATAGTAAGTAATAATAATATATTAGATATATTTATAGGGTCACCGATAAGTATTGTATTATTATTAATGACAATTTTAGCATTGTTCTATCCACTGATTATAAACGGCTTTAAAAAAGCAAAATTAAAAAAATAATTTGGTAATAGATAGGTTAAAACTATGAATCTAAACTGAAATTATTTTCGTTATTTAGTAAGTGTAGATTAATTATTTGATTGTTTTATTGAGTAGAGTGAGAATCGTATTTGAGTAATATGATTTTCATTCTACTTTTTTTATGTGTTTTTTGGTATAGATGTATAGTGATAAATATAGGTTAATAAACTTTAATAATTTTTAAAAGCTTTTGAATTTAAGTACATATGCAAATAAGTTAAATTTCCTATTTATATAGTGTGAATAATTACTTCTTTATGTATAGGCTGTTTTTTAGACTAGAGTTAACTCTAAGCGATATGATATTAGATGAAGAAGTTGGAAAGTCTTCAAATAGGATAAGTACTGGAGGAATTATTTTATGGTTAATGCTAAAGCTAGAGCGGTTAACGGGCCGGATTCGAATTTTCATGCTACAGAAATTAAAAGACGTGATCTTGATACACATGATGTATTAATTGAGATTAAATACGCAGGTATATGTCATTCTGATATTCATACTGCACATGGTGAGTGGGGGCCAGTTCACTATCCACTAGTGCCAGGCCATGAAATTGCAGGTATTGTTAAAGAAGTTGGGGCAGAAGTGAATAAATACGAAGTAGATGATCGTGTCGGTGTTGGTTGCATGGTTGATTCTTGTGGCGAATGTGAAAATTGTCAAAACGGCGAAGAACAATATTGTCTAAAAGGAATGGTTGGCACATACGCAGGTACGGATAGATATGGTGAACCGACACAAGGCGGTTATTCAACACATATTGTAGTACATGAAGATTTTGTATTACGTATTCCTGATAATATTGGTTTAGACGCTGCAGCTCCATTACTTTGTGCGGGTATTACTACTTATTCACCTTTGAATCATTGGAAAGCAAGTGAAGGTAAAAAAGTAGCAATCATCGGTATGGGCGGTTTAGGACACATGGCTGTTCAAATTGCAAATGCTATGGGCGCAGAAGTTACTGTATTATCACAAACGTTAAATAAAAAAGAAGATGGTTTGAAATTAGGTGCAACACATTACTACGCAACAAGTGATGAATCTACATTTGAGCAACTGCCAAAAACTTTTGACTTAATTATCAATACAGTAAGTGCAAACTTGCAATTAGACAATTACCTTAAATTGCTTACATTAGACGGTACAATTGTTAACGTCGGGGCACCAGCGGAACCAATCTCATTAAGAGTTGCAAATTTAATTGGTCACCGTAGATCATTTGCTGGATCAGCTATAGGAGGTATACGTGAAACACAAGAGATGTTAGATTTCTGCTCTAAACATAATATCAAACCTCAAATTGAAATGATTTCAGCTGATCAAATAGATGAAGCTTATGAAAGAGTTTTAGCATCTGATGTTAAATATCGCTTTGTTATCGATACAAGTACAATGTAATTAACTTGCAATTAATGAATATCTAACGTGCTTTAAAAATTTTTAAAGTATATTATAGTAGCCATTTGTTTTAGACAAAGTTCTGAAATAGGTGGCTATTACTATACAGATAAGTTATACATTGCATGAAATTTATAATTATATAATATGTCCGATTGCTTATATAATTATAAATATTAAGTAATTTTTATATAAAAAATTTGTATAAGTTAAAATTTACTATTATAATAACTTATAAGCGTGTGAGTAAACGCTAACATAACGTTACAATAGTTGGGAGTGATTTTCATGCCAGATACAGATACTGCATCAGACTTATTGGAAAAGATCTTAGATTATTTATTTTCACTTAAAAAGTAATTTTTAATAGTGGATATTTATACTTAAAATCAATAAAGAATAATTGATTTGCTAAGAAACCTAACTTGAATTATGGATATGTCCCTGCAAAGTAATCAATTAACATTGAGAACTTTGTAGGGTTTTTTAGTCAAAATGGTGCATTAATGTGTGGATACTGTGTTGAAGTAATAATCTGAAAATAAACTGGAAAACACATTTTGAGTATTAGTAGGTTTATATAAAATAGAGATAAAAAAAGTTGAGGCAAATTAATTGTCTCAACATTAATCATTATATAGGTAGTAGTTGACTTGATTGAAATTTAAAGCATCTCTCCAAAATTCAGGTTACGTTATTCTATACGCGATGGTTAGCCATTTTTTCGAAAAAATTAATAATATAGGAGTGGTCTTTTTTACTATTACCATTAGCTACTTCTGAACTGAAAATTTCTTTAACAATATTTGTAACAGGAAGTGGTACTCCTAAAGCGTTGGCAGAGTGTTGGATATTACCTAAGTCTTTAAAATTTGTTTCAATTTTTCCACCAGGTTCAAAATTTCTTTCTATGATAGATGGCATCTTAGCATCCATTACAGCACTGCCAGCTAATCCACCACTAATTGCTTCAAAGAGTTTGTTCAAATCTATTCCTGATTTACTAGCATAAACACAAGCTTCTGATAAACCTGCTAAATTAATACTGACAATAATTTGATTTGCCAATTTAGCTGCTGAACCAGTACCGCTTTCTCCAAAATGAACTATATTTTCTCCCATTGTTTGAAATAAAGGGAGAACTTTTTCGAAATCATGTTCTTCTCCACCAACCATAATGGACAGTCGTCCTTCAAGTGCCATTGGTTCTCCGCCACTAACAGGAGCATCCATAAATTGAATATTAAATGGTTTCAACTTAGCTGCGAATGCTCTGGAATCTTCAGTTGAAACAGAACTCATGTCTATCACAATTGTTCCTGGCTTACAATTATTCGCAAGGCCTTCCTCAGAAAATAAAACTTGTGTGACATGTTTAGATGTAGGAAGCATTGTTATAATAACATCGCAATTTTCAGCCACTTCACTATTTGAGCAACAGGCATTTCCACCTAACGCTTTTAACTCATCAAATGCATTTGTATTTAAATCAAAAATATATGTTTCATAGCCACTTTTAATAACGTGAAGTGCCATAGGTTTTCCCATAATACCCAAGCCAATAAATCCAACTTTCATAATTATTACCTCCATATACATAAATTTTAGCAATTAATTTAACTGATAATAGCGTGATGAACATTATCATTATTAAAAAATTTTTCTACTATTTATCATCTATTATAGGTTGAAGATGGTTTTGAACATAGTTACCAAGATCTTTAATCACTTGGGTAGTGTTTGCATGTGCTTCTCCTATTTCATCTTCGAGCATTATCCAGCCGTTGTAGTCATTATCTTTCAAAATTTGTGTACATTTTGAAAAATCTATATCTCCTGCACCCATGTTTTTCCATTCTGATTGATTTGCAACATCTTTATAGTGCACATGCTTAATAAGTGAAATTGCATCTTCAAATACTTTTGATGGGTTCATACCACCCATAGCAATATGTCCGGCATCAGGCGTATAGCCCATGTAACCACCGTCTAGACCGTTGAACAGTACTTTATAATCTTCTTCAAATTTCCAATAAGATGTTTCATATGATATTGGGTGTAGTGAAGTTGTAATACCATGTTCTTCGTAAGCACGTTTAGCGAGTTCATTTGCACCTGTAATAATTTCTTTTTGTCTTTGTAATAAATTATCTCTATTTTTTCCACTTCTTGATGGAACATTCATAATTGCTCCAGGAAAATGCTTGAGATAATTGAAAAAGTAATCATCTATCTCTTTTTCACTATCAGATGCATGACCGCCTACAAAAGCGTGTGGTACTGTTAATGCTGCTAACTGTAAATTATTTTTGTCGAGAGCTTCTTTTAAAAGTTGTGGTGATTTCTCATATTTTCCTAACAAATTAATTTGTACGTCTACACCAGTAAGTCCTGCATTTGCTATGTCGTGTATCACCTGATCCATTTTATCTGCTTTTTCATCATAGTCTAAAACCCAAGTAGAGCCTTGACAACCAAAATTAATCGTCATTATTTTCCTCCTAACAAGTCACTGTATATTGAATAAAAATATGTTTTTTGTTAAATAAAATAATTTTTGAAAACGCTAACAATATATTTCAACCCTATCATTTATAATACTTTTGTCAATAATAATGTGAAAACAAACGAAAATAAAAATAAATAAATGAAATTAATTGAAAATTTAAAATAACTATATTAAAATCGCACATATATGTAAGCGCTTACTTTTGAAGGCTTCGCTTTACAACATAAATAAAATATTAATTTAGTGAAAGAGAGTGGGGGATAAGGATGTTTGAAGAAATTTGGCCGCTTATTGGCGTGGTTATAGGTGTTATAGTTTTACTTATATTGATTATTGGGTTCAAATTGAATACTTTTATATCACTCATAGTGACTTCTATGTTTACGGGGGTCATCTTAGGTATTCCAATTGATAACATCGGTGAAACAGTAGAAAAAGGCATGGGGGATACGCTTGGTAGTATTGCAATCATTTTTGGTTTGGGTTCGATTTTAGGTAAGTTACTATCAGATGGTGGTGGCGCAACTCGAATAGCTGACAAATTAATTGAAACTTTTGGCGAAAAGTATGTGAATTGGGCGATGTTAATTGCATCATTTATTATAGGCATTTCACTATTTTTAGAAGTTGCGTTTGTGTTACTTATCCCTCTTGTGTTTACATTAGCCAAACGAATGAATATTTCTAATCTTAAAGTCGGTCTTCCAATGACTATTTCGATAGCCATTACACATGGTTTTTTACCACCGCACCCTGGACCAGTAGCGGTAGCACAAGCATTGAATGCTAATATTGGGCATGTATTAATGTATGGTATTATCATAGGTTTACCTTTGGCATTGATTGTGGGCGCTTTTTTTACCAAATTTGTATATAAAATCGTGCCATCAGCTTTTGCTAGGGAAGGTAAACAGATGAGCGTTGACGCAGAGAAACCAGTAGCAGTAAAAGATAGACCTAGTTTTGGTTTGAGTTTATTAACGGCACTCAGCCCTATTATTTTAATGTTGTTGGCGACAATTATTCAATTAATTACAGGCCATGAGGATGGTAAAGCCGGTGGTTTTGAAGGTTTTATTTATTTCATTGGTTCATCAACAACTGCGATGTTAATTGCTGTTCTTATAGCGATTTATACGATGGGAATAAGAAGAAAAAAATCTACTGACCAAATTATGGCGACTATTTCAAACGCTATTACACCGATTGCTATGTTATTGCTTATCATTGGTGGAGGCGGTGTTTTCAAACAAGTTATTATAGATGGTGACGTAGGTGACACAATATCTAAAATTTTCCACGGTACTGAGATGTCTCCAATTATATTGGCATGGTTGGCGACAGCAATTTTGAGATTAGCTTTAGGATCATCGACCGTTTCCGCGCTATCATCAGTAGGTATTGTATTGCCATTAATACAATCTATGGATGTGAATATTTCTCTTATTGTACTTGCAATTGGAGCTGGGAGTGTCTTCTTTTCACATGTTAATGACGCAGGATTTTGGATGTTTAAAGAATACTTTGGCTTAACTATGAAAGAAACATTTTTAACTTGGACGTTGTTGGAATCAGTATTATCCGTATTGGGATTAGGATTTATTTTGATTTTAGACGTTGTTATTTAATAGGTATAGATTTAAAAGAATCAAATAAAGCGTAGTGAATTCGCATTTTCAACAAATTCAAATTTATAATGTTTCCTCATAAAAACACACCCCTAAAAGTTAGATTTTTAGTTCAACTTTTGGGGTGCACATCAATAGTAAGGGGGATTTTTGAATATTAGTGCCCTATCATCCAAGGGCGGGCGTCTCTATTATTTACCTTTTTTTGTACGGGTAATTTATCTTTTGAAACAACTTTAGGTTCTTGCCCTTGCTCGATGCGTTTTTTTAAATTTGAATTCATTCCGTAGGTCTGAAACGTCTTATATAAGCGTTTGGAATGGTTGCCACAATTAGGACAAGTTGCTGAATCATGTTTTTCGCTCATTGATTGACGCAATGTAAATGAATCGCAATTAGAACATTTGTACGTATAATTTGGCATTATTCATCAGGCTCCAATTTTGGTAAAATATCACCTTTGAAAATTTCTCGGGGGATTGCAATGGTACAACAAGCATTTGGAACGTCAACGATACCAGCAACGGTACCTTGTACAGGTGCAGATCCTAGAAGCATATAAGCTTGTTCACCAGTAAAGCCCCTTGTTTTTAAGAATTCTATGGCATTTAAGCAAGCATTACGATAAGCAGTGTTAGCATCTAAATAGGTTTGTTTACCATTAAATTCATTGACTGAAATACCTTCAAAAACGATGTAATCTGTATAATTTGGCATTACAGGGCCGGGTTTAAACGCTGGGTTTTTCTTTATTTGATATGTATCCATACCATTTTTTATGACATTGACACGTAATTCAATCCAACCAGGCATCTCAATGCCACCGCAAAATGTGATTTCACCGTCGCCTTGAGAGAAGTGTAAATCACCGACAGAGAGTTTTGCGCCATCTACAAATACAGGAAAGTAAATACGAGAGCCTTTTGATAAGTTTTTAATATCGCAGTTCCCACCATTTTCTCTGGGAGGAACAGTCCTAGCTCCTTCTTTTGCAACGCGTTCAAAATCTTTGCCTTTTAAGTCACCTAATACAGCTGCATCAGTTTCAGGTAAATTTGCAAGCACTGGTTCGCGGTTAGGATCCGTATTATAAAGAGCAAGTTCACGTTGATTCCATTCGTCTAACATTTTTTGCGATGGGGCTACTCCGATTAAACCAGGATGAATGATCCCGGCAAATTCCACACCTGGAATATGACGACTAGTCGCATAAATACCGTTAAAGTCCCAAATAGATTTTTGAGCATTAGGATAATGGTCTACTAAAAAGCTTCCACCATTTGTTTTGTCAAAAATCCCATTAAACCCCCACTCATGCTCTGAAAATGTTCCAATATCAAGGATATCTACAACTAATAAATCACCAGGTTTTACTCCTTTAACATGTACAGGTCCACTTAAAACATGAACACGGTTTAAATTAACAGTTTTAATATCGCTAGGATCATCATTATTGGAAATTTGTCCGTCTGTCCAATCTAAGCATTCGATACGAAATGATTCTCCAATTTCTACGGAAAAGGCTGCGGGAATATCTGGGTGCCATCTATTGTGTCCAGGGTGGTCTTGTTGGTCCATTTTCTTACTTAAATCAATATTGAATAACTTTTTAGGCATAATAAGCATCCTCCAATTAAATTTAAATAGTATAAATGTGACTGTATAATATGTTTAGTACAGAATAACACAAAAGGGGTAAAAGTATAATTAAATGAAATATTCTCCGTCCAAAGATTGCTGATTCTTGACAATGACGAACAATAAGTATATGTTTGTAATATTAAATAAAAATAAATATAGTCGTTGATGTGTGCTTAAACTAGGTTATTTGGGCTTTAGCAAGATGTTAATAGAAATATTGGCAAATTGAAAAAGTAAACAAATTGAAATAGAAAGCGAAAATCATACGACATATGTGAAATAATTTAAATTAATTTATAAATTTAAAAGCAATATACATATATAGGTAGCAAAACAAATCACTGCATAAAGTATTAGAGTGCGTTGTAATGAAGCCGATAATATTAATAAATCGACGAAGATTTATTATATATTGTCGGCTTTTTTTAATGAGTCTTACAACTATATTTTAGAGAAAGCTAACTTTATGATTACAGTCATCATATCTAACGGAGGAGGATGCGATATGCTTACATCGTCTAATTTATCATTACTAATCATTCTATTATTTGTCGCGATATTCATTTCAGTAATAAGTGGAGTTATATTTTTAAATAAGCGCATATCACTAGCGTACGTTCATATACATATTTATTTAGTAGCACTACCGCCATTGATAGCATTCGTTGGCTTAATTTTAGCACCAAAGAACACCAATATTGGTTTATGGTATTCAGATGTTTTATCTTGGTTGATGGCATTTTTCGTATTAGTTATTGGTTTAATCATCCAACGTTATTGTATACGCTATTTGGCCGGAGATAGAAGCTATAGAAAATACTTTACGTTATTTACTTTAACGACAAGTTTTGCATCTATGGCATGGTTAACAGGCGATCTCCGTATTATGGTAGTCAGTTGGGGTTTCACATTAATTGGCCTAACATTACTGATTAGTTTGACGAGTGCTTGGAGAGTGACAAGGGCAGCAGCAATTGTTACAGGAAAATTATTTTTCTTAAGTTGGCTCGCATTATTGCTAGCTGTTATATGGTTAGGAATTATAACAGGAGAGTGGGATTATACAGGTATTTTTACCGATGTTAACCTTGATCAAATCAATGCATGGACACGTTTTGGCATTAATATGTTAATAATCTTGGCGGTTATGATTCCAGCAGCACAATGGCCGTTCCAAAGATGGTTGATTGAATCAGTCGCAGCGCCAACGCCTGTGTCTGCAATCATGCACGCGGGCATTGTGAATGCTGGTGGTATTATGCTAACGCGTTTTTCTCCATTATTTAATGGTGACATCGCAACAATTGTTTTATTATGCTTTGCGAGCGCCTCTGTACTTATAGGTGCAGGTATTAGTTTAGTGCATGTAGACTATAAACGGTTGTTAGTGGGTTCAACAATAGGGCAAATGGGCTTTATGTTAATTCAATGTGCGTTAGGTGCTTATATACCTGCAATTATTCATCTAATATTACATGGTTTATTTAAAGCGACACTCTTTTTACGCTCTGGTTCGGCTGTACGACATTTTAATGTACCGAGTCGTGCAAATGAAAGAATGTCTTACTTATGGATATTAGCAGGGCGTGGTTTAGCAATTATGATAGGTCTTGGCTTTTGGTTATCTGCTCCAGAACAAGGTTATCGTTTAGTTAGTGGTCTTATTTTAGCATGGTCATTATCCGTATCTTGGACACAACTAGTTGCCTTTGGTGAAGGGAATTTTGGTCGTATCATGGGTTTATTAGTACTTAGTGTAGTCGGCATGGTCTATTATATCGTTCACCATTTCTTTAGTGATGCTTTGCATACTATCGCATTTCATAGTGCCCAGCCACCTATGCTAGCAACCGTAATTGTTGCGTTAATTTTATTATTTGGTAGTTTGATGAGTACGTGGGTAGCGCGTCATCGTTCATCGGTAGCATTTTCAATTATTTATATGTGGATCGTACGTTTAGGTGATGCAAAAATTGAAACAGTAGAACGTCATCCTAATTACTTAAAAAAATATTTATCCAAAGGAGGGCACTAAAATGGGAAACTCAAACACACATTCTATTGCGCAATCGAGTTACATTAATGATATTCGCATGACAGTTGAAACTGCGAGCAAGGTCATTGTTCCTTTATCACCCATTTCAGTATTTGCTGCTAGAAGTCCCTGGTCTGGATTAGAAGATAAAACATTTGATGAAGTAGCAAGTTGGTTAAAGCAAGAACGTAAAGTTGATATTTATCCAGCGAGAACAACTATTATAGAAGCAAGGCAACAAGGTGAAATAAGCGATAAGTATATAGAACAGCGTTTTCAACAATGGATAGAAGAGACAAAGTTATCTATTCCGAAAGCGCACGCTATTCAATATGGTAAACAAGCATTAAAGTTACGGCCATTGAAGACTTACTCAGAGGAACAAGACGTCATAGATGAACTCGTGAAAGATTTGACGGGAAGTCTGAAGGGGAGTAATACTGCATCCGGACAATTTTCATCAGTGCCATTAATTAGTACATACGTCTTTGATGATAAAAATGAAAAATTAATCGATACGTTAGATTATCATGTAATAAAATGGTGCAAGTTATTTATTGATGACGCCCAGTCCGGATGGACGATGCCAAATAGAGATAAAGGACTTTTTAATGCTTGGCAGAGATTAGTTCCATATGACCCAGCGTTAACTAAACAACAACGTACACGTTTACAATCATTGCCAAATGATGCTGAATCATTACTTAAAACCTCATTAAATAATCTAGGTATTAAGGATATAGAAATTCAAACATATTTAGAGAATCATTTATTATCATTACCAGGTTGGGCAGGTATGATGATGTGGCAAGATGACCATCATAAGAAGGTTCATGATTTATTATTTACTTATCTTGCTATACGTGTTGCGATGGAATGGGCAATCGTAGAGCCTCATTTACCTGTAACTCCCACAGATGCTAAAGATGACAGTGTTTTGGAAACAAGCATTGTGTCATGGCTGCAGTGGGGTGGATTTACGGTAGAAACTTGGCGTACGTTAAGTATAGAAGAAAAAGAACAATATGTGCAATTTGCGCAAGAGTTTAATGAACAATTGTGTCGGAAATTGTGGTTGGAAGCATGGGAAGAAACCTATAATGAACAATTAAAGGGTATGATTGTACCAGATCAACCTCACCAAATAACAGCACAAAAAGTAGAAGTTCAAATGGCTTTCTGTATTGATGTAAGGTCGGAGCCTTTTAGAAGACAGATTGAAGCAGCTGGACCGTTTGAAACTCTGGGTATTGCAGGTTTTTTTGGGTTGCCAATAGAGAAATCTGAGTTAGGAAGTAAGTACAATCATCCGTCATTACCAGTCATGAATCAACCACAGCATAAAATACAAGAATACACACATGAACGTGAGCCTAATGCATTTCAACAACGGAAGCATGCATTAGAATCCGTTACTTATACATTTAAAAAAATGAAACAGAACGTTTTGCCTAGTTTACTTTTACCGGAATTGAGTGGACCTTGGCTATCGCTACAAATGTTAACGAGAAGTTTTATCCCGAGACGTGTGGGAGCGATGATTCGTAAGTTTTATAGCAATTGGTTACAAAAACCACAAGATACTACTTTAACATTGAATCGTAATCAACATCATAACAATCAACATATGCATTTTGAAGATGAATTACCAATTGGTTTCACCAAAACAGAAAAAGTAAATTATACATTACAAGCACTAAAATTAATGGATTTAACTAAAGACTTTGCACCGTTAGTTGTGATGTGTGGTCATGGTAGTCAAAGTGCTAATAATCCCTATGCAGCCTCATTAGATTGTGGCGCCTGTGGTGGGGCAGCGAGTGGTTTCAATGCTAAAGTGTTGGCTCATTTGTGTAATATGACAGAGGTCAGAGAAAGTTTATTACAGGAAGGTATTAAAATCCCAGAAGAAACTATTTTTGCAGCTGCAGAACATCAAACTTCAGTAGATGAATTGAAGTGGATATATTTACCTGAATTATCTCAAGAAGCACAAATAGCTTATGAAAAAATAGAAGCGGCAATGCCTCAAATAAGTTATGCCGCAAGTGAAAAAAGGTTGGCGCAGTTACCTGATAATAATATAGTTAAGCCAAACCCAGTCAATCAAGTTCATCGTAAAGCTAATGATTGGAGCGAGATAAGACCAGAATGGGGATTAGCGAAAAATGCAGCGTTTATTATAGGCCAACGTGAATTAACTAAAAATAGTGATTTAGCAGGTAGAGCCTTCTTGCATAATTATGATTGGCAACATGATAAAGGTGGTAGCATATTAGCAAATATTATTGCCGGTCCAGCACTTGTTGCGCAATGGATTAATCTGCAATACTATGCGTCGACAGTAGCGCCTCATTTTTATGGTAGTGGTAGTAAAGCAACGCAAACAGTAACGGCGGGTATCGGTGTTATGCAAGGAAACGCCAGTGATTTATTAACGGGACTGCCATGGCAATCTGTAATGGCGTCTGATAACAAGATGTACCATTCGCCGATAAGATTATTGATTGTTATCCAAGCACCACAGTCATTTATCAAAAACTTATTGGATAATGACCCTGATTTTAATCAAAAAATAGTTAATGGTTGGGTTAGATTAGCCAGTGTTGATGAACAAGGTTTATGGCATGATTGGACAACTAACCTTTAAGTGGTTGTGGGGACATCTAATGTCTCCACATTTATAACATTTAATAAATAAATTTGATATATGGTTGAGATAGCTTATATTTCCTAGGCAATATAGCATAGCTATAGAGAAAATTGCTGAAAAATGGTACTGTTATCTTTGTTAAAATAAATTTCTAATTTTGGTTCTACAGGAGATGTATATTTAATGAAAAAAACCAAAGGTACCTATGAATCTGAAATCAGTAAAGCAATTACACAATGGGAAAAAGACTTCCTTGGTCGTGGTTCTCTTTCAGTTAAAACAGACATATTGCGTGATATGATTATAGTCAGTTTGCAAGGTGTATTGACACAAGCAGAGTATAAAGTTTGTGGCACGAATGAAGGGTTATTAACGATTAAACGAACACGTTCTAAACTTGTAGAATCAGGTATAGAAGAACTTAATAAAATTGTGCTGTCAATTTCAGGGGAAGAAGTTAAAAGCTTTCATACAGACTTGAGCTCTATAACTGGAGAACGTATAATGATTTTTAAATTATATAATGATTTAGAGAAAAAGTTTGCTGAGTAGTAATGACTAATTTTTCGAAGTAATACACTTAATTTATTAATAAATTAAGTGTATTTAGTATGTGTAACGTTGAAAAGTTGTTAGAAATAAATTAAGCACATATTTAGGGGTTTGATACTTAAACTAATATTGTATGTGGCAATAACATTAAAAAATGCACATACTGTTGTAAGGGACAGTATGTGCATATTACTAGTTATGAATCAGGAATCCGGAAGAGTAAAGTTTGCGTTAAAAACTATTATCATATAAATAATTGGGTGTTAAAGTATCATAATCTTTAATTAAGATTCTTAGTTAAAGATTCATTGTTCTAAAAGTACTAAAAGTGTAGAACATAAACTAAGTATTACGGGATTAATATTTCAACTTTAACCACTAGCTTGAAAATAATATGTAACTTAGCTATTTAATACCCAACAACGACGAAAAAAAGTATTATTTAAATAAAGTAACATGAATTCGTTTAAAAGCTTGTGTAAAAGTGGTCAGTCATATTAATATACAAAGTTTATTAAAAGCGAGTTCACCTCCTACACATAAATATTATAATAATTGAATAAATTTTTGGTGCAAATTCCCTAACTGAATAAAAACAATGCGTAAATGTTAATATATAAAAATTATTTAAAAATTAATTATATGTAATTTTATACTTATGATTATTAAGCGATTCACATAAAAATGTGATTAATTAAAATCGATTATTTTTATACATTACGTAATTTGAATTTCTTCTGTTCTATAAAAATACACTTGAATTATTATGAAAGTTTATAGTAATATTGCTAATTGGGTGTTAAAGAATCATAATTTTTAATTATGGTTCTTTTTCTTTTGCCATTTTTTAATTACAAAAGTTAAAAATAACGTGACAATTATGCTTAAATACTTTGCTAATGTTTATATTTTTAATAAACTAGATGAGGTTAACTTTTACTGCAATTAACTAGTAGCATAAATTGTGGATAAGATTTTAATTTAGAGCGAAAGTTGGATTTGTTTTACCTTTGAAAAGGTTATAATAAAATGAAGTGAAGTTGTGTTAAGGAGGAAATATAGTTGAATCAAGTGAAAAATATTCTCTATTCTATAATAGAGCCATTATTACAGCCAGAAACATATCAATCATTACTCTCTAATTTAATAATGATAATAGTTTACGTAGTGGCTGCATGGGTTATTTTACATTTTGTGAACAAAGGTATCGCACAGTTCTTTAAAATTCAAAATAAAGGCAAGAATAGTAATAAAAAACGCTCAAAAACTTTAATATCATTAGTGCAAAATGTAGTATCATATGTGGTATGGTTTATAGTGTTGACTACGATTTTAAGTAAATTTGGTATCAGTGTAGGAGGCATTATAGCAAGTGCTGGTGTCGTGGGATTAGCCGTTGGTTTTGGTGCACAAACAGTAGTTAAAGATATTATTACTGGATTTTTTATAATTTTTGAAAACCAATTTGATGTAGGAGATTATGTTAAAATTAGCAATGGTGGCGCTCCAGTAGCAGAAGGTACTGTTAAATCAATAGGGTTAAGATCGATGCGTATTAATACTATTTCTGGTGAGTTGACTACATTACCAAATGGTAGCGTTGGTGAAATTACGAATTACTCCGTAATAAATGGTGAAGCAATAGTAGAAATTCCAGTTTCCATAACAGAAGATATTGATAAAGTGGAAGATGAATTAAATGATTCTTTTGAGGCAATTCGCTCGAAATACTATTTATTTATATCTACGCCAGAGGTTGTTGGTGTAAATTCTATCACAAATAATGAAATCGTATTGCGTATTTCTGCAGAGACGATACCTGGAGAAGGCTTTACAGGTGCACGCATTTTAAGAAAAGAAATATTGAAATTATTTAAACTTAAAGAAATTAAAATGCCACAACCAATGATGGTACAATACGAAGCAAATCAACAAAATAATGCATAAGACGGTCGGAGGTGTTACAGAATGACATCCAATTACGGTTTGAATGATATTGTAGAAATGAAAAAGCAGCATGCATGTGGTACGAATCGTTTTAAAATCATTCGTGTAGGTGCAGACATCCGAATAAAATGTGAAAACTGTCAGCGCAGTATTATGATTCCTAGACAAACATTTAATAAAAAACTAAAAAAAATTGTGGTATCACAACAAGATACTACCGATAAGGAGAATGAATAATGGCTTTAACAGCAGGTATTGTCGGCTTACCAAACGTAGGAAAGTCTACACTTTTTAATGCAATTACAAAAGCAGGTGCACTTGCAGCAAACTACCCATTCGCAACAATTGATCCTAACGTAGGAATAGTCGAAGTGCCAGATAGTAGATTAGACGTGTTAACAGAAATGGTAGAACCGAAAAAAACAATTCCAACTACATTCGAATTTACCGATATTGCAGGTATTGTTAAAGGAGCTTCTAAAGGGGAAGGTTTAGGTAATAAATTCTTATCCCATATTCGTGAAGTAGATGCGATTTGCCAAGTTGTTCGTGCTTTTGACGATGATAATGTTACACATGTTTCTGGTCGTGTAGATCCGATTGATGATATTGAAGTTATTAATATGGAACTCGTATTAGCAGATTTAGAATCTGTAGATAAGCGTTTACCAAAATTAGAAAAAATGGCACGTCAAAAAGATAAAGATGCAGTTAATGAAACTCGTATTTTATCAAGAATTAAAGAAGCTTTAGAAGAGGGAAATCCTGTAAGAAGTTTGGAATTTACAGAAGAAGATCAAAAATATGTGAACCAAGCTCAATTGTTAACATCTAAAGAAATGTTATATATCGCTAACGTAGGTGAAGACGAAATTGGCGATGAAGATAATGAAAAAGTAAAAGCTATCCGCGAATATGCAGCGAAAGAAGATTCTGAAGTTATCGTAATCAGTGCTAAAATTGAAGAAGAAATTGCTGTACTTGAGGATGAAGACAGAGAAATGTTCTTAGAAGATTTAGGTATTGAAGAACCAGGTCTCGATCGTTTAATTCGTACAACTTATGACTTGCTTGGTCTTGCTACTTACTTTACAGCAGGTGTACAAGAAGTACGTGCATGGACATTTATTAAAGGTATGACTGCTCCACAATGTGCGGGTATCATTCATACGGATTTTGAACGTGGTTTTATTCGTGCAGAGGTTACTAGTTATGACGACTACGTTGAATTTAACGGTGAAAATGGTGCCAAAGATGCTGGTAAACAGCGTTTAGAAGGTAAAGAATACATTATGAAAGATGGCGACGTTGTACACTTTAGATTTAATGTGTAAAACAATAGGTCTCCAAATGATATATTGGAATACTGAGGTATAAATATCTCAATATTATAAAACAGGCTGGGGCAATTTAAATTGTCCCAGCCTTAATCATTAGATTGGTAATAGTTTAAGATCTATTCCCTTTATTATGTTTATAAAGGTTAAGAGATGAACCAATCAGTACTAACATTTGGTCCTGTATAATTCGCATCTACTTCTTGATTTAATTCAGGGGAAGCATAGCTATCAGTATACTGCCATAAAACGTGATCGCGAGTAGGCTGACCTGGGTTGTAGTTAGCCATCCAGTAGCCATCATAATTTTCTACAGATTGTTCAGCATGTTCTAACATGAAATTTTCGTATGAATAAAATAGTACTTTTTTATTTCCAGCTAAACCTTTCATTTCATCATACCAAGCATCCGTGCTTTCTTCGGTAGTGCCAGAAGTAACTGAATTTTGTTCAAAATCATTTATATAAAAACTTGCTTTTGGGGCTCGGTTATATAAAGTTTGCGCCTCATATCGTGCGTCATCAGGGTTTTCATACATACTATATGAATATACACCGAAATCTAAGTTGTGTTTGTCTAATAAATCAGAATTGTGTTCTAAGGACTCGTCTATTTTTTCTGAACCGTATTGGGCTCTAATGATAATGAAATCATAGTTTGCTTTTAAGTCCTTTACTTCTTGTTCAGTCAAATCGCCTTGCCATTCAGAAATATCTAAAATACGTTCGCCATTTTGCGTAGTTCCAGCTTCTGATTGAATATCATTAGAACGGTTTGATTTCTCTTGATTTGTACCGTTTTCTTGATGTTTATTTAAATATTGTTGGTATCCATATCCCATTGTTCCTTTTTGACTTGAGGTATTATCAGCTGCATATGCAGAGTTAATAGTTGTTGTTGATGCAAATAATACACACACTGTAACAAATCCTTTTTTAATTGCAGAAACCATAATATACTCCTTTGTTTATGTACTTAAAAAATACTACTAAAATAAAGTGGTTAAAAATATAAAAAACGAACATAGTGGTTATGCTAGTAGAATTAAAGTAGATTTTCAACCTTAGCTTAAATGACATTTATTTTTTATTAAAATAATGAATTGTGATTTATAAATTTAAATAAATGAAATGGTGTCAATTTATTTAATATAAAGTAAGCGGCCATCTATAATAGGAGAAATAACTATTGCAAAATTAATGTTTTCGAATGTTTCATATGAAACATGCATATTAAATTAAGCAACTGCTAAAGATGTATAACCATTGTAAAAAGTAAATGCTTGTGCTATAATTCTTGATTGTGAGTAATGAAAATTATTCCTTGCTTGTCACAAATGATGACGAGCCGTATAGACCACAAGGAGGTGCAATTATAAAATGAGAACATATGAAGTTATGTACATCGTTCGTCCAAACATTGAAGAAGACGCTAAAAAAGCTGTCGTTGAACGTTTCAACGGAATCTTGGCTTCTCAAGGATCAGAAGTTTTAGAAGCTAAGGATTGGGGCAAACGCCGTTTAGCATACGAAATCAATGATTTCAGTGAA
Organism: Staphylococcus sp. KG4-3; assembly: GCF_033597815.2. NCBI lineage: Bacteria > Bacillati > Bacillota > Bacilli > Caryophanales > Staphylococcaceae > Staphylococcus > Staphylococcus halotolerans. The sequence continues at coordinate 224,063 of NZ_CP166245.1, forward strand.
GGTTACTACAATATCGTACGTATCCAAACTTCTGATAATGAAGCTACTGACGAATTCCAACGTTTAGCTAAAATTTCAGACGATGTAATCCGTTATATCGTAATTCGTGAAGACGAAGATAAGACAAGAAAATAATAGATGGGGGTCGTTTAAATGATAAATAGAGTTGTTTTAGTCGGTCGTTTAACGAAAGATCCAGAATATAGAACAACACCCTCAGGCGTGAGTGTTGCGACTTTTACTCTAGCAGTAAACCGTACGTTTACAAATGCGCAAGGGGAACGCGAAGCAGATTTCATTAATTGTGTCGTTTTTAGAAAACAAGCAGATAATGTAAATAACTACTTGTTCAAAGGTAGTTTAGCGGGCGTTGACGGTCGCATTCAATCACGTAGCTATGAAAACCAAGAAGGACGTCGTGTTTTTGTAACTGAAGTAGTTTGTGATAGCGTTCAATTCCTTGAACCTAAAAATCAAAACCAACGTCATGGTCAAGAAAGTAATAATAATTTCCAAAACTTTGGCGGACAACAATCAGGACAAAATACAGCGTCATATCAAAATAACAATAATAATAACAACAATACATCAAATAATAATCAATCAGATAATCCATTTGCAAATGCAAACGGACCTATTGATATTAGTGATGACGATTTACCGTTCTAATCTACAAACATTGTGTGAATGTTGTGTAGACTATTTAAAAGTATATTAAAATGTGTGAAATTATATTATATGTGTGTGTAAATGTGTGAAGTATAATATGATAACTAATACATCTTCAAGTATTGAAGGTGTATTTTTTTGTTTTTATAAATATGTGTTTACTGAACTGAGAAAAAGTCGTAAGAACATGATGTAAATAGAGTTTAATTAAAAAGCTATGTTTTGAAATAACTGAAAAATCAGAATAATACAATAGAGTTAAGCGCAATTCAAGAGTGTATTATTACTTTAATAATAAATAAAGTTTAATGTAAGGTTATAATTAATTAAAGTAATTAATTGATTCTAAATTAAAATAAATAACGAAAGATTTATAAATGTTTAAACAACTGATAATTGGGAATTTATTTAACTGTAGTGTAAATAAAAAATATAATATCATTGAAGAATGCTTTAAATAATATTATTATAAGTTATGTACTATATATTTATAGGGGGGCAGCTTTAATTGGCGAATAAAAAATTGTTATCATACGCACAAAAGGAAATTTTACAAATAGAACAATTTTATGAGAACACTAGCATTAATAATATTGCTGGTATTGTTCATATGAATAATGGTTTAGGATATGACGAAGTAAATGAAGCCTTCAATAAAATCATAGAGCAACATGACACTTTAAGAATAAGAGTTACTAGAGAAGAGGGAGAATACAAGCAGTATCTAGTGGACTATGAACATCAAGATTTTGAGTTTGTAGACTTTTATCAAGATGAAGTCGGCTATGATAAGTGGGTTCGAGAAAGTGCTACTATGAATATCTTTAACTTGGATGAACCACTTTATAGAGTGATTATAGCGAAAGCGCCTCAGGGACATTACGTAATATTCTTGTTACAACACCATTTAATTAGTGATGCATGGGGTGTAACAATTGTTGTAGATAACCTATCTAAAAAATTAGTGGGTAAAGAAGATAAAGAGACAGAAAGTGCAGCCTATTTTGAAGCAATTTCTACAGAAATGGATTATGAAACAACTAAGCGTTTCACAAAAGATAAAGATTTTTGGTTAGAAAAATTAGAAAATTTCGAAGACAACATCCTCTTTGAGAAGACAACATTGGACAGTGCAGTTGGTAAGAGAATAAGTATTAACTTGTTGGATCAAGATGCTGAAAATGTTAAACGTTTCTGTGAAGAAAATGATGTGAGTATAAGTAATCTTTTTTCAGCAATAATGCATATAATTAAACATAAAAAAACATTGTCTAAAACTAATTCTGTTGGATTGCTGATACATAATAGGAATAATCGAAAAGAGAAAACTTCCACAGGAGTATTTTCAAGAGTATTACCCATAATCGTTGAAATGGACAAAGAAGCAACTGTTAAATCTTACTTAAACAAGATTAAGCTAGAAAGTCTTAATGTATTAAAACATAGAAAATACCCATACGAGTATATTGTTGAAAATAGTGGGAATAAAAAAGGTTTAGTAGACTGCTTTGTGTCCTTCCAAAATGCACAATACGATGCTGAATTTATGAATGATGGTTTCCTAGATGAATGGTTAGACAACGGGACAAACAATGCGCCATTAAGTGTTAACATCAGTAATAGAAGCAGTAAAAATGGCTTAGATATAGATTATGATTATCAAATTGATGTATTGGATGAAGCAGGTGTTTATCAATTACATGAGACGATCTTACATGTCTTGAATAGCATGATTGAAGCACCGGAACGCAAAATTAAAGACATTGAAATTGTCTCTGGTGAAGAAAGAGAAATGATTTTAAATGACTTTAACAATACGGATTTAGCATTGAATAATAGCCAATCATTTATCGAACGATTTGAAGAACAAGTATCTAAATTTCCAAACAAAACAGCAATCAAATATGAAGGAGAAAGTCTAACTTATAAAGCGTTCAATGCCAAGGTCAATCAAATGGCATATCGTTTGCGTTCTGAAGGAGTCGAATCAGAGTCTCTTGTTGCTGTAATGGCTAACAGAAGCCTAGAAATGTTAGTGGCTATCTATGGAATTATCAAAGCAGGCGGTGCTTATGTTCCAATAGACCCTAATTATCCAGCGGACCGTATTAACTACATTTTAGAAGATAGCCAAGCAACAGTACTCTTGACAGATAATGAGTTGCAAGAAACAATCTCATATGACCATAAAGTGATTGATATCTCTAATAATGAGACATTAGCCTCACTCCCTACTGCCAATTTAGAGCATATTACAGATGTAAACAATTTAATGTATGTCATCTATACATCAGGGACAACAGGTAAGCCTAAAGGGGTTCTTGTTTCAGGAGAAAGTTTAATGAACCGTTTGAATTGGCTTATAGATAAGTATGGTATTGGCAATGAAGATATAGTCTTCTTCAAAACACCATTTACGTTTGACGTATCTGTATGGGAAGTATTTGGATTCGGAATGATTGGTGCTCAAGCAGTACTATTACCTTCAGGCGAAGAAGGTAACCCTGAAAAAATTACTTCAGTTATACAAAATGACACGCCTACAATGGTCCACTTTGTGCCATCAATGTTTAACGTGTTTATTAACTTTATTAAAGCGACAAACCAAACACAAATGATTTCGAGTCTAAGATATGTCTTAGCGAGTGGAGAAGCGCTAAAACCGAGTATCGTAAATCAATTTAACGAGCTTATTGGTAGTAAAAATAGTACACAATTAATAAATTTATATGGCCCAACAGAAGCAACAATTGATGTTACGAGTTTTGACTTTGACCATAATGTTAAATATGACGTAGTGCCAATTGGGAAGCCGATTGCGAACACACAAGCTTATATTTTAAATGAAGATAACAATGTAATGGGTATTGGCGTACCAGGTGAATTGTGTATTGGGGGTATCAACGTTACAAGAGGTTACTTGAACCGTCCTGAATTAACACAAGAAAAATTCGTTAATAATCCATTTGGAGAAGGCAAAATATACCGTACAGGAGATTTGGCTCAATGGAATAATGACGGCAATATTTCTTATCTAGGTCGTATAGATGAGCAAGTTAAAATTCGTGGTTACCGTATTGAATTAGGTGAAATCGAGAGTATCTTGCGTAAGAATGATGACATTTTAAATGTTGCAGTTGTTGCTAAGCCTATTATTGATGATGAGTTATCAATTTGTACTTATATTGTTTCAGACCAAACAATAGATTTCGAATCATTAAAAGCTGAATTAAGCCAACAATTACCTGAATATATGGTACCAACTTATATGATGCAAGTTGAGGAGTTACCTGTATCTTCAAGTGGTAAGCTAAATAAAAAAGCTCTACCAGAAATAAAAGTAGGAAATTTGGAGTATGTTGCGCCTAGAAATGATATGGAAGCGATGGTCGTTGATATATTTAGTGCTACATTAAATATAGAACGCGTAAGTATCTTTGATAACTTCTTTGAAATTGGTGGACATTCACTTAAAGCAATTAGTGTAATAAATGAAATTGAAAGTAAAACTAATAAGCGTTTACCTCTGAAAAAAATATTTGATAATCCAACAGCTGCTCTACTTTCAAAAGTGATTGATAGCGAAGTAAGCGATGCGATTGAACGCCGTATTCCTTTAGCAGAAACTAAACCGTATTATCTCACTTCTTCACCACAAAAACGTTTATACGTTTTAAATGAAATGGTTGAGGGACAAACTGCTTACAATATGGCGAGTATGTTAGAAATTCGAGGTGAGGTTGATGTAGAACGTGTGAGAAATACGTTCCAAGCACTGGTAGATCGTCATGAAGCATTGAGAACACACTTTGACACTGTTGATGGTGAACCAGTTCAAATTATTGATGATGAAGGCAGCATCCAGATTGATTATGAAGAAACGCAAACGGAAGATTATGATACGTTGTTGAGTGATTTTGTTAAACCGTTTGATTTAACAACCGCACCTTTATTAAGAGTTAAAGTTGTTAAATGTGCAGAAAAACAATACATTTTATTATTTGATATGCATCATATTATTTCTGATGGTTTCTCTATTAATCTCATCATCAAAGAATTCACAGCACTATATAAAGGCCGTACATTAGATGAATTAACAGTACAATACAAAGATTATAGTGAGTGGATGCGTTCGCGTGATTTAGCTGAACAACGTCAATTCTGGGTATCTCAATTTAAAGAAGAAGCACCAGTACTAGACTTGCCATACGATTACGCTAGACCAAATCAACAAAGCTTTACAGGTAGAACAGTAAGTATGGATATGCCAGAAAAGACAAGAAATGCTATTAATCAACTGTCTCAAGCTACTGGTACTACAGATTATATGATTCTATTGTCATCATTTATGGTGTTATTGCATAAATATAGTAGACAAGAAGATATTGTTGTAGGTAGTCCGATTTCTGGTCGTACACACAAAGATACAGAAAATATGTTAGGTATGTTTGTTAATACATTGGCAATGCGTTCTAATCCAGAGCGTAACAAGTCATTTGAACAATTGTTAGCAGAAGTTAAAGATACATCATTACAAGCTTTTGATAATCAAGAATATCCGTTAGAGGCACTTGTAGATGAAATTGTAGAAAAACGTGATCTAACACGTAATCCATTATTTGATGTGCTCTTTACATTACAAAACAATGAAAATGAAAGTTTCCAAATCGATGATTGGTCAACAGAGCAAAAAGAGGCTTCGTTTACTAATGCAAAATTTGATTTGAGTATGACAGTTTATGACAATAATGGTTATAAAATTGCCTTAGAATACGCACAAGAATTATTTGAACAAGATACGATTGAGCGTATGTTAACGCACTTTATGGAATTAGTTTCAAATATAGCAGATCAACCAACATCTAAGATTAGTGAAATTGAAATGGTGACACAAAATGAAAGAGACGTTATATTTAATGACTTTAATAATACGACGGTGCCATTTAATAACACGCAAACATTTGTTGAGCGTTTTGAAAATCAAGTTGCGAAGACACCAGATAAAACGGCAATTTCCTATGAAGGTGAAAGTTTAAGTTATCACGCATTAAATGAACGTGCGAACCAACTAGCATATCAACTACGTAATGAAGGTGTGACAGCAAATTCTCTTGTCGCATTAATGACAAATCGCCGCTTAGAAATGATTATCGGCATATACGGTATTCTTAAAGCGGGTGGCGCATATGTACCTGTGGATCCAAATTATCCTAAAGATCGTATTAATTATATTTTAGAGGATAGCCAAGCAACTGTATTATTGACTGATAGAACACCAGATAGTGACATTGCTTATGATAATACAGTGATTGATATCACTAAGAACCAGGTACTGAAAACGTTGCCGACAACTAATTTAGAGCATATCACTGATGTCTCTAATTTAATGTATGTTATTTATACATCTGGAACGACTGGTCGTCCGAAAGGCGTTTTAGTTGCTGGTGAAAGCGTAATGAATAGACTGAACTGGGTTTATGATAAATATCATATCGATAGCGATGATATTATTTGTTTCAAGACGCCCTTTACCTTTGATGTGTCAGTTTGGGAAATTTTCGGTTTTGCAATGGTTGGTGCACAAGCTGTGCTATTACCTTCAGGAGAAGAAGGTAATCCTGAACAAATTACTTCTCTAATACAAACATCTGAAGCAACAATGGTCCACTTTGTGCCATCTATGTTTAATGTATTTATTAATTACATTAAAGGTACAAAGCAAGCACACTTAGTTTCTAGCTTAAGATATGTTTTAGCAAGTGGTGAGGCACTTAAACCAGAATTAGTAAACCAATTTAATGAATATATAGGTGGAAAAAATAACACACAATTGATTAACTTGTATGGCCCTACTGAAGCAACGATTGATGTAACAAGTTTTGAAACATATAGTGATGTTCACTATACGAATATTCCAATTGGTAAACCGATTGCCAATACACAAGCTTATATTTTAGACGAAGATAACCATGTTATGGGTATTGGTGTTTCTGGAGAGCTTGTAATAGGCGGGGTCAATGTTACAGAAGGTTATTTAAACCGCCCTGAATTAACGCAAGAAAAATTTGTCGACAATCCATTTGGTGAAGGCAAACTGTATCGTACAGGAGATTTAGCTCGATGGAATGCTGACGGTAATATTTCATATTCTGGTCGTATTGATGAACAAGTTAAAATTCGTGGTTACCGTATTGAATTAGGCGAAATTGAAAGTGTCTTACGTCAGAATAAAGCTATTTTAGATGTAGCAGTTATCACAAAACCTATGGTTGATGGAGAATTAGCAATTTGTGTTTATATAGTGTCGGATCAAGTTATTGACTTTGATGCAGTAAAAACAGAATTAAACCATAAATTACCAGACTATATGGTTCCATCTTATATGACTCAAATAGATGAACTACCAGTATCTTCAAGTGGTAAGTTAAACAAACGTGCGTTACCAGAAATTAAAGTTGAAGGTAAGGTTTATGTAGCGCCTGAAACTGAAACAGAATCTATGTTAGCTTCTATTTTTGAGTCTGTTTTAAATATTGAGAAGGTAAGTACAAATGATAACTTCTTTGAAATTGGTGGTCATTCGTTAAAAGCAATCGGTATTATTAATAAGATTGAGAGTGAAGTCGGTAAACGATTACCATTGAAATTAGTGTTCGAAAGTCCTACTATTGCACAACTTGCAAAAGTTGTTGACACATATACTGATAATGGAAATAGTCAAAGTATCCCTCAAGCTGAAAGTAAACCGTATTACTTAGCATCTTCACCACAAAAACGTCTATATGTTTTAAACGAAATGGTAGATGGTCAAACAGCGTATAACATGCCGAGCGTGTTAGAAATTCAAGGTAATGTTGATGTATCACGTGTAGAAGATGTATTCCAAAAATTAGTAAATCGTCACGAAGCGTTAAGAACTCATTTTGAAACGATAAAAGGCGAGCCCGTTCAAGTAATTAATGACTCAGCAACTATCGTTGTAGATTACCAAGAAATTAATGAAGAAGACGAATTTGCTATACTAAATGAATTTGTTCAACCGTTTGATTTAGGTCAAGCTCCGTTATTAAGAGTTAAAATAGCTAAAATAGCTGAACAACGCTATGTACTACTTTATGACATGCATCATATTATTTCTGATGGTTTCTCAATCAACATTATCATGAAAGAATTTTCTGCTTTATATCATGAACAAGCGTTAGAGCCATTAAGTGTACAATACAAAGATTATAGTGAGTGGATGCAAGCACGTGACTTAAACGACCAGCGTGAATTTTGGTTATCTCAATTTGAAAATGAAGCTCCTGTCTTAGATTTACCTTATGATTACGCTAGACCTAATCAGCAAAGCTTTACTGGAAAAACAGTGAGCTTGGAAATGCCTGAGGACGTTCAAAAGGCTATCCATCAATTGTCTCAAACAACAGGCAGTACGGATTATATGATTCTGTTGTCATCATTCATGGTGCTATTGCATAAATATAGTAGACAAGAGGATGTTGTCGTAGGTAGTCCTATTTCAGGACGTACACATAGAGATACTGAGGATATGCTAGGTATGTTTGTTAATACTTTAGCAATGCGTTCGTACCCAGAAAGAAATAAGACATTTAGCCAATTATTAGATGAAGTTAGAGAGCTAGCTTTAAAAGCTTACGATAACCAAGAATATCCTTTAGAAGCATTGTTAGATGAAGTCGTAGAAAAACGTGATTTAACACGTAATCCTTTATTTGATGTGTTGTTCACGTTACAAAATAATGACAAGCAAAGCTTACAAATAGATGATTGGTTAATACAGAAAAAAGAAACTTCAAATACAAACGCAAAATTTGATTTGAGTATGACAATTCATGAAAACGAAGATTATAAAGTCTCACTAGAATATGCACAAGAGTTGTTTAGTGAAGATACAATAGAGCGCATGTTAGCGCATTTTGTAGAAATAATTTCTAGTGTAGTACGTCGTCCTGAACAGAATATCAGTGATATTGAAATAATCACTGATGCTGAAAGAGAAACAATTCTAAATCAATTCAATGATACAGAATTAGAATTAAATAATACTGTGACTTTTGTAGAACGCTTTGAAAAACAAGTGGAACAAACTCCAAATAAAACTGCAATCACATTTGAAGGTGAACACTTAACTTATCAAGCGTTAAATGAACGTGCGAACCAAGTAGCATATCAATTACGCAACGAAGGTGTGAAACCAAATGATTTAGTCGGTATTATGTCTCAACGTCGTTTAGAAATGATGATTGGTATATACGGTATCTTGAAAGCTGGTGGTGCTTATGTGCCATTAGATCCAAATCATCCACATGAACGTACGAATTTTATCTTGCAAGATAGTAATCCGCGTGTCTTACTAACAGATGAAAAAATAGCTTATGATATTAAATTTGATAATGAAATCATTAAATTAACAAATAACACAGCTCTTAATAATTTACCAACAGAGAATCTGCCTCTTGTAATAGATGAAACAAACTTAATGTATATCATCTATACATCAGGTACGACAGGCAAGCCTAAGGGCGTTATGGTACCTTACAGTAGTGTTATGAATCGCTTGAATTGGATGGTTGATTATTTCGGTTTAGGTACAGAAGATAAAATATTATTTAAAACACCATTTACTTTTGACGTATCTATCTGGGAAGTCTTTGGTTGGGCAGTCATGGGTGGCGAAATTATCATGCTACGCTCAGGAGAAGAGAGTAACCCAGAGAAGATCGCTTCTGTAATCGATCAACACGATATCACAATGACTCATTTTGTTCCATCAATGTTAAGCGTCTTTATCGATTTCATCAAAACAAGTCATAAGGAGTCTGAAATTGCTTCATTAAATCATGTGTTTACAAGTGGTGAAGCATTAAAAGCAGAGCATGTTAACCAATTTAATGATTTAGTTGGGTTAAGAAATAACACATTACTTTACAATTTATATGGACCTACGGAAACGACGGTTGAGGTAACATACTATCCGGTCTTTGCAGGTCAATCATACACAGAAGTACCTATTGGTAAACCTATCGCTAATTCTCAAGCCTATATCATGAATGAAGATAATAATTTATTGGGTATCGGTGTGCCAGGAGAACTTTGTATTGGCGGTACAGCTGTAACAAATGGTTACTTGAATCGTCCAGATTTAACTGCTGACAAATTTGTGGACAACCCATTTGGTAAAGGTAAAATGTATCGAACTGGTGATTTGGTTAAATGGAGCAAGGATGGCCAAATTGATTATATAGGACGTATTGATGAGCAAGTTAAAATTCGTGGCTATCGTATTGAACTTGGTGAAATCGAAAGTTCAATTGCTCAAATTGATAACATTTCAGAAGTTGCAGTAGTTACACAATCAGACGAAAACAATGCAGATTTAATGATTGCTGCATATGTAGTTTCAGAAAGTGTAGTAGATTTTGATTCCATTAAAACGACGCTTGGTAAACAATTACCTGACTATATGATTCCTACATTGATGATGCAAATTGACAGTTTACCAGTGACTGCGAATGGTAAATTAGATAAAAAAGGATTACCAAAAATTAAGCTTGAAAACAAAGCCTATGTGGAACCAAGAAACGCAACAGAAGCGACGATTGCAGAAGTGTATGGTGAAGTATTAAATCTTGATAACGTTAGTGCTTTGGATAATTTCTTTGAAATAGGCGGACATTCATTAAGAGCGATTAGTGTAATTAATGAAATTGAAAGTAAGATGTCTGTACGTATGCCATTGAAAGCTATTTTCGAAAATCCAACAGTATCACAATTGTCTAAAGCAATTGGTACTCATGCTGGCGAATTAAGCAGCCAAACTATCCCATTGGCAGAAACGAAAGCACACTATTTAGCATCTTCACCACAAAAACGTCTTTATGTTTTAAATGAAATGATGGATGGTCAAACAGCTTATAATATGCCAAGTATGTTAGAAGTTCGTGGAGAAGTAGATGTTGAACGTGTACAAAGTGCATTCCAAAGCTTAGTGAATCGTCATGAAGCATTGAGAACACATTTTGATACGGTAGATAGTGAACCAGTTCAAATCATAGATGAACAGGCAAACATTACGGTTGATTATGAAGAAGTGTCGACTGAAGACTATGAACAACTTTTAAATCGCTTTATTAGACCTTTCAATTTAGCGCATGCTCCATTACTTAGAGTGAAAGTAGTTAAATGTGCCGAGCAGCGTTACGTATTGCTATTCGATATGCATCATATTATCTCTGATGGCTTTTCAATTAATCTAATCATTAAAGAATTTACTGCTTTATATCACGGACAAGCGTTAGAAACCTTGACTGCGCAATATAAAGATTATAGTGAATGGATGCACACACGTGATTTAAGTGATCAACGCGCCTTCTGGTTATCACAATTTGAAGAAGATGCACCAGTTCTAGATTTACCTTATGATCACGCGCGTTCTATTCAACAAAGTTACACAGGAAAATCTGTAAGCGTTGAAGTGCCGGAAGAATTACGTCAAGAGATACAAAAATTATCACAGACAACAGGTAGCACGGACTTTATGATTCTATTGGCTTCATTTAATGTATTATTGCATAAGTATAGTCGCCAAGAAGATATTGTTGTCGGTAGCCCTATTTCAGGAAGAACACACAAAGATACAGAAAATATGCTAGGTATGTTTGTAAATACGTTAGCTATGCGTGCATACCCAGAGAGAAGTAAAACGTTTAATCAATTACTCTCTGAAGTCAAAGATACTGCATTGAAAGCATACGATAATCAAGAATATCCGTTAGAAGCTCTTGTAGATGAAATAGTTGAAACACGTGACTTAACACGTAATCCATTATTTGATGTACTATTCACATTGCAAAACAACGAAACAGAAAGTCTTCAAATAGAAGATTGGTCTATTGAACAGAAAGAACCTTCAACGACTAACGCGAAATTTGATTTAAGTATGACGATTTTTGATGATGATGGTTATAAGATTTCATTGGAGTTTGCAGAAGAATTGTTTAATCAAGATACAGTCGCGCGTATGTTAGATCATTATTTAGAAATATTGAAGCATAGTGTTCAACAACCTGAACAAAAAATCAGTGATCTTCAAATGATTACCAAACAAGAAGAGGCTAAAATATTTAATGAGTTCAATGATACAGCTGTTCCGTTCAACAACACTAAAACTTTTGTGGAAATTTTTGAAGCACAAGTAGCCAAAACACCTAATGAAATAGCTATTACCTATGAAGGTGAAAGTTTAACTTACGCAATGTTAAATGCTAAAGCGAACCAACTTGCGAACTATTTACGTATTGAAGGTGTTCAACCTAATACGCTCGTCGGCTTGATGACGAATCGTCGATTAGAAATGATGATTGGTATCTACGGTATTCTCAAAGCTGGTGGTGCTTATGTTCCTATCGATCCAAACTATCCAAGTGATCGTATCAACTACATTTTAGGAGATAGTCAACCAAACGTACTGTTAACTGATCAAACGTTAGATGCAACAATAGACTTTAATAAAGCTGTATTAAACTTAACAGACGATTCAGTAGTAGAGACACAATCAACAGATAATTTATCCAAGGTTACAGATGTCAAAGACTTGATGTACGTTATTTATACATCTGGTACAACAGGTAAACCAAAAGGCGTTATGGTACCGTATAAAGGAGTAATGAACCGTCTGCATTGGATGATTGATAAATATTACATCAACAATGAAGATACGATTTTATTTAAGACACCATTTACGTTTGATGTTTCTGTTTGGGAGATATTCGGACCAACTATGGTTGGCGGTCAAGCAATACTCTTACCTTCAGGTGAAGAAAGTAATCCTGAAAAAATAACTTCACTTATTGATCATCACAACATTACAATGGTTCATTTTGTGCCATCTATGTTAGGTGTGTTTATCGACTTTATTAAATCAACTAATAGAGTAGAAGATATTGCTACAGTTAACTATGTACTTGCTAGTGGTGAAGCATTAAAAGCAGAACAAGTAAATCAATTTAATGCTTTAATTGGCGAACCAAACAATTCATTATTGATTGATTTATATGGTCCAACAGAGGCTTCAATCGAAGTGATTTATTACCCATGTGCGCCGGGTGAAACGTATGACAAGATCCCAATTGGTCGTCCAATCGCAAACATTCAGGCTTATATTATGAATGAAGATGAAAGTTTAATGGGTATCGGCGTTCCAGGAGAATTATGTATCGGTGGCGTAGGTGTTACGAAAGGTTACTTAAATCGACCGGATTTGACGGACGAGAAATTTATTGATAATCCATTTGGTGAAGGTAAATTATATCGTACGGGCGACTTGGCAAAATGGAGTACGACAGGTAACGTTGAATATCTTGGCCGTATTGATGAGCAAGTTAAGATTCGTGGTTATCGTATTGAGTTAGGTGAAATTGAAAGTTTATTACGTCAGATTAATCTGATTTCAGACGTAGCAGTCGTTGCTAAACCAATGGATGGTGAAGAATTGGCAATTTGCGCTTATTTAGTTTCAGATGAAAGTATTGACTTTGATGAGATTAAATCACAACTTAATCAAAATTTACCAGATTATATGGTACCAACATATATGACTCAAATCGATATTTTACCAGTAACATCAAATGGTAAATTAGATAAAAAGCAATTGCCTGAAATCCAGGTTGAAAGTGAAAATTATGTTGCTCCTACAAATGAGATAGAAGAAATGCTCACAAATATTTTTGGTGAAGTATTAAATATTGAACGGGTAAGTATATATGATAATTTCTTTGAAGTAGGAGGACACTCACTAAAAGCCATCAATGTGATTAATAAAATCGAAGGTGAAACTGGTATACGTTTACCATTAAAAGTAATATTTGAAAGTCCTACAGTTGCACAACTTGGAAAAGTATTAAATGACCAGGAAAGTAGCTTGGATGGACAAAATATTCCTACAGCTGAATCGAAGTCATACTATCTGGCATCTTCTCCGCAAAAACGCTTATATGTGTTGAATGAAATGGTGCAAGGTCAAACGGCTTACAATATGCCAAGTATGCTAGAAATTAATGGTGTCGTTGATGTAGCACGTGTTGAAGATGTATTCCAAAGCTTAGTGGAACGTCACGAAGTATTGAGAACTCATTTTGAAACGATAGACGGGGAGCCCGTACAAATTATAGATGAACAGGCAAATATAACTGTAGATTATGAAGAAACAGATATAGATGATTATGAAACATTATTGAATAACTTTGTAAGACCATTTAATTTAAGACACTCACCATTATTAAGAGTGAAAATCGTTAAATTGGCTGACAAACGTCATATCTTACTCTTTGATATTCACCATATTATTTCAGATGGTTTCTCTATTAATCTAATTATTAAAGAATTTATCGCACTATATCACGAAAGAACTTTAGAACAGCTAAAAGTACAATACAAAGATTATAGTGAATGGATGCATAGTCGTGATTTAAGTGATCAACGTGCATTCTGGTTGTCTCAATTCGAAGATGAAGCACCAGTATTAGATTTACCTTATGATCATTCAAGACCTAAACAACAAAGCTTTACAGGTAAAACGATATCAGCTGAAATGCCTAAAGAGACAAGAGATGCATTACATGAATTGGCTCAAAGAACTAATAGTACAGACTATATGATTTTACTGTCTTCATTTATGATTTTATTGCATAAATATAGTAGACAAGAAGATGTGGTTATAGGTAGCCCAATCTCAGGGCGTACACACCAAGATACAGATAATTTATTAGGTATGTTTGTTAATACGTTGCCTATGCGTGCTTATCCTGAAAATAACAAAGCATTCAATCAATTTTTAGATGAAGTGAGAGATACTGCACTGAAAGCATATGATAATCAAGAGTATCCATTAGAAGAATTAGTGGATGAGGTTGTAGAAAGACGCGACTTAACACGTAACCCACTCTTTGATGTGCTATTCACGTTACAAAATAATGAAACACAAGATCTTCAAATTGAAGATTGGGACATTAAAGAAAAACAAGCAACAAACACAAAAGCTAAGTTTGATTTAAATATGATGATTGAAGATAACGAAGCATACAAAGTGTCACTAGAATACGCTGCAGAATTATTTGAACCACAAACAGTTGAACGTATGTTGAATCACTATCTGAAAATATTAAGCGAAGTGGTACAACATCCAGCCCAAAATATTAGTGACATTGATATGACTACAGAAGAAGAGAGAACACAGATTCTCGATGCATTTAACGATACGTATGCCGATTTACCTAATAATCAAACATTTGTTGAACGTTTTGAAAAACAAGTTGCGAATACACCAAATCAAACAGCCATCACATTTGAAGGTGAAAGTTTAACTTACAAAGAACTTAATGTACGTGTGAACCAACTAGCTCATAAATTACGTGCAGAAGGGGTAGAAGCTAATTCACTTGTAGGTTTAATGACGAATCGTAGCATAGAAATGATGGTAAGTATATACGGAATATTAAAAGCTGGCGGTGCTTATGTACCAATGGATCCTAGTCAACCTAGTGACCGTATTAACTATATCTTGAATGATAGTCAGCCAACATTGTTGATTACAGATCGCCCATTAGATACAAGTATTGAATTTGATAGAAATGTAATTGACGTAACTGAGAAAGATGAATTTGCTAATTTATCAATGGACAATTTAAACCACATTACAGATGTATCTGATTTAATGTATGTAATATATACGTCAGGTACGACAGGTAACCCTAAAGGGGTGGTTGTTCCTTACGAAGGTGTGTTGAACCGTCTGAATTGGATGATTGATGAGTATGACTTTACTGAAGAAGATATCATCATGTTTAAAACACCATATACATTTGATGTATCAGTTTGGGAAATTTTCGGATTCGCTATGGTAGGTGCGCAAGCCGTGTTACTGCCGTCTGGAGAAGAAGGAAATCCAAGTAAAATCACATCATTAATTCAACAACATGCAATTACTATGATTCATTTTGTACCTTCGATGTTAGGTGTGTTTGTTGATTATATTAAATCAACAAATGAAGTGGCTGAAATAGCATCTATTAATACAGTTCTTGCAACAGGTGAAGCACTGAAATCTGAACAAGCAAACCGCTTTAATTCGATAATCGGTCAGCACAATGATACATTGCTAATTGATTTATATGGTCCGACAGAAGCATCAATTGAGGTAACTTATAATCCGTTACCACCAAATCAAGAGTACGATATTATAACAATTGGTCGACCAATTGCTAATGTGCAAATGTATGTTCTAAATAATAATAACCAACATACAGGTATCGGCGTTCCAGGAGAGCTTTGTATTGCAGGTGTTGCTGTAACAAATGGTTACCTCAATCGTCCTGAATTAACACAACAACAGTTTATTGATAATCCATTCGGTGAAGGAAAAGTATACCGTACAGGTGACTTAGCAAAATGGACAACAGATGGAGAAATAGAATATTTAGGTCGTATAGACGAACAAGTTAAAATTCGTGGTTATCGTATTGAACTTGGTGAAATTTCTAGCCACTTATTACGTATTGAAAACATTTCTGATGCAGGTGTCATTGCTAAACCAATGGCTAGCGAAGAACTAGCGATTTGTGCCTATCTTGTTGCTGATCAGCCAATTTCATTTGCTGATATTAAGACTGAACTTGCACGCAAAGTACCAGACTATATGGTGCCAGCTTATATGACGCAAATAGAACAATTGCCGGTTACATCTAATGGTAAGTTAAACAAGCGTGCATTACCTGAAATTGAAGTTGAAAGACAGGAATTTGTTGAACCTAGAAATGAAATCGAAGCAGATGTTGTTCAAGCAATGAAAGAAGTATTAAACACTGATAGCATAAGTGTTTATGACAATTTCTTTGAAATTGGTGGCGATTCTATCATAGCGATTAAACTGACATCGTTATTATCAAAATCATATAACATTTCAATTAAAGATATTTTCGAACTACAAACGATTGATCGTATCAGTGAGTCTATAGCTGCAAAAGATCAAACAAATATTCTAACTAAGTTAGAAATGCTTAAAAATATAGATACTGCACAAGGACATCAATTCAGTAGTGAATTTATTCAAGAAATTAATGAATATAAAGAAGAAAGTGTAGAAAATTATGAAGTTATTAGCTCTGGAGCGGTTAAACAAGGTAAAAATGTATTGCTCACAGGAGCTACTGGATTCTTTGGTATATACATGTTGAACAATTTATTAGAAGATACAGACTTCAATATTTATGTCATGGTAAGAAGTAATAAAGAGGTTAACGGAGAAACGAAATTATATCGTAACTGGATTTATTACTTTGAATCTCAAATTGACCCTGAATATGCAGAAAGAATCCATATCATTGAAGGTAATATCGAGTTAGAAAAACTAGGCATGACATCAGAAACTTACGAGTCGTTATCTCAAAATATCGATATGATTGTGAACGCTGCGGCGAATGTTAGCCACTTTGCGACAACAGATGCTTCATACGGTGCAAACGTTGGCGGTATTGAACAACTAATTCAATTTGCAAAATACAATCAATCTAAAGAGATTCACCACATGTCTACAATTTCTATTGCTTCAGGTAAGGTAGACGAGAAAGCACAGTTAACATTTTCAGAACATGACTTAGATTTAGGTCAGGTAATGAATAATGTTTACTTAGATACTAAGATAGAAGCTGAAAAAGTATTGATTGCTAGTAGAGAGCAAGGTGTAGAAACAAATATTTATAGATTAGGTAATTTACAATGTGATTCTCGTACAGGAGTATTCCAGAAGAATGAAGAAAACAATGCTTTCTATAGCATTATAAAATCATTTAGAAACCTAGAAATATTCCCAGATTTAGAAAATGATGATTTAGAATTTACTCCTGTTGATCAGGCAGCTAAAGCATGTAGCCAATTGATTAAAAATAATCAACTAAATAACGAGATCCATCATATATATAATAATAACCACCTTTCACTTAAACAATTGATGCATGTGTATAATCAAAATAATTACCATATTAAAGATGTACAGTGGAATGAATTTGTGGATTACTTAATGCATTGTATTAAAGAAGATGTAATGAGCGATCAAATCAACGATTTCCTATTGCATACAGGTGTACTAGATAACAATATTTTCAACAAATCTCATTTTGAAGTATTAGACTTTAAAACTAATTTCATACTTGAAAAGTTAAACTTCAAGTGGCAACCTACTGAAGATGAAACATTATCTAAAATGATTAGTCACCCAAAAAATAATTTCTAATTACAACTATGAAGTAGCAAAATAATAACTTGCTACTTCATTTGTTTTGATTGATTAAGTGATGTGGAAGTGTGACCGTGAAAATAACGATATATGTATTAAATACGCAGAATTTTGATTATCATAATCTTAAGAGGCATCCTAAATACTCTAAATGGTTTAAGTATTATTGTGTACGAGCGCACACAGGAATGCAATTTGAGCATATTCAATTTGACGAAAATACACATGGTAAACCGTTATTAAAATTACCTAAAGATATACACATCAATGTGTCTCATACAGATGGTTATTCAGTATGTGTTGTGAGTGATACGAACGTGGGCGTAGATGTGGAAAAAATTGAAAATATAGATTTAGATATTGCCCAAAAATACTTTGCATTATTAGAATATCGATACATTACCGAGGCACAAAGTACAATTTCTCAATTTAACCGTTTTTTTGAAGTGTGGACGATGAAAGAATGCTATTTAAAATTACTTGGTATGGGCATGTATAAACCATTAGATTCTTTTTCTATTACACCAGTTCAAGGTCGTTATCAACTTATTGAAACTGAAGATGAAGTGATACAACGGTGTTCATTTTTTCATGAGATTTTTTATGGAAAATATGCATTGTCAGTGATTTTAGACGTGGATAACCACGATTTAGAAGTAGAGATGTTAGATATAACAAAGAATTTTAATACAGAATTTATACTTTAAGGGGCGAGTATATGGTTAAAACAACATTATTTTGTATACCATTTGCAGGTGGAAATAAGGCATTATATTATCCAATGAAGAATAATTTACCAAGTTATATTCAATTTAAGCCATTAGAATTACCGGGACGTGGTGAAAGGTTAATCGAAGAGGCGTTAGATAGCATTGATGATATGGTAAATGACTTAGTTAAGCAAATTATTAATGAAAAACCTGAAGAATTTATTCTATTAGGCTACAGTTTAGGGACAATATTAGCATATGAACTTTATTATAAATTGGATCAATTAGGTTATCGACCAAAGCATATGTTCCTCTGTGCGAGTGAACCGATTGGCTATTTGGATAAATATAATGATATAGAAGCCATGGATGATGAAGAATTTAAACAGTTTATAAGAGAAAAAGGCGGTACATCTGAAGAAGTATTAAATCATGAAGAGTTATGGCAACTTGTGAAACCAGCATTGAAAAATGACTTTTTAGCAATTGATTATTATTGCGATAAGCCCAAGGAAAGACAAGTAGATATCAATTTATCAGTATTTGTAGGTAAACAAGATTCCATTTGTGCTAATACTTTGTATAAATGGTCGGACCTGACCAAAGGTAAAGTAGATTATCGATTCTTTGAAGGTGATCATTTCTTTATAAATAATCATTATAAAGATATAAGTGAAGAAGTAAAATTAGTACTTAATAGTTAGATATTTAATTTATTTCAAAATCAGCTTGTTTATTTATTCTGAACGTGTTGACAAATAGTCTATAATTTTATAAGATTAATATTACACATGCACACACACGCAAAGATTTAATACAATGTTTCACACGCATTATAAATCTTTTAATAATAGAAAATAAAAACACATGAATCATAATAAATGATTAATAAACATTAAAATTAGACGGTAATTAAAAAATAACTTAAAGGGAGGCAGTTACCATGGCAGGTGGACCAAGAAGAGGCGGACGTCGTCGTAAAAAAGTTTGTTATTTCACAGCAAACGGTATTACACACATCGACTATAAAGACACAGAATTATTAAAACGTTTTATCTCAGAACGCGGTAAAATTTTACCACGTCGTGTAACAGGTACTTCAGCTAAATATCAACGTATGTTGACATTAGCTATTAAACGTTCTCGTCATATGGCATTATTACCATATGTTAAAGAAGAACAATAATAGATATTGTATCTGAAAACCCCGTAGGCATATACCTACGGGGTTATTTTTGTTTTATTAGTATTAATAGACATGAAGATTAGTAATTTAATCTATATGTAACTGTTTTTAGTCTAAAATTAAAGTAACCATTTAAATTTCTGTATAGTTTTGGTGTTTAAGTTGAATTTTTCTGGATGATTTAGTATTTGACTTTTATATGAATCAACATTTTGCTTATTACGTAAAAGTATATCCATCCCAGATGGTGTTGCCAAAGTAGCAGAAAAATTAATAATTAGCACTTCATCATCAATATAAATAATGCCCCACTTGCTCGAAAATAGTCTTAAAATGCCTTTACCCCTCCAATTGAATTGGTCGTCATCTAGTGTATCGTAACCGACAATGGATTTTGATTTATTTCGCGTTTGGTATGTTACTTCATCATGAATTCTTAAGGGATGAGATTGTATTATTGAATAAGTGATAGAAGGATTTGTTTTTTTGCCTGAAGTCCACATTTTAAATGTAGAAGCTATAATGTGCCATGTTCCAGGTAAGTATTGTGTATATTGCATACTAATCATTCCTTTTAGTAAGTACTGTTTAAATTATAAAAGTGTGTTATTAATGAGCCGTCTTAAAATAGAACATAGGTAGACTGTATTTTGGTTAATAGGTGTGATGGACTCCCATTATAATACTTTTATTTACCTTTTTATTTAGAGACTTAAACTATATGATCATAAAGTCAGATATTTTTTGTAGAAATAACCTTACGGCTATAGTAACTGTATTTAAAAACTTAATATAAAAATGAATTAAACAATATAGGCGTGGCAATACTAATTTTTATATGTTACGCTATATATATGAAGTATCTCCAGTACTTCATCCGTGATAAACCGCCTTTCGGGGCGGTTTATTTTTGGTTGGGTTAAGGGAGTTACGTGGTTTAATGTCTTTTACAGTATCTTGCTTACTAAAGAAAACCATTAACAGCAGTATTTGAATTTCCTCCAATAAATATTATGTTTCTGATTATTAAGAAAGTGTTTACGTTTTCGAGATGATTTATATTTTACTTATACAAGTAATTAACTTATAATAATTTTGCACGTCTTAGGGCGTGAGTGATTAAATGGGTCAATCTCTTATACGTCCTATGACGTGTAGGAGAACGCAACTCCTTTAATCCTGTGGTCCTCTTAATTGAGGGCCTTTTTTAAATTAAGCTTTATTTAATGTGATCAACATATTATAATGGATGCAATATAATATGTTGGGAGGCAAAGTTTATGACAATGCAAAAATTCACTGATATTCAAAAAGAACGTATCATAAGTATTATTGAGTCAAAAGCTACAAACAAAGGCATTTGCAATTGCGATAACCCTAACATGAGAGTATTGGATGGCCAATATTATTTACCATTACTATCTGCTACTTACGGTAATGAACCCATTACGTTGATAAACGTTTTGTGTGAAAATTGTGGTAGATTAAGAACATATTCAAAAGATTTCTTTGAAAATAACTGACTGTTTTACAGTATATAATTATTATAGATAAATATAGATAATATATAATCGACAAACCATTTGCTAATTTTAGCGTGTGGTTTGTTTTTTTATGTCTTAAAACTCAATGTATCTAGAATGTAGTGAAATACTACTTTGCGTTTTTTGAGACATTAAAAAGGGTAGCGTATTATAAAGACTACGCAAGTAACCATTCCTCTATTTATCAGTTTACTGAGTAACTATTTCTAATTAATTGTTCATGAAGCATTTTTAAACAAATAAGTGAAATCATAATTTAATAAACGTGTGTGAGGTGATGAAGATGGCCGTAATAGCATTGGTTTTACATTTAGTGTGTTTATTATTAGTGTTAATAGCAGGTTTTGTGGCATTAAAAGAATTTAGAAAATCATATAAAGAGCGTAACCAAAGGAAAATTGATACCTTACTTGTGTTTGTACTTATAGTTGCATTAATTGCGATATTATCAAGTGTAATTATGGATTTATAATTTTTGAACAGGATACAAAGTTGTAATCCTCAACACGTACCAATGTAGAGTTTAAGGACAATAAATTTAATGACAAACAAATGTATAATTAGTAAATGTGGAGAGAGTAAGATAATGAAGTCAAAAGTATTTGTGATTTCATTATCTTACTCATTTTTATTATATTTAAAGCACTTAATATATATAATGTCCAAAAAATAGTACGAAATTATAAAGTTTTTTGTAAACATTTGGATAATATTATAAACTGTAAGAATAAGATGAATTAATTAATATAGACGTTGCGATAAAATAGTGTTCTATAATAAAAGGAGTGTTTTAAATGAAGTATAGGTTAAGTTTATCATTAATAGTAGCGACGAGCTTAGTACTAAGTACTACAGTAGCATATGCACAGGAAGATAATGGAAAGCAAACGACAGAAAAAGATAAGAAAGAGAATACAAGCAAGCCAATCGATTTTGATAAAGCACAAAAGATGAGCCCTCAAGCTTTAAAAGACCAACTAACACCTGAAGATTTACGATTACACAATAAAGTTGCAGAGCATAATTCTAATTCAGTAGAAATGCGTACTTTTGCAAATAGATCTTATCAAGACGTAAATACATATATTGCAAATAATAATATTAAACCAGCGCAAATCGTTCAAGATTCACGTATTAATAATTTACCAAAATATAATTATAAATCAGGAAAATTTATAGGAGTTGTTATACATGAAACAGCTAACCCTAATAGTACGATTGAAGGCGAAGTAAACTATATGTATAACAATTATCAGAGTGCTTTTGTACATGCTTATGCAAGTAGTGATAAAATTATTCAAACAGCACCAAGTAATTATTTAGCTTGGGGTGCAGGCGCGAATGCAAACCCGTATTTCTATCAAATAGAGTTGACGAGGTCAAATACATTTGATGGTTTTGCTAAATCTGTAAATAACCAAGCTTATTTAGCTGCTAAAATGTTGAAACAAAATGGATTGGCTCCATCATTGGCAGATAATAATCAAGGTACAGGTACAATTATTAGTCACAATGCTATTAGTCAATATTGGGGTGGTACGGATCATACAGACCCAGTAGGTTATTTCAATCAATGGGGATATAACATGGACCAATTTTACAGTTTAGTTCAAAAACACTATAAAGCACTAAACGGTGGCGGTAATGATGACGCAATAACTGGCTCAACTTACAAAGTGGCTAAAGGTGATACATTATATAGTATATCAAGACGAAGCGGCGTAGCCATCGATGACATTAAGAAATGGAATAATTTAAGCAATAACACATTATCAGTAGGACAAATATTAAAATTAAAAGCGCCAAGTAATAGTGGTACGATAACTGGAGATACGCATAAAGTAGTCGCTGGCGATACTTTGTATAATATTTCTAAAAGAAGTAATGTAAGCGTTGAAAATATCAAGAAATGGAATAACTTGAAAAATGATAGTATTAGCAAGGGACAAACATTATATTTAGTGAAAACATACACTGTGAAGAAAGGCGATACTTTGTATAGTATAGCTAAAAATCAAAAAACAACAGTAGACAAAATTAAATCAGACAATAAGTTGGATTCTAATAGTATTAAAGTAGGACAAATATTAAAAATTAAATAAGTGAAGAAGAATATTAGTAAACGAAACGACACTCCACCATTTGTTGATATCAGCAATTGTGAAGTGTCGTTTTTGCTTATTTTTCGTTTATTATACCATCGTTATCTCTATCTTTGGATGAATCATAACCTGGCATATCTTTTGTTATTTCACCTGGCTTAGGAACGTCGACATCTGGCGTTTTTGGTAAATCATTCTTTTCAGGTGCATCAATGTCTGGTGCATTAGGATCAGGTGTATCGATATCTGTGCTTGAGTTGTTTTGTTGATTTGTGCCGTTATTATAGTTGTTAGATGATTGGCTTTGATTATTATTATAAGTATCGCCATTATCATTAGCATTACTATTTTCGCTATTATCAGAAGCATTACTTGACTCTTCGTAATTATTATCATTTGATTCTTGAGAGCCATTTTCTTGAGCATTAATCTCTTCATTTTTGCTATTATTAGTGTCAGAATTTTTATTTTCTTTCTCTTTCTTTTTAGTATCAGAATTCTTTTGAGTTTCTTTTTTGGTACTATCGCTATTATTTTCTGTATAGAAGAAAGCACTACATCCGCCAACTAACAATATAATGAGTAAAATTATAACCAAACAACCTAAACAACCGATACATCCGTTCTTTTTATTATCGTTCATCTCATTCTCCCTTAATTTTAATTCATATTTTATTGGACACAAAAAAATAAAACTTTAAATATATTGTACTACATTTCAGTTGCGAGTGTAACTTTATATTTTTATGTGTAAGAGTACTGTACCTTTGAGTAAATTAGATAGAAGTGAGTAACGACATATAATTGAATTAAAGTATAATATTTAGGTGAAATGCATTAATATAATCATATATTATATTAAAATTCTAAATTAACCTCTTTCATGAAATTATAAAATGCTCTCACTACGGTATTATTTAGATATTGTTCTTTTAAAATCATGTGTGTATTTCTAATGATATAGTTACCTTGTTGGTCTAAACATGGTATTTTAGACAAATTATCATCATCACGTAATAAAATGCCAGGCAAAATAGAAAAACCTAACCCATTTTGAACAAATTCTTTACTTGTTTCCATATTATCGACATTTATTGTAATAGAAGGTGGCTCGATAAATTTTCCAATCCACCAATCATCAATTAACTTATTGAGGGAGGTATCGGTGTTATAATATATTCTGGGTAAATGAGGTAAATCAGTTATATCAATTGGACGTTTTGAGACGACGTAAATCTTTTCTTTCATTAAACGAATCTTCTCTGACGAAAAACTATAGTCTCCTCTTAGTATACCTACTTGAGAATAGTCATTATGGACAGATTTAAAAACCTCTTCGCTCCAACCAGTATTAACATCAAATTCTACTTCTGGGTATTTTTGGCTAAACTCCGACAAAATTTTGGGAAGTTGATATCTTGAAAATATACTAGAAGCACTTAATCTTAATATTCCTTGTACGGTATTTTCTTGACTTATAAGTTCTTCTTTAAGCTTTTGATTATCTTTTAACATGGAAATTGCATAATTTACGATCATTTCTCCTTGCGAAGTGAATACGACCCCTTTTTTATTTCTATAGATAATCTTCACATTAAATTCTTGCTCAAGCTTATTAATTCTATACGTTACTGCAGGTTGTGATGTCCTCAGCGTTTTGCTTGTTTGTGTGATGTTTTTGCATTTGAATAATTCCCTTAAAATTTCCCAATCCATACTATCCATATATAATCCTCCTACAAAATTTATATGTATTATAAAAGATTTTGATGGTCAAACATAAAAAAGTAATATTTTATTTATCGAATATATACTTATATACTTTATATAAGTTAACTGAATATTTCAATAATTAACAGGGGGACATATTATGAATACTACAAGTTTAAAAATCCCATGCGTTTTAATGAGGGGAGGAACTAGCAGAGGTTTAATTTTTAAAGATACTGATTTGCCCATAGATGAAAAATTAAAGGAAGAAGTGATTTTAAAGATTTATGGTAGCTCTGCTAACGGGCAGATTGATGGTATTGGCGGAGGTACTTCTGTTACTAGTAAAGTAGCAATTGTGGGGATGACGGAAACAAATGATAGTGATATTTACTATAATTTTGGGCAAGTCGGGATTAACCAAAAAAGCATCGATTACAACGTGACTTGCGGAAATATGGCGTCAGCTGTTGGTTTATATGCAGTTGAGGAAGGTCTCGTAAAAAGAGAAGATGGTGAAACAACAGTTAGAATTTTAAATACAAATACAAATAAAATTATGGAAGTACGTGTCCCTGTATATCAAGGCGAAATCAAAAGTGTAGGTGACTTTTCGATTTCAGGTGTTGAAGGCACAGGAGCAAAGATTACGGTAAGTTTTATTGACTCATCCGGCGCATTTACTGGAAAATTACTACCAACTGGAAATTTAATTGACTATATTAAAATGGATGGAACTACATATAAAGTTAGTATATTAGATACTGGCAATATTGTTGCTTTCGTCAAAGCTAGCGATTTTTCTCTTGAAGGATTTGAATTGGCAAAGGATATCAATAATCGACAGACTTCAAAAGCAATTGAAAAGCTACGGGTTAAAGTAGGTGTTTTATTAGGATTATTTAGCGATGAAGACAATGTAAATCATGGATTAGAAGCATTACCTAAAATAACATTAGTAAGCGAACCAAAAGACTATATAACAGAACAAGGCAGATTAATTAAAAAGGAAAATATTAATATAATAGGTAGATATATTTCTATGGGCAAATTGCATCCAGCCTTTGCTGTTAGTGGCTCTATATGCTTGGCAACAGCTTGTAAAATTCCTGGGACAGTCCCAGCTACTGTTTGTCAAAATAACGCGCTAAACACAATAGAGATAGGACATCCTAGTGGTAGCATTTCGTCTGAAGTTTTTATACAAAAAAATGAAAGTGCTTACAAATTGATTAAAGGAGGTACTGGCCGTACCGCTAGAAGAATCATGGAAGGAAATGCAGTTATTCCAATATCTTTAATGGATAGGAAGTGAAAATATGAGTAAAAAAAGGGGCTACTCATCATTACATTATCAATACTATTAGCGAGCTGCAGTGCAAAAGGGAATACTAGTAATCATATAGATAAAGAGGCAATTAAAGCGTATCCCAATCAAACAATTAATATGATAATACCTTTTGGTGAAGGAAGCGCCAGTGACGCTTTTGTAAGGCAATATTCTCAGATTCTTTCCGAACGTTCTGGTGTCAATTTTCAACCGATTAATAAGGATGGAAGCAGCGGTTTGTTAGGGATGTTGTACACATATCAACAAAAAAATAATGGTTATAATGTGTTAGAGATTACACCATCCCAAGTAATTGCTGATAATTTAGATAAAAGTGAGAAGGTTAAGTTGTTAGATGATTTTGAACCACTAGTACAAATTCAGAGCGATATCTATGTATTATCTGTTGCTGAAGATAGCCCAATCAAAAATTATGATGAATTAATTGAAAAGGGAAAAGAAGATAAACTTACGATTGGTGGAACAAGTTCGACAGGTTTAGATGACTTCGCAACTAGTAAATTTAAAAGCGAAGCCAATATAGATAGTGAATTTATTCCTTATAAATCGGGATCTGAGGTAAAAGCAGCTGCGTTAGGCGGAGAAGTAGATGTATATCTAGATAAAGTTGTAAATGTGGTAGACTATGTTAAATCTAAAAAAGTTAGGCCGCTAGTTATTTTTAATGATGACAGAATTAATAAAATAGAAGAATTTAAAAGTGTACCTACTACAAAAGAAAAAGGTTTAGATGTAGATATTGGTTCATGGAGAGGATTTGTCATTAAAAAAGGAACACCAGAAGCAGTGAAAAAACAGCTGACCAAACAATTAAAAGAGGCATATGAAACTGAAGAATATAAGGAATATGCCAAAAATAATTTAGTGGATATAGGTGAGGGCTACCTAGGTCCAGATGAATTTGAGGAAAAATTAGAAAAGGAGTATGAAAAATTTGATGAAATTTCAGATGATTTAGGTATTTAATCATGTAATGGGGGGATTATATGGGAAGTATATTATTTTGTTTCATTTTACTAATTATATTTGTATATTTCTTAATTAACTCAATAAATATGGAGAATTTAAGAGATGTTGATCCAATTGGCGCATCAGGTATACCAACTTTTATACTTTTTATTCTAGTTGCATTACTTATTTATACATTAATTAAAGAGATTGTTAAATATAAGAAAAATAAAGAAAAAACGAATCATAATGCGCTATTTACTAAATCAACGCTCATTATAATAATCATAACTGTAGGCATAGCGATATTTATTTTAGTGTTAAATAAGGTGGGATTTTTCTTATCATGTTTATTTTTAACACCTTTACTATTAGTATTATTAGGCTCAAAAAGTAAGACCCAAATTATTAGTTTTTCTGTAGGTATTCCAATACTTTTTACATTCTTGTTTGGAAACATATTGAGTATACCACTACCAAAAGGGATTGGTATTTTTTCTGAAATTAGTAATTTTATATATTGAGATATGGAGGTGTAATGAATGAATATAAACTTATTGAAAGATTCTTTTTTAACGATAATTGAACCTACCAATATTATGTTAGTTGTATTAGGTTTATTAGTTGGGATATTCTTAGGTGCATTGCCAGGGATAGGATCTTCTATGGCGATTGTATTAGCACTACCTTTTACTTATTTCTTAGATGTATTGCCGGCTATTGCATTTTTATCAACAATTTATGTTGGGTCGGCTTATGGAGGGTCTATTACAGCGATACTTTTTAATACACCTGGGACGCCAGAAGCGGTGGCTACGACTTTTGATGGTCACCCTATGTCTCAGCAAGGAAAGTCGAAAAAAGCTTTGGGTTTAGCGATTAGCAGTTCTGCATTCGGTGGTATATTTGCAGTAATATTAATGTTTTCCCTGGCTTCTATACTTTCAGAGGTTGCATTTAAAATACATGCTTCAGAATATTTTGCGTTAGCCATTTTAGGCATGACCGTCATTTCTGCTTTAGGGACCAGTAATATGGTTAAAGCTATTATATCAGGGCTTATTGGTATTTTTATTTCAACTATAGGTTTAGATCCATTAACAGCTACAGATAGATTTACATTTAACACTTTAGAATTGATGAATGGAATTGACTATATTCCAATTATGATTGGCGCATTTGCATTAGGTGAAGTATTTTCACAAGTTACTAACAATAATCCACAAAATTTAAATACACCTTCAAAATTATCACAGGGTGTGTTTAAGTTTAAAGACTTTTTTGTATATAAATGGACTGCTTTAAAATCAGCGACAATAGGTAGTATGCTGGGGATTTTGCCTGGGACAGGTGGAGCAATAGCTTCTTTTGTAAGTTATGGTGTAGCTATGAAAACAGATAAAAATCCAGAAGAATTTGGAAAAGGGAAAGCAGAAGGTGTAGTTGCACCAGAAACATCTAATAATGCAGCAGCTGGAGTTTCAATGATTCCTACATTAATTCTTGGAATACCAGGTAGTCCAACAACTGCAGTAATATTAGCAGCTTTAGTGCTTCAAGGTGTACAGCCAGGGCCACAACTCATGGCGGATCAGCCTATACTTTTATATTCAATATTTTTAGCTATGTTATTCGCAAGTATCATGACATTGGTTGCTGGTAGAGCGGGCGTCCAAGTATTTACATTATTATTAAAAGCACCTTATAGTATTATAGCGACATTTATTATTATACTTTCTTTACTCGGTGCATATGCTACAAACAATGACTTATTGAATGTTTGGATTATGCTATTATTTGGCATTGTAGGATATTTAATGAAAATATATCATTTCTCAATTGCTTCATTAATTTTAGGAATTGTACTAGGTCCGTTGATGGAAACATCATTAAGAAGACATTTATTAATTAACAATGGGGAGTTTTTATCATTATTTCATTCTCCGATTACAGTTGTTTTATTGCTTATCAGTGTTCTAATCATTGTAGTACCAATTATTATGACTAAGAGAAAAGCAAAATCATCGAATTCTAATTAAGTATTTTAAGAGATGATAATAGTTTGAAGTTATTATACCTACAATTTTAATCATTCAGAAAAATAAAAATGATGATTTCCATTTAAATTAAGTTGGCAATCATCATTTTTATGTTTGCATAGATAATTATTATTCAGTGTATTAGATTTGAAACACTAGGTTTCATTACTGTTTTAGTTTGTTGCATTAACTATAAATGTACATTTCCTTTAGCGTAATAGAATAAAGTTTTCTTTTCAGTAATGAACAATTGAACAAAAGTGAGAATACCAATTTTTCCAATCAGCATCGTTATAATAATGATGATTTTCGTAGCAGTATGGTAATCTGTTGTAAAATTCATACTTAATCCTACAGTGCCAAAAGCTGAAATAACTTCAAATAATACAGTTATGTATGGCGTGTGTGGGTTAAGCATACTGGCAATCATAGAGACGCTTAAGACAAATATGGTAGCACAAAGTGTTATTGTAACGGCTATATTTAAAGTTCGATTTGAAATAGATCGTTTAAATATGGAAGGATGCGTTTCGTTTCTTAGTGTACTGATGATGAATAATAGAGTTAAAACTAGGCTTGTTACTTTAATACCACCAGCAGCACTTATAGGCGCTCCTCCAATAAACATTAATAGCATCATCATCATTGAAGTCGGTGCCGTTATTTCTCCAATGTCTACATTGTTAAATCCCGCAGTACGTGTTGTGACAGATTGGAAGAATGAAGCTCCAACTTTTTCAGGAAGTGATAAATGATTTAATGTAGCGTGATACTCTAAAATGAAAAATAGTATAGAACCTAAAATAATTAATATAAGTGATGTGCTTAGCACAATCTTAGAATGTAATTTTAAGTTTACTAATTTTTGAGACATAATTAAATCAAAGAACACTAGAGGCCCGATGCCTCCCATAATGATGAGTAACGGAATAGTAATTGTAATAATTGGATCATTAATTGTACTCATTAAATTATCTCTGAAAAGAGCAAAACCTGCATTGTTAAATGCAGAGATTGATGTAAAAATACTTAAAAATAAACCTTGCCCAAGGCCGTATTTAGGGACAAATGAGAGGGCAATAAATACAGCTCCTAAAATCTCTGTTGCAACACTGTATAACACAAATTGAAGAATCAGGCGTATAATTCCCCCTGGTTTATCGATATTCCACATCGTCATTGCTAGATAACGATTTTTTATACTAATTTTTTTATTGATTAATATAAAGGTTAATAATGTGACTGTCACAATACCAAGGCCACCGATTTGAATTAAGAGCATAATAATAAAGTCGCCTAACCAATTGAATTGTGTTGAGACATCAACAGTCACTAGTCCGGTTACTGTAAAAGCACTAGAAGCTATGAAAAAAGCATCTATAAAATCAATGGGCTTTTTACCGGTAACAGGTAAATATAAAAGTAACGCGCCAATTAATGTTGTAGTTATAAAAAGTAAAAGGTAAAAATACAAAGGCTTATTTAATATTTTCATTATGTCATTTCCTTTACTGATTTTAATAAACAGTATTTTATACCTATTGTTTTAAAAAGCAAGCAAATGAAAAAGAAAATATTTAAAAAATAAGCATCCAGAAATGCCTTTATAAATAAAGACATTTCTGGATGCTAGTGGAATTAATTCTAATTTGTTTGTTGTTTGATACCTTTAGTAACGGCTTCTGCAAAATCGTAAATAGATTGTTTGTAGTCATTAGTGTTTTCACGCGTTTTTCGATTGAAATCTCCATTATCAAAAAAAGATTTACGATATTTTGTTGAAATTTCTAATTGAACCCCAGACCCTGTATCATTTTTATTGATGATGTTGTTGTTAGAATCTCCATTTACATAATTGGGACTCTGTTCTAC
Source organism: Staphylococcus sp. KG4-3 (assembly GCF_033597815.2). Lineage (NCBI taxonomy): Bacteria > Bacillati > Bacillota > Bacilli > Caryophanales > Staphylococcaceae > Staphylococcus > Staphylococcus halotolerans. The sequence continues at coordinate 255,502 of NZ_CP166245.1, forward strand.
ATTAAATCCTTCTTTTTCTAATTCTTTTCGAATGGATCGAGACATATCTTTATCTTTTCCGCCAATATAGACTACTTTTTTCTTGTCTTTAATTCCATGGATAGAAATAGACTCATTAGACTTATAAATCATATCTTTAAGTTTAGAATCGTCAAAACTAGTTGAAGTAATATGCAGTTTGGCGTTATTAGATTTTAATAGTCCTTCAAAACTATATAAATTGAAATTTCCTTTTTTAGAAATGATTTTTGCTAATTCAGAGGTTCCTGGTTCAATTCCACCGCCATGAATAGCAGTAATCAATATATCTTTATTATTTGTTGTCTTTGTATTAATCTGCCAATCGCGTCCTTCTGTTGTATCGGCTTTAAGTTCTGAAAAATTTTTATAGTAATCTTGATTTTGTGGTTGATCATTTTTCCAGACATATAAAATATATAAGGAAGTTAGAATTACACCTACTATAAGTAACATGATTAAATAATATAAATAAGAATGGATTATATTTTTCATAGAAATCTCCCTTAATTTTATAGTTGCGATGATGAAATTATAACAGAAATTAGGATAATACCGACTAATAGGTTTTTTACAATTGTATTACCATTTGAGTATTTAATATTTACAATCTTAATAAATATAATTTTATAATGCATAATCTTTAGCGTATAATTTCATGAATTTTGTAATGGTATGTACTTTGTTACATTAGCGCAAAATGTATATAATAGAGGTGCAAAATATAGTATTTTACTTGAAGAGAGGATAGGTGTGACTTGGATATTGTTACGAAAATGCAAGTAAACGTACCGAAAGAAAATGTGTTTGAAGCTTTTGTAAATCCAGATCAAATTGGAGGTTTTTGGTTTTCTTCAAGTTCAGAAAGGTGGGAACAAGGTAAAACCATTATCCTCTATTATGAAGAATATAACGCTGAATTAGATATTCAGATAAAAAGCTTAGAGGAAAATAAAAGTATTGAATTTATTTGGGGAGAGCATCCCGTGTCGATTCAATTTGAAGGCATTGGTGAAAGTACGGTAGTAACTACAATAGAAAAAGATTTTGATGCACAAGATGTAGAGCAATTATTAGGTCAAAAAGAAGGTTGGGTATATATGCTTAGTTGTTTAAAAACATATTTAGAACACAACGTAAGTATTCGAGCTGCAATATTATAATAATTGTATAATGCTGAAAAGTTAATATAGACCAACAAAATATAATATGTATTAAAGATTTGGAAGCAGGATAGAATTCTAATTATTTTAGTTTTTTATCCTGCTTTATTAATAATTTAAAGTTATTTGGGAATATAGTAATTGTAAGCAAATAATTTTACTATTAAAGCGATGAAAGTTATAATGTAATTATAAAAGTTACAATTAAAAGGTGATGATTATGAATTTAGAGTTTAACATTGCAGTGCATCTTTTAACGTTTTTGGTGAAACACTCAGATGAACGGTATTCAAGTGGTGAATTAGCAGAACGTATTTGCGTCAATCCAGTGCAATTACGTCGTGTGACTAGGAAGTTAAATGAACAGCAATATTTGCATGCCACCCGAGGTAAGTTTGGTGGTTACCAATCAAATCAATCAACCAAAGATGTAAACCTTGCAGATTTATTTGTATTATTCAATGAAGAAAAATCAGAAGGTAGAATATTTACTGGCAATCAAGGTAGCGATTGTGAAATTTCCAGGGAAATAGGTCACACAATGTCTCAATTTCACCAAAGAGAGCAAGACTTATTAGTGGCATATTATAAAACTATTACGATAAAAGATGTATTAAAAGACATATTAAAGGAGGATTCTCATGAAAAAGTTTGACTTAATCATTGTAGGATTTGGTAAGGGTGGAAAAACGCTAGCAAAATTTGCTTCTGCACAAAATAAAAAAGTAGCAGTTATTGAAAAATCGAAAAAGATGTACGGAGGTACATGTATCAATATAGGTTGTATTCCTTCTAAAACGTTAGTCCATGAAGGATTGGAACATGGCTCATTTGATCAAGCATTTTCAAGAAAATCAGATGTTGTCAATGCATTAAATAGTAAGAATTATCATAACTTAGCTGATGATGACAATATAGAGGTGTTAGATTATACTGCTAAATTTAAATCTAATTACGAATTAAATTTATTAAATGATCAAGACGAAGTTGTAGAAACTATTAGTGCACAACAAATCGTCATTAATACTGGAGCTAAATCTGTTATTCCGCCAATTGAAGGTATAGATACTTCACAACATTTATATGATTCTGAAGGTATTATGAATTTGAAATCTCAACCTAGTCATTTAGTAATTGTTGGTGGAGGTTATATCGCATTAGAATTTGCCTCAATGTTTGCGAATTTTGGAACGCAAGTAACTGTATTAGAACGTGGTAACGATATTATGACTAAAGAAGATAAAGATATTGTTGCTGAGGTGAAAAAAGACTTAGCAGACAAAAACGTGAATATCGTCTTAAATGTAGATACTAAGAAATTTGAGGACACAGATAAGGGTACAGTTGTGCATACATCAAATGGTAAGTATGCAGCTGATGCTGTACTAATAGCAACAGGACGTAAACCTAATACTGATTTAGAGCTTCAAAACACTGATGTAAAAATTGGTGACCATGGTGAAATCATAGTGAATGAATATCTACAAACAGATGCATCAGATGTTTACGCCTTAGGTGATGTCAAAGGAGGCATGCAATTCACATATATTTCATTAGATGACTTCAGAATCGTAAAAGAGCAATTGTTTGGGGAAGGACAGCGTTCTACGGAAAATCGCGGGGCTGTGCCTTACACAGTATTTATAGATCCACCATTAGCACGTGTTGGATTAACAGGAGAAGAAGCGAAAAAACAAGGGTATAATGTGATAGAAAATGCTATACCTGTTAATACAATCCCTAGACATAAAATAAACAATGATACTAGAGGATTGTTTAAAGCAGTGGTTAATAAAGATAACGAAGAAATTTTAGGTGCATCTCTATACGGTTTACAATCAGAAGAAATTATAAATTTAATTAAATTAGCAATAGATCAAAAATTATCTTATAAAGTATTAAAAGAAAACATATATACACACCCTACAATGGTAGAATCGTTTAATGATTTATTTAACATGTAGTAGCTAAAAGGAATATCTGTTTTACGACATAGATATAAGAGCCTGGGATATAAATAGATGTCTCAGGCTCATTTTCAATTTGGCAGTAGGTGACTAGGATTGAAAATACACTTATATCAAGCTTTTTTCAATCCTAGTCACCCTTGTCGGGGTGGGACTACGAAATCTATATTAGAAAATTTGATTTCTGTCCCACTCCCTCTTTATATTTTGAGCATATATGTTAAGTATTTTAACAGGACTAATTTAAATCGTTATGACACTATTACTCTAATGATTTGTCCTACGAAATAAAAAGCGCCAACGATAATACATACAACTCCGATACTAATATAACTTTGTTTTTTAGAAACACCTTCTTTTTTAGAAGTACGTTTATTCAAAATGAGTAACACAATACCAACAATAATAAGAACAATTGAAGCTATCCACATGATGTGTCCCTCCTTGATTTATATTTATTACAATCTCTTTATTATGTATTTACCCACCAATTACTAAGTAGTAACCTTATAGATCAAAGCATTTTTTGTAAGAATATTTTTGAAAAGTAGTAAACTGAATAATCGAAAGGAATTATTAAATATAAATTAGCCGTGTTAAGATGATGAAAAGGAAAATAAGAAACTAACAGTTCCGAAATTAGATTATAATATGGAGTAGATAAATATACGGCGGGTTTGATTGGACGGTGTAGAAATGGATATTGATTATGAATATGCGTTAGACATAAAAGATGTAGATGAACTTATTCGAATTTATCATGATAACGGTTGGACAGGTCATGATAAAGAAAAAGTGATAACAATTTTTAATACGGCAACACATGTGATTATTGCAAAATGCCAGGGGAAAGTTATCGGATTTGCAAGGGCGATGTCGGATGGTGTTTTTAACGCAGCAATTTATGATGTAATGGTAGATGTGTCACATCAAAAACAAGGTATCGGTCAAGAAATCATCCGAAGAATATTGGTGTATTTAGGAGAGCTGTCTTGTGTTCATCTAGTTGCAACTACAGGCTATGAAGGCTTTTACAGACAGTTAGGTTTCAAGAACCTAAAAACTGGTATGGCTGTATATACTAATGAAAAATTAAAAGATGAGTATACTGTTTAGTAATTAACAGCTATACTCATCTTTTTGGTGTGTAATCTAGATTATAAAATATTGTGACTCACGTCCTCATAAGAATAGTTTTTAAGTAAAGAACAGCCTAATGGATGCTGACCATTGTCTACGTAATCGTTAATTTCTTCGAGAACATCTAAGATTTCATATTCAGGTGTTGTAACATCAAATGTGTATTTGAACACTTGTTTTTTATCCGATAACACTGTGGCAATAAGTTCGTCATTGTGCATCTTGTAATTAAGAAGTTGCATAAAAATCCCTCGCTTTTATAAATTTTTAAACCTAGTAACAAAGTGAATTAATTGAGAATGAATGTCAACAATTTTATTCTAGATTATAATTGTTATTATCTAATACTTAGTATACATTAAAATTAATCAAATGTAGAGGGTTTAGACTCAAAAAAATGTGGAGTTTGAGTGAAAAATACATGTAAGCGCGTACTTTAGCTCTTTATAAATTATAATAATTTTAAATTACAGGGTTTGGAAAGTAATTGTTGAAAAATATGAAGTAATTTGATACGATTTACTGAATTAAATAAATGCTTTCTAGGGTTCCGCAATGATATGACTTGGTCTGGTCCGAGAGAAAGCCACATTTTTATATGTGACACGGAAGGATAAAAGCCTGGGAGATAGTAGCTAACACTATCTCTTGGGCTTTTTTATTTTTTAAGGAGGATTCGTTATGAATTGGTTAAAAATAATTATTGCTTCGCTATTTGAAGTTGGATGGGTCATCGGTTTAACTCATGCCACATCAGTAATTGAATGGCTATTTACAATGATTGCTATATTTCTAAGTTTCTATTTATTAATTGAAGCATCAAAGTGGTTACCTGTGGGAAGTGCTTATGCAGTTTTTGTAGGTTTAGGGACTACTGGTGTAACAATATTTGACTTTGTCTTTTTCGGTGCCCCTTTCAGCATGATTAAAGTTATTTTGATATTTATGTTATTAGTTGGAGTAATCAGTCTGAAATTAGTGACTTCAAGTAAAGGAGGAGAAACATAATGGCTTGGATATTATTGGTAGTTGCTGGTCTGTTTGAAATGATTGGTATTACTTTTTTAAACGCATATGTAAATAGTGGGAAATTTCCTGCATTAATAGGTTTATTTGGTTTCTTTAGTATGAGTTTTTTTGCATTATCAATAGCAATGCTTGAATTACCTATGAGTACAGCATATGCAGTATGGACAGGCATAGGCGCTGTCGGTGGCGCATTAGTAGGTATGATATTTTATAAAGAATCTAAAGATATTAAGAGAGTAATATGTATTTTAGTGATTTTAGGCAGCACAGTAGGTTTGAAATTAGTAAGTTAAAATGATTTGAAATGAAGATGAGGGCGTTATTAGGTGTATGCAAATTCGTGAAAATGAGAGGGGTGATTTTGTACATATGTCCTTATATTAAAAAAATAGACGACACATTAGTGTCGCCTTAAGAGTAATATGTTCATGAATATAAAAGACTAGTAGTCGGTTTCCAACTACACTTTTAATATATCATAGTTAAGACTATAACTTCAATAAAAAAGAGGGTTAAAATATCAGATTATTCATGTTGCAGACACACATTGTAATTGATACCATAAAGCATGAAGGTGGGTGTTTGATATGGAAGGACTTGCAGCTTTTATTACAATTACTTTGATGATTATTATTGTACCTGGTCCAGACTTTTTCGTAGTAATGAAAAATTCCATCACTTCTGGAAAAGGCAATGGTGCTATGGCAGCATTAGGTATTACATCTGGTCATGTACTGTATTCATTATTAGCAGTATTTGGTATCATATTTATTTTGGCAAATATGTACTATGTTTTCATGGCTATTAAAATATTAGGTGCATTCTATCTGATCTATTTAGGTATCAGAAGTATTATTAGCGCACGCCAAGGTATGAATTTTTCTACGTCTCAGATGAGAGCTCAAAAAATTAGTTATTTGAGTTCTTATAGGCAAGGTTTATTAAGTACGATATTAAACCCTAAAGCATTACTTTATTACATAAGTATTTTACCTCAATTTTTAACTACTGGAGAAGGGGTAACGTCTCAGATTGCCATATTATCAGCAATTGTTACGACTGTTATTCTGTTGTGGTTTATATTTTGTGTTTATATTTTCCAGTATATTAAATTATTATTTGCTAATAGAACTGTAAAGGCAATTTTTGATTATACAGTTGGTGCAATATTGATTGGCTTATCACTTAATTTACTATTCAGTAAAAGTAGTTAAGTATTAAATCAAAATAAGCTTATTTTCTAGAAGTTAATGCAAATAGCATCATGTTATGTTGACAAATATAAAAACACACATGCAAAATAGGAGCGGAAATCTGAAGTCAAGTTGCAAAATTTGATTTCAATTCCGTTCCTTTTTTAATGATTTGAAAGTCGATATAATACAGAACATAAGGTATTAGAATAATGCAATTAACTTTAAAAGAGATTAACTGATTAAATGCAATTTTTTATAAAATATTCACAAATTATCTACATAATAATTTTGTTATTTATTTATAATGTTAAGGGAGAAGGGGGAAGAATTTTGAAAAATATATTTAATCCGTTACAAAGATTACATTTTTATGCTGCATTATTTATAACACCTTTATTAATTACATTAACCATTTCGGGCATTGGTTATCTTTTTTTTCAGGAAGTAGAAAATAATATATATAAAACAGAGTTTTTCGGAGATAGTTCCGTCAAAACACATCAAACATTGAATGAAGCTGTAGATGAAGTAGAAGATAAGTTTGATGGATTTTACATCAGTAAAGTAAGTATGATGGATGAACCATATAATAATCGTATTACATTGGATGACATGGCAGGTAATCAGCGTTATGTATTTTTAGATCAAAATAATCAAATAGTAGCTGATCAAAATGCTAAACATACATACGCAAATATTGTAAGAAATATACATAGTTCATTATTCACCGAAAATACATTTATAAATTATCTTGTAGAATTAACTGCATGTTGGACAATTTTTATGATTCTTTCAGGGACATATATGCTTATTAAGAAGAAACTAATATCAAACAAAAATAAAAAACTTAGATTCCAAAAATGGCATGGTATTTTAGGTGTGGTTATAGCAATACCAGTATTTGTATTAGTGCTTACTGGTTTACCTTGGTCAGGCTATATGGGGGCTAAGATTGCAAATGTGATGGATAATTCTGGAGAATTAGGACAATCTGAATTAGCTATTAATCCTCCAAAATCAGATGTGAATGAAATTCCTTGGGCAACGCGTGAAAACAAACAACCTGCTTCAGAAGGACATGCTGCTCACCATGGTGGAGGCGAAATGCCGAGGACAGATATTAAAAATCAAATTTCGATTGATAAAGTAGCTACTGAAGCCAAAAAGAACGGTATAGATAAACCATATTCTATTGTTTATCCATCTAATGAATCAGCAGCTTTTACAGTTTCTAAGGGTAGTAATACAGGTGTTACTGGGTTAGATGTTTCACCATATGACGAGCAAACGTTATATTTAGATCAATATAATGGGAAAGATTTAGGGAAAGTGAAGTATGAAGAATATGGCATTATCGGAAAATGGTTTACGTGGGGTATACCTTTACACGAAGGTCATCTCTTTGGTGTAACTAATAAAGTGATTAATTTACTTGTATGTATTGCTTTACTAACAGCAGTTGGATTAGGATTAACATCATGGATTAAAAAATTGAGAAATAGTAACGTAAAGGTACCACCAAGAGTGAAAAAACCGATGTCAATCCCATTGGCTATCGTCCTTATTGTGCTTGGTATCTTGATGCCGTTATTTGGTTTTTCATTGATTGTCGTATTTATTATCGAAGCTTTATTATATTATAAAGATCGAAGAAATAAACAAAAGAAATAAAGGCATAGATAAGGGGTGTGACACAGAATCAAATTAGTTAATTTGATCTTGTGTTACACCCCCTTTTAATAGGATTGTTATGTTTGAAACACTCGTTATTATAAAATTAGTGATTCATATCCATTTCATGGATTTTCATCATTAACCCGTGTGGGATATCATCATGTTTTACTACTTCTTTTTTGTAGAATGATTTACCGTCATCTTTAGATACTAATTTTACAAAATCACCTTTTTTAGGTTTGAAATCATCGTCATGTTCAAGTTTGACATCTTTCGTTACGATGCCATCTTTTTCGCTGACAACTTTTTCTGCAGTTGTACTTTCAGACATATAGCCATAATAAGTATCTTTTTGACCAGAAAATATCATGAATATAGTGAAAGCTAAACCTATAATAACCAAAATACTAATTAAAGATATTGTTAATTTTTTACTCATATTCTCAGTCTCCTTTAACTCTAAGCATAAAAGATATTACTGTCTAAGTATACAAAATTTTAAATTGTTTTGAACTTTGTCATATTTTAATTACGACATGATAAGACAATGTACAATTCAAAATGGGTTTTAAATCAATAGCAATTAAATATAGGATTATGGGTTATAAAGTGTTGAGTCTGAAATGAGCACTTTAATACCACGGTAAATATTTTTTATCGTATACCAAATAGTTATGGCAGATAGTAATATACTTAATGCGAGCGCTACTAAACTAACAGTTGTATTTTGTGAATCAATCACAATACCACCCATAGCAACACTAATGATTAAAAAGATAGGTCCGATGTAAGTTATAATATGATAAATTAGTGATTTCGCTGCATGTATAGAAGCTGGTTTATCAGCAAAAATCCAGATAATTATAGGTACAATAATAGGTGCAAAAAATATACTGAAATAACTAATAGATGCAAGTATGCGCTCGCTTTGTGTATTATTTTGTGTAACTTGTTCGTTCATTTATATCACCTCAAATAGGATAGTAACAATAAATTAGATATAAATATAGTGGAGATATTTAATATTACATTTTTGTTAGGTACAATTGTGGAACAATGACTATAAAAGAGAAGAGGAAGACATATGAAAATATATTTAGTGCGCCACGGTGAATCACAATCAAATTATGATAAAAAAGAAGGTAAAAATTACTTTTGTGGGCAATTAGATGTGCCGTTAACGGAGAAGGGAACACGTTCTGCGCAGTTGCTGCAAAGTTATTTTAATAAAAAGGACATAGATCATGTGTATTTATCAGATTTACTGCGTACTAGGCAGACATATAATGCGATATTCGATAACGCTATCCCTGCAAGTGTGACATCTTCGTTAAGAGAACGCTCGCTTGGTGAATTTGAAGGGGAAATGGTGGACAAAATTGAACAAAAACCTGAATATGCACGTTATTTTAATGATGAGAATTATCTATCGTTTCGCCATAGCTTTAGCCAAAAAGCGCCAGGTGGGGAGAGTTATGCAGACGTGTTACAACGTGTAACGCAATTTTTTGAAAATGAAGTAGATAATAGTTTAGAAAATATTGTAATTGTTGCACATCAGGTCGTGCTTCGTTGCTGCTTTGTCTATCTAAGATATGATACGCAAGCAATGGTGATTGAGCGTAAAATTGAAAATTGCGTACCATATGTATTAGAAAAATAAACACAAACAAAAAAACCTGAACTACGACTTTGTCGGTTCAGGTTAATATCTTTTAGCTGCTGTTAAGCTATCATGAAATCCTTGGAATATTGTATTAATATTGTCTAAAAAACTGCCGACAACAACGGCAAGTATAACGTAAGTTACACTAAGGGCGATTGTTTTAAATGAAACAACACCATATTTTTCTTTCTTCTCAAAGAGATTAAAAGCTATGAAGATAGCAGCCATTGCACCTATTAAAATAGTTAAAACCATAAAGGTGTGCCTCCTTAGAATTATTACTGAGTGGCTATGCTTCTATTCATTTGTTTATTAACTTAAATTAATCTTAACAAATGATACTTTGAGAAAAAAAGGGATTTTATGTTAAAAAACCTTACAATTAAGTAAGGTTTTTTACAGAAATAAGTCAGGGCAATTGAGTGTTATACATAAAAATGACGTTCAAGCCTTTGTTAGCAAGAACAATTGCCTTGTAATCATATTGTAATTTAATAGAATAATCCTATAATTACATGCTCTTGATTTCAATCGATTAAGAAGTGTCCAAGTTATTTATCTACAGCGTCAGATTCAATGCCTTTGTCTTTCAGGAATTTTTTGATTTTATCTTGTTGTTTTCCATTAACATCTCCGGCGTATTTAGTAGATACATCTACAACATTAAGTTCATTCTGTGGTTGGTAGTCTAATTGTTCTATATCTTCATCCGCATTTTTAATTGTGGTATTTAAAGCAGTGAAATATTTGATAATACGGTCGACGTTTTCTTGATAACCTTGTGGTAGTTTATTCCCTTCTACGAATTTCTTGAATCGTACATCATTTTTAACTGCATTATGTGATAAATCAGATAAACGTTCAGCCTGTTCATCAGTAATTTTTTTATCTGTACCAATTTGTTTATCTATTCTATATTGAAGTAGATACTTATTATCAATAATATCGGAGTTTACATCTAAGTATTTTTTGATAGCATTATTTGCTTCAGATTCACTTAAAGTTTCACCTTTTTTATCTGAGTTAAAGATGTCTTTTTCAGTAATTTTGTGCACATTTTTAGGTGCATGTCTCTCGCTATGACTATTGTCATCATTAGGTTTATCGTTTGAACATGCTGCGAGTATAACAGTTAGCACTAGTACTAACGATAGTAATATACTTTTTTTCATAAATTTTAATTGCTCCTTTAATAATAATCGTACGAGTATAACAATATGATGAATGTTTAAACGCGCTTTATAAAAAATTATAACTTAAGCGTATCATTTAGAGCTATTGATTTGAATAAGTGATTAAATGATAAACGCACAATCTTTTGAACAAAATAGGAAAACAATAAATTTATCATAATTAATTTAAAAACATTCATTAGATTTTAATTTTAAAATGTTATTGAAGTGGTATGTAGATGTTTATTGTTTGTAATAAAACTTGGTTGAATTAATCTGAACAGAGGTAAAGGTTAATGGATAAAAGAGCATAAGTAATAGATTTGTTTAAGATAACGCTTATATTAAAGTATGAGTAGAGCGAATAGGTGACACTTGAACAACTGGATACATGCATAAATAGGCTGGGATAAGTTTTAATTGTCCCAGCCTAAATTATTATATTTAGTTAATGGGATTTATACATGAGCTTTAGCTAAGCTAAATGTTTTTACCCCTTTTAATCTTAATTATCTTTGCTGAGGAACAACGAAATCTTTTTTAATAAATTTAATTTCGTCATCTCACTCCCTTTGGGATCATTCTTGACAATATGTAAATGAGTGGCACGACAATCATATTTTTTAATGATTTCGTTGGCCACTCTTCATGATATAACTTTGGCAGAATAATTAATGTCTAATGATGTAATCAAAGGCATTTAATGCAGCATTTGCACCAGCGCCCATTGAGATAATAATTTGTTTATTACGATCGTCAGTAACATCACCAGCTGCAAAAATACCAGGGATGCTTGTAGCGTTCTTACGATCAATCATAATCTCATTAGCTTCATTTAGTTCAACATAATTATTAAGCCATTCAGTATTTGGTAATAATCCGATTTGGACGAAAATACCTTCAAGTTCTAATGTGTGTTCTTCACCTAGAGATTTATCTTGGTATTTAATACCAGTTACAGCATTTTCACCAAGTACTTCAGTTGTTTGTGCATTTTTAATAACAGTTACGTTAGGTAAGCTGTTTAAACGCTCTTGTAGAACATTGTCTGCTTTAAGGCTAGCGTTACGTTCTAATAGTGTGACGTGTTCAACGATACCTGCTAAATCAATTGCTGCTTCTACACCTGAATTACCGCCACCGACTACAGCTACGTTTTTATTTTCAAATAAAGGCCCGTCACAATGTGGACAGAATGCAACACCTTTATTAATTAATGCCTCTTCACCAGGCACTTCAAGCTTGCGCCAACGTGCACCTGTTGAAATGATAACAGTTTTACTTGTTAATTTTGCGCCATTTTCAAGAGAAACAACGATACCACTATCGGTTTTTTCGATGTCATTAGCACGAATACCTGTCATTACATCAATGTCATATTGTTTTATATGATCTTCTAATGCAGAGGCAAATTTTGGACCATCTGTTTCTTTAACAGTGACAAAGTTTTCGATAGTTGCTGTATCATTAACTTGTCCGCCAATACGATCAGCAACAATCCCTGTACGTAGTCCTTTACGAGCTGTATAAACAGCGGCACTACCACTTGCAGGTCCACCACCAACGATTAACACGTCATATGGATCTTTATCATTGAACTCTGCTGGGTCTGCTTGGCTACCTAAATTTGCAAGGATATCTTGAATTGTCATACGGCCATTACCAAATTCTTCGCCATTTAAGAAAACTGCTGGTACTGCCATGATATCTTCAGATTCTTCTCTAAAGATAGCACCGTCAATCATTGAGTGCGTAATATTAGGATTTAATAAACTCATTAAGTTTAATGCTTGAACAACGTCAGGGCATTTTTGACAAGTTAAACTAATATACGTTTCAAAGTGTAGTGGTTGATCTAGTGCTTTGATTTGGTCTATCACGGCTTGTTCTTCTTTAGGCGCGCGTCCACTTACTTGTAATAATGCAAGTACAAGTGAATTGAATTCATGACCCATAGGTAAACCGGCAAAAGTAATGCCGGTTTCTTCTCCAGGTCTATTTACTGAGAAACTTGGTGTGCGTTTTAAGTCAGTTTCTTCTATAGTAATGTGAGAAGAAGCTGCAGAGACTTCATCTAATAACTCTTTAAGTTCGTTAGACTTGTCATCAGTACCAAGACTTGCTTTTAATACAACATCACCTTCCATTAATTGAAGTAATTGTTGTAATTGTGATTTAAGCTGATCATTTAGCATTTAAATCAATGCCTCCTTAGATTTTACCTACTAAGTCAAGACCAGGTTGTAATGTTTCTGAACCTTCTTCCCATTTTGCTGGGCAAACTTCGCCTGGGTGTTGACGTACATATTGTGCTGCTTTGATTTTGTGTACTAATGTGCTTGCGTCACGACCGATACCGTCAGCGTTTACTTCAGCTGCTTGTACGATACCGTCAGGGTCAACGATGAAAGTACCACGTTGAGCAAGGCCTAGATCTTCGTCTAATACATCAAAGTTACGAGTGATTGTTTGAGATGGATCACCAATCATTGTATATTGAATTTTGTTGATTGCTTCTGAGTGATCATGCCAAGCTTTGTGTACAAAGTGTGTATCTGTTGATACTGAATATACATTGACACCTAATTCTTGTAATTTATCATATTGACCTTGTAAATCTTCTAATTCAGTAGGGCAAACGAATGAGAAGTCTGCTGGGTAGAAACAAACTACGCTCCAAGAACCTTTTAAAATTTCTTCTGATACTTCTAAAAACTCATCCTTTTGTGGATCATATGCGTTAGCTGTGAAAGGTAAAACTTCTTTATTTATTAAAGACATAAAAACATCCTCCTATTTTTGAACTGAATTTTAATTAGAATTATGATGTTAAATTATTATTATTTCTTAATTATAATAATTCTAATCTTCGTTTACTATTATTGCATTTCCAATTATTTTCGTCAACAAAGAAAGCTCATTAAGATAAATAGTAGATAGGTGCCTTGTAATCGACCGTGTGACTGAGTTTCATGGTGGAAATTTACACCTGTGAAGTAGGCGTGTTTATTTTTGGGAAAACTGCCTATAGATTAAAAATAGCCTTTTTATTCTCAACTAAACAATGAAAATGAGAAGAAAGGCTACTTTAAATGATTATATGTTTATTTAGTATTGATTTGATAGGGGTAAATAGAATTATTACAAATTTATGAACATTTTATTTTTGCGGAATTTGTAATCGGAAACTTTTCGTGAAATAAGACTTCCTTAAGACTGCTCGCATTGTACTGAACTAACTATTAAATAAATGTTTGAATCATCCACCAAAGCACGACAGCAACAGGGAAGAATAACCACCAATAGTTTGCTAAGAATTCCCATCCATTCATAGGCTGATTGTTAGATTGTGTTGAAACAGGTTGCTGATATGTTTCTATAATGGTTTTTTTTAATTCTTTATCTCCTTTGATAAGTTCATCTAAAGATACATCGAATAAATCACTCATTTTTATTAGCATATCAATACTAGGATAAACTTTGTTTAATTCCCATTTAGATATACTCTGACGCGATATATTTAATATTTCTGCTAATTCGTCTTGAGACCAATTTCTGAGTTCACGTTGCTCCTTAATTCTTAAACCAATTTCCATGTGAATCACTCCTTTTAATAAAAAGTAAAATGATTGGTTAATAATGTCACGCACTAAATGGTTTACTATGGATGCAACTGTGGGTTGCATTACTATAATAGCAAAGGTTTCGTAGCTAATATTTATAAAATTATAAAAGATGTAATGCAATTTTTACACTTCATTGATAACCAATTTAATATATATTTACCCAATATGTTAATTTATTAATGAAAAAGGACGAGAAAGAAATCAATTAGTAAAAATCCGATTTCTTTCTCGTCCTATATTATAGAGTGCTTATCAAATTGACGTGTGTGAGAATGTCATGCTCCTATGCTATACCAATTGATATAGCAACAGTTGATACTCTAATCACTTTCTGTTCCAATATCTTTTACGGTCGAATGCTTGTACGATAGTTTGTGGTTCGTCAGAAACGAATATACCAGGAGCTTCAAAATTTAATTTAGCATTTGTTAAACCTTGTGCTGCAGACTCATTTACAACAATAGGCTTGTTGTGTTTATACGTAAGTTCTGCAAATTCTTCAGCAGCTGGAAGTATTTCACTATCATCTGATAGTACTATCAGACTATCAAATAGTGTGGGATGTGCAGTATCAAATGTTTCTGTGATACCAAACGTCTCTGATATATCTTTAGGATGTTGTCCGACAAACGCATAGTTTAACTTGTTTTCAGTAAATATTTTGGCATAAGATTTCAATGTTTCAGAACTGATATCTCCATTTACTACTACAGCGACAGAATGGCCAGCTAATGGAATGTCGAATTTTTCCATTGTTAATTGACTATCTTTTGCATCTGATTCAACTTCTTCGTTTATATTAGGGACTTCAACACCAACATTTTCAGCAACACGCTCTGCTAATGTGCGATCAACTTTATTCAGTTGATTCACTGCGTTTTGTTTTACCATAACTGAATTACACATGCCTATTTCGAAAGAGAAGCCATCTACAGTGTGATCAAATTCAGGTTGCGTCAAACTATTTAAATACAGCTTAGCCTGACTATAATAATCTTTAAAACTTTCACTACGTTTTTGAATTTTGTGGCCTTCTACCTTTTCTTGATAGTGCTCATAGCCACCTTCTTTTTTAGGTGTTGTATGTGGGTCGTTATTATTTAGAGCATTTTTGTGATAAGCCACTTGACCTTTATTGATATTCATTTGATGCATAGCATCTCTTTGATTATTGTGGACCTCGTTAACTGGACGGTTAATTGGTATTTGATTAAAATTTGGACCTCCTAACCTAGAAATTTGAGTATCTGTATATGAAAATAGACGACCTTGTAATAATGGGTCGTTTGAAAAATCAATCCCAGGTACAATATGGCCAGGGTGGAAGGCAGCTTGTTCAGTTTCGTCAAAAACATTGGTTACATTTTGATTTAATGTCATTTTGCCCACAATTTTAACGGGTACTTGATCTTCTGGCCAAATTTTAGTTGGGTCTAAAATATCAAAATCGAAGTCAAATTCTTGTTCTGGACGAATAATTTGTAATCCTAATTCCCATTCTGGATAATCGCCTTTTTCAATAGATTCATATAAGTCTTTACGATGAAAGTCTACATCTTTACCATGTAATATTTGAGCTTCATCCCAAACTAAAGATTCTAAGCCTTGTAGTGGTTTCCAGTGAAATTTTACAAAATATGAATCTCCTTCGCTATTAACGAGGCGGAACGTATGGATACCGAACCCTTCAATTTGTCTGAAATTCTTAGGGATACCACGGTCACTCATTGCCCATACCGTTGTATGTGTTGATTCAGGGTTTTGGGCGAAGAAATCGTAGAAAGTATCATGCGCTGAGCCACCTTGTGGTATTTCGTTATGGGGTTCTGGTTTTACTGCATGAATAAGGTCAGGGAATTTGATAGCGTCTTGAATAAAGAATACAGGAATATCATTACCAACGAGGTCAAAAATACCTTCGTCTGTATAGAATTTAGTAGCAAATCCTCTTACATCTCTAACAGTGTCTGGTGAGCCTTTAGAGCCTTGCACAGTTGAAAATCTAACAAAGACAGGTGTAGTTTTATCAGGGTTAGTTAAAAAGTCTGCTGAGGTATATTTAGATAAATCCTCATATACTTTAAACTCACCATGTGCACCAAATCCTCTAGCGTGAACAATACGCTCTGGTATGCGTTCATGATCGAAGTGCATAATTTTTTCTCTAAAATGAAAATCTTCTAATAGACTGGGACCGCGTTCACCAACCGTTAAAGTATTTTCGTCTTCGCTTACTTTAACACCGTTATTTGTCGTCATTGGTTTCTCATCATTGCTTTTTTCTACTTCATTTAATTGCTTTTGTTTTTTATTAACCAAATGAAACCCTCCTTAAATAAGACTTTCATAATATGTTTTCCACTAAAAACAAAACAGAAACATGTTTCTGCAATTATTCATATACACTATTGTTTTAAAATTACACATCGGTATAAATGTTATATTGCCGATTTAAAGAAGATGTTTATTGATGATGTTTTAAAATTTTATAGTAATCAGTAAAACATTATAAAAATTTAAAGATAATTACATTTAAACCTTTTAACTATCGTGAAAATCGGGTAAACAGAATATAAGCAATGGAAATGTGTGTTTGTTATGCTATGGGTACATATATAGAAATGAGGAGTGGAAAGATGTCTGAACACGTGTACAACCTACTGAAGAAACATCATTCAGTCAGAAAATTTAAGAAAGAACCTATTTCAGAATCGCATATCAAACAACTTATAGAAGCAGGACAAAGCGCTTCAACCTCTAGTTACTTACAAGCTTATTCAATTATTGGTATCAATGACCCAGAAGTAAAAGAAGATTTAAAAGAAGTATCTGGGCAGCCTTATGTGGTTGAAAATGGATATTTATTTGTATTTGTGATGGATTATTATAGACATTCTATCGTTAACCAAGAATCAAAACACGATATGGAAACGTCGTTTGAATCAGCAGAAGGCTTGCTTGTCGGTACCATTGACGCCACATTAGTAGCTCAAAATATTGCTGCTACAGCTGAAGACATGGGATACGGTATTGTTTATTTAGGATCTCTAAGAAATGATATTGAACGTGTAAGAGAAGTTTTAAACTTGCCTGAACATACATTCCCACTATTTGGCATGGCACTTGGTATTCCAGAAGATGATGAAGACGGTAGTCCTAAACCTCGTTTACCATTTGAACATGTTTTCCATCAAAACCAATATAATAATGACGAAGAATCTCAAAGGGCACAATTAAAAGCTTATGACCAAACAGTTAGTGATTACTATAGCGCTCGCACAAACGGGGAACGTTCAGAAACATGGTCTAATCAAATTGCAAACTTTATGAGTTCGAAACAAAGATTAGATATGTTAGAACAGTTAAATAAATCAGGATTTATAAAAAAATAACGCATCTGGAAATAGCCTGAGGATTCTAGGAGTATTTAATGTGAAGTTCATTCTCTAGAAAGGGGGTAGTGAAGTTGAACATGTTCGATAAGATTTTTAAAAAACAGTTGCCGGAAGTTCAAGATGATAAGGATAAGCGTGTTTATTCATCGAAAAGTCAGCTCACCCCTCAAGAGGCTCAAGAATACTGGGCAAAGATGGCACAAAAACTCGTTGTCGGTGCAATTAATTCTGTAGATTACACTGCTGAACGTATCTTCATTTTGGTTGCTTTTGATGAAAAAGAACCTACAATTGATATGTTTTTTCAAATGAATGGACAATTGAGAATGTGGAATGATTTAGATAATGAAGATCACAAAAAGGTTATTTCTCAAAGTTTAGTTTCACAAGCGTCTATCATAGCGAAACAAGTAAACTGTTTGTATGATAGTGTTAATATGACTAGGCTAGCCTATGCACAAGTTCAATACGAATTCGAAAGTAAAGCGTGGTATTTACATGATGTATCACTAGATAGCGCTGAGGCTAAGTTAGATAAATACCCTGCATTCTTAAAATGGTTTGATGATGTATCTAAATCAATTGATACAATCCCTTTAGATGGTAAACAGCGAATAACATGGGGGCCTTTCAAACCAGTATATTAAAAAAAGCTTTTCAATTCATCATAGTTATATGGTGGATCGAAAAGCTTTTTTCTTTGTAAAGAGAAGTTTGTTGTTCTCGGTTCAACATATCATTATAATCGAACAAGTTCAAAGTTACTAAAAAATTATCCGACCTATTTTGTGAATAATTTCACAAAAAGTTCAAAAAAATCGCTTTATATATATTGTAAGTGCTTACATTAAGCAATATTATAGAATTGTGAAATATTTAAAAATGCAATTAAAATTTTTTTAGGAAGAGGTTTTGAGTAATGGATATTATTTTAGGTGTAGGTACTTTGTTAATTGTCTTATTAGCAATGACTTTGTTTTTGAATTTTGCACCTTACGGTAAAAAGGGGCTGCAGGCACTTTCGGGAGCTGCCTGTGCAACGTTTTTACCACAAGCATTTTTGAGTTATGCGATTGGTGGCGTGTTTAATATTAAATTTTTGCAAGATATAGGAGATTTGGCAGAAGGTTTAAGTGGTGTTGCTGTAGGCTTTCTGACATGTTTGAAATTGGGAGTTTCTCCAGTCTTTGCAGTAATTGTTGGACTAGTATTACATGATTTCAAACTTTTACCTGCGTTTTTGGCAGCTTACATGATAGCTTTTGTAATTAAATTTATCGAGAAAAAAGTACCAGAAGGTTTGGATTTAATTACGGTTATTTTGTTTGCGCCAGCAACAGCTTTCTTATTAGCTAGTATTATGAGTCCTGGTGTTATTGCACTTTTACAACAAATAGGCAGTGCTGTTACTGCTGTTGGTAATAATAATCCATATATCCTTGCAACAATATTAGGTCTAATTATACCTGTAACTGGTATGACCCCTTTAAGTTCAATGGTGTTGACGAGTTTATTAGGACTTACTGGTTTACCAATGGCGATAGGTGCATTGACTTGTACAGGCAGTTCATTTGTGAACTTTATTATGTTTAAACAATTAAAAATTGGTAATAGCTCTAAAGCTTTTGCGGTAGCTATTGAACCATTGACACAAATAGATATTATAGCTAAATATCCACTACAATTATACGGAACTAATGCGATTATTGGTGTTGTTAACGCATGTATAGTGACTTTTAGTGGATTGGTCATAAATGTGACAGGTATGGCTACACCGATTGCAGGAGCCATTGTACTATTCGGCTTTAACGACCCAATTCGTGCGATGATAACTATTATTACTGTTTCAATTACAAGTATTCTTTTAAGCCTTGTCATAGGTAAAACGATAAATAAATTCAATATGACAAGTCTAAATTTCAATTTATCTCGAATGAAAAAACATGCTAATTAAGGAGATGTAATGATGGCTAGAAAGCAAGATTATCAAAGTGCATTTGATGTGATTGGACCGATTATGATGGGGCCGTCGAGTTCTCATACAGCAGGCGCAGTTAAAATTGGTAATGCTGCCCGCACATTGTTGCAACATGAGCCAAAAAAAATTACGATTCACTATTACGAATCGTTTGCTTCTACGCATAAAGGACATGGAACAGATTTGGCTATAGTGGGAGGTGCTTTAGGTTTTGGGACCTTCGATGAGCGCATTAAACAATCCACGGACATTGCAAAAGAGCGTGATATAGAAGTGGAAATTATTGAAGAATCTGGAGTAAGTCTTGGAGAACATCCCAATTGTGCACTTGTAAAATTAGATTGTTGCGCTAGACATGTGGAGATTAATGGTATTTCGATTGGTGGAGGTGCTATTAAAATAAAAAGCATACATGTTGATGGGGCGTGTATATTAATGAATCATGGTTTACCTATTTTAGTAATAGAGGGTATTGTGGATATACCTATGATCAATCATATAATTAATGATTTGATAGAACGTCGTATAGATATTAATGAAGAAATAAAAACAATTAATGAAGGGAAATGTTTAATTGCGTTGCATTTGAATAAAGAGTTATCAATTGAGACGGTAGATGAATTACGGAAAAGATACGATGCTTTACGCTTTTCGTATATACATTAGAGGAGTGACAGTATGCTAAATTCGATGCAAGAAATCATTGATTATGCAGTAGAAAAAGGTACAACTTTTGCAGAAATTATGATTAGTGAAGAAATGTCATTAAAAGGCATTTCAAGAGATGAAGTTAGAGCACTTATGAAACACAATATAGATGTTATGAGGGAAGCAGTAGAAAAAGGTACAACTGGTGAAGGAGTGAAAAGTGTTACAGGTTACACTGGGCAGGATGCTGTTAAATTAGCAACTTATAATGAGCAAGAACATGCATTGTCTGGTTACGAAATGGTCGAAGCGTTAAAAGGGGCCATTGCTACTAATGAGGTTAATGCGGCAATGGGGATTATCTGTGCGACTCCCACGGCTGGATCCTCGGGTACTATACCCGGAATTCTGTTTAAGTTAGAAAAATCACATCATTTAACTACAGATCAAATGATTGATTTCCTATTTGCTGCGGCGTTATGCGGTAAGGTAATTGCAAATAATGCTAGCGTGGCAGGTGCAATAGGGGGTTGTCAGGCTGAAGTTGGTTCAGCATCTGCGATTGCAGCAGCGGCAGCAGTAGAGATATTTGGAGGTTCACCGCAAGCAAGTGGTCATGCAATGGCACTAGCTATCAGCAATTTATTAGGTCTTGTATGTGATCCTGTCGCTGGGTTAGTAGAAATTCCTTGTGTTATGAGAAACGCCATAGGATCAGGAAACGGATTAATTTCAGCGGATCTTGCATTAGCAGGAGTTGAAAGCAAAATTCCTGTAGATGAAGTCATTGAAGCCATGGATAAAGTAGGACGTAATTTACCTGCCTCATTACGTGAAACGGGTATAGGTGGTTTAGCGGGTACTCCCACCGGAGAAGAAATTAAGAGAAAAATCTTCGGACAATCAAGGGTTAATTCATAATCTTCAGTTTGAAAATAAGTAAACTTATTAATAGATAAAAATTAAATTGAAAAAATACATGTTTCCCACTAAACTATATTAAAAGAGGTGGGAGACATGTTATTTAAATTGGGGCTTATATTTTTGGCGTTTATTCTATGTAGCATAATGACGCATTACTTTACTGCAGAGGGTACCTGGGTCAACCTACTGTTAAAGTCATTATCTTTAAGTTTAATTCTTGTTTTTCTATTTAATTATATAAAATTGATGATAGAGCTTAAGCGAAATAAATAATCTTAGTTGAGCATAATAAAAAAGGTCGGTATACATTGCGAGTATACCGACCTTTTTAAATATTTCATAAATAATTAAAACATGTGAAGTGAGCAGCAACAAATAACTTGGTATTAATTTGCAATTTCAGCATATTCTTTTTGGTTATAAGTGTCTTGATCTAAGTTATTTGTTAGTTTTGCTGTGCCTGTACCAGCAAGCATAGAATCATTAACATTCAATGCTGTACGACCCATATCGATTAATGGTTCGACAGAGATTAAGACACCTGCTAGTGCAACTGGTAAATTTAATGTAGATAATACAATGATAGAAGCGAATGTAGCACCGCCACCAACACCAGCTACACCAAATGAACTGATTATGACTACGCCAATCACAGCTAATATAAATTGTAAGTTAACTTCCACGCCAGCAGCTGGTGCTACCATGACTGCAAGCATAGCAGGATAAATACCGGCACAACCATTTTGTCCAATTGACAGACCAAAGGATGCAGAAAAGTTTGCAATTCCGTCTGGTACACCTAGGCGATTTTTTTGTGTTTGGACATTAAGAGGTAATGAACCAGCACTAGAACGAGAAGTGAAGGCGAATAATAGTACTTCACCAGTTTTTTTGACGAATGTCACTGGATTTAAACCAATGCCTGAGATTATGATTAAATGAATAATATACATTACGATAAGTGCTGCATAGGACGCAATTACGAACTTACCTAAAGTCCAAATTGCCTCAAAATCACTTGTAGCAATTGTAGAAGTCATAATCGCTAAAATACCATAAGGTGTTAAGCGCAATACGAATGTTACGATTGCCATAACTAAGCTGTATAATGCATCGATACCACGTTTAAGTAAGTTGCCACTCTCTGGCTGTTTACGCATAACACGTAAGAATGCAAAACCTATAAACGCTGCAAATATAACTACGGCGATTGTAGAAGTTGTACGTTGACCAGTAAAATCTAAGAATGGATTACTAGGTAATAATTGTGAAATTTGTTGTGGTAATGTATTGGCTGTCATATCTTTAGCTTGGCTCGCAAGCTCGCTACCTCTTGAACTTTCGGCGCCACCTAAATCAATAGAAGAAGCATCTAAACCGAATGCAAGTGCTGAGATAATACCAATAATTGCAGATATTGCAACGGTGCCTATAAGAAATACAAAGATATAAACGCCGATCTTAGCAAACTTATCTCCTACTTTAATTTTCGTGAATGCTGAAACGATTGAAATGAATATTAAAGGCATTACAATCATTTGTAATAATGAAATGTAGCCATCACCAACGATACTAAACCAATCCATAGTTTGTTTAGTAACTTTAGAGTCCACACCATAGATTAAGTGTACTGCGATACCAAAAATGATCCCAACACCTAAAGCAGAGAAAACACGTTTTGGAAATGAAACGTGTTTTTTAGCCATTATATATAATCCGATGAGGAAGGCCACAAAAATAATGATGTTAAGAATAGTTAATAACATAAAAAAAGGACCTACACTTTCTTATTTAATTTTTTAATCCGATACGTATACTAAGGATATTAGCAAACTCAATAATATTCAAGCTAATTACTCAAGAAATTTGAGAAATTAAAATGTCTTTATTTTCTGATAATAAAACTTGGGTTTATATAAGACATTCAACTATATTAATAGGGGGTATGTTTTGGGGTTTTATGGATAGATATAGAAAATTTATATATAAAACAAGCGAAAATATATAATCTAGTTCTAAAACTCGACTATATATTTTCGCTCTTATAATGAATGACGTTGTTTTCGGTAGTGACTTTACTTTAATCATAGTACACTTTAGATTAATAATGATAATTTTATAAATTAAACAAACGAGCGAAGAAACCTTTACGTTCTTCTTTTGGTGCTTCGTTAGATGAAGTTGATGTGTAGGAAGCTGTATTATCACCTGTTTCGTCTAGAGTGCTTGTTTCAGTTACTTCATCTTTAATTGTTTCATCATCAGTTGCTGACGTTGATAATTCATTACCTTTGTCAGTAGCGGTAGTAGCATCTGTAGCTTGATTAGCTGACTTCTCTTCAGTTGAATTTGATTCTTCTACCTTCCCATTACCAGCATCAGTAGCAGATTGTTCGCTCACTGGTGTAATTTCAGATTCGTCAGTATGCGCCTTTGCTATAGTAGCATCTAGTTTGCTATCTGAAATAACGTTGTCTGATGTTTCGTTGTTGCCTTTATCGTTAACACCTTTGTTCGCTTCTGACTGAGATTCTGGAGATGATTTTACACCTATTGATTCGGTAGAAGTTTCGGTTAAAGCCTCATCTTTCTGAGCATTTGTAGACTGTGAAGCGGCGATATGAGCAGTTTCAACATTTGATTTAGCTAATTCAGATTGCTCTTTTTGTGAATCTTGAATAGCATTTTGAGTTGATTTAATTTCATTTGTAGAAGATTGGATGGCTTGTAATGATTCGGTATTAGCATCCAATTTAGACGTGATTTGATTTTGCATTTCATGTAATTCTTGTTGTTGTTGGTGGACTTGATTAATCATTTGGCCAAGCATATGACGTTCGTCACGCATTTTTTGAATTTCAGAGCGTAAATCATCTACAAGTTTAGATACATTTTGATCTGTAGGTAAATTACTACTATCGTCTTTTACTAATACTTGTAAAAAGTCTTTTTCTTTCTCTAATTCTTCAAAAGCTAAGTCGTAGCTATTTGTTTGTTTTACTTTTTCAGCAATGTCTTGGAATAATTCAATATCCTCTTCTTGGAAATCTGTAGCTTCACGGCCACGATATTCTGTTTTACTAAGTTGGTAACCGCGTTCTTCTAAATGTTGAACGATTTTACGGACTTGTTTTTCACTTAGCTCAACACGTTGTGCAAATTCTTTGGTTAACATAGAAATAAGTCCTTTCATTAATGGATTTATGTATACGGACGTTTGTCTTCGGTTAGTGAAACGTCAGTCTTACCTCTATGCTAGTTTAAACTGTTTTAATAGTGATTTCAAGTGGTGGTTCCTATGATTTACGTAAATCCATTTCCTCAAGTAATGGATAAATAATACTTCTAGAGATTCTGTTGGCAAAGACATATTTGAGAATATAGTTTGATTTAATACTAGGGCCATAAATGTCTTTGGTTAGTTCAATATTAGATTTTATAAATAAATCCATGGGTTTACCTTCGCTATATCCTTCAAAATTTGGCGCTAAATAATTAATGTCATATTGTTTTTCGAACCCATGCTGATATAGAAATTGGCGTCTATTATCCAAGATAGGTATGTCTTCCTCAGAAATTTCTTCAGGTTCTTTCTCTACTTCTAACATGATGAAATTAACGTCGTGTTCATGAAGTTGGTTTGATAAGATATTAATTTCTTTTTGGATACGCGCAAGCGTTTCAGTAATTAGCTCATCGTGATTCGGTTGATCATTGGCGATTAAGTAGATTAAAAATGCTGAGTTTGTTGTTGCCTCATAATGCGCAGTTGCCAAACTCACGACAGTGTCTGCCTCTATGCCAACTAAAAAGATATAATCATCTTTAGTGTGCTCATTTTTAAGTGATTGTTTGAAGATTTGCTCGTATTCAGATAATCCGATATCAAATTTAGCATCATACAAATTCATGGCTGATTTGAAGAAGGGATCATCAATTGATGTGATAATTTTGAATTGCATATGTACACCCCCGAAATTATTGCGTTCATTATAACATAGTAGCAAAATTTGTAATGTGATTTATAGGTAGAAGTATGGCTAGGTAATAAAAAAGGAGCGACACAGAAATCAAAAGTTACAATTGATTTTCTTGGTTCGCTCCATCAATATAAATTAGTCATTTGAAATGTTTATTACAAATAAATTTTAGATAACTGCCAATGTTGGCTTATATCATTTTATAACTAGTGAATTGTGTTGATTATCCAAACTCTAAATTCATATGCTTTAAGTTTAGGACTTTGGTCCATTAGATTCTTCAGCGTAATGATGTTGGACTACTGTTTCGTTTTCATAAGCTGCGTTTGCTTTTTCTACTTCTTCATGTGAAGATTCGTCTTTCGTAGCAACGACAAGATAGTGACCGTCTAAGATTTCTTTCTTATAGCGTTCCATTTCGGCGTCCGGCAATTTATAATGGGCTAAAACAGCCTCTTCACCGTCTTCGCCAGTTAACATTTTCGCCATTTTATCACTGAAAGAACCGCTTGTAGCTGTTAAGTTTACTTCGGAATCATGCAACTCGTCGATATGCAGTTTTGATTTACTAATAACAGAAATCTCTGACTCATTATAACCTTCTGCAATCTTGTTTTTGACTGCATCAATTAACTCTTCGCTTTTTTGAATAATAGTGAATTCTGACATTTTGTGCTCCTCCATCCGTTGTTCTATTAATTATTATGTGTTTACCCAGTAACTTAAATAACGAAACGATTACAATTTAATTATATAACGAAGTTTTACACCTGGCAAACAACATTTTAACGCAAATGATACCGTTTACTAAACTTAATTAAATATATTAAAACATCTTGAAAAAGCGCTTACAATCAATAAGTATATTGAAAAATGTACCAAAATTTGCTATCATCAGTTAATAATTTATCTAACTCATATAATCTAAAGGATACGGCTTTAGAAGTTTCTACCATGTTGCCATTAACGACATGACTATGGGTAACCTATACAATGCTTTAGCAATTAAAAACGATTTAAAAAGTTGTACATATTTGACTATGCTTTTTAAACTGTTTCCTCGTATTCGATGTTATAAACATATTTTTTACATATTTAATAGGGAAATGAATGTAAAAATCTTACCTCTTTAGACATCATTTAAAATTAGGATAATAGCTGCTTATAGTATTGCACGTTCACTCATAGATCCTGAAACTAAGTTAGTTTAGGGTTTTTTTTGTACACAAAATGAGGAGGTTTTTTACGAGTGGATTTGTTGAAGCAGAAAGTCGAAGCAGATGGTGTCGTTATTGACGAAAAGATTTTAAAGGTAGATGGTTTTTTAAACCATCAAATCGATGCCAAGCTGATGCATGATGTAGGACGAACTTTTTACGAACAATTTAAGGACGAGGGCATCACAAAAATTTTAACAATTGAAGCGTCTGGTATTGCACCGGCGATTATGGCAGCTATGCACTTTGATGTGCCATGCCTATTCGCTAAAAAAGCAAAACCAAGTACACTAAAAAAAGATGTGTATCAAGCAGATATACATTCTTTTACTAAAAATACGACAAGTACAGTGATTGTGTCTAAAGAGTTTTTAGATGAAAATGACAAAGTACTTATCGTAGATGACTTTTTAGCCAATGGAGATGCATCTTTAGGCTTAAATGAAATTGTACAACAAGCCAAAGGTACAACAGTTGGTATAGGTATTGTAGTAGAAAAAAGTTTCCAACCTGGGAGAGAACGTTTGGAACAAGCAGGTTTAACAGTTTCATCATTATGCAAAGTGGCTTCGCTAAGTGGAAATAAAGTTACTTTCGTTGGCGAAGAAGCATGAAAACCTTCATTTTAAGTTTACAGCATTTATTAGCAATGTATGCGGGGGCAATACTCGTACCTATTATTGTAGGAACAAGTTTAGACTTCACACCTGAACAAATTGCTTTCCTAGTTACAGTGGACATCTTTATGTGTGGTGTAGCGACCTTCTTGCAAGTATGGAAAGGTACAGGCATTGGTTTGCCGATTGTATTAGGCTGTACATTTACTGCTGTGGCACCAATGATTTTAATTGGGCAAACTAAAGGTATTGGTGACTTATATGGTTCGCTCTTCTTGTCGGGTATTCTAGTTGTAATCATTGCACCATTCTTTTCCTATTTGGTGAAGTTCTTCCCTCCAGTTGTTACTGGAAGTGTGGTAACAATTATTGGGATTAACCTAATGCCAGTTGCAATGAATTATTTGGCAGGAGGAGAAGGTGCTAAAGACTACGGGGATTCTAAAAATATCATCTTAGGTGTCATCACTTTGGTTGTCATTTTACTCGTACAGCGTTTTACTGTAGGATTTTTGAAATCTATCGCTATACTTATCGGACTTATTGTGGGGACGGTGCTAGCCGGCTTCTTTGGAATCGTAGATGTAAATCAAATTGGTACGGCGCATTGGTTTGCTTTACCTCAACCGTTTAGATTTTCAACTTTCAGCTTTGACTTTGGGGCGACACTTGTATTCTTTATAGTTGCATTAGTAAGTTTAATAGAATCAACCGGTGTATATCATGCATTAAGTGAAATAACAGGTAAATCATTGGAACGCAAAGATTTCCGTAAAGGTTATACAGCAGAAGGTATTGCTATCATCTTAGGTTCTATCTTCAACGCATTCCCTTATACTGCGTATTCACAAAATGTAGGCTTAGTATCATTGTCAGGTGCGAAAAAGAATAAAGTGATATACGGTATGGTTATATTGCTAGTTATTTGTGGGTGTATTCCTAAATTAGGTGCATTAGCAAATATGATTCCTCTACCAGTATTAGGTGGAGCGATGATAGCTATGTTTGGCATGGTCATGGCATATGGTGTTAGTATATTAGGTAATATTAATTTTAAGAATCAAAATAATTTGTTAGTTATTGCTGTATCTGTAGGACTAGGAACGGGTATAAGTGCAGTACCTCAGGCGTTTGACGCCTTAGGTGAACAATTTGCATGGTTAACTCAAAACGGTATTGTACTAGGTGCAATTTCAGCAATTGTTTTGAATTTCTTTTTTAATGGCATAAAGCATCAACAAGACACGGAAATTATGAAATAATAGAACTATAAAACAATTAATTAGGAGGCTGTACAAGTATGTGGGAAAATAAATTTGAAAAAGAATCTTTAACTTTTGACGATGTGTTATTGTTACCAGCAGAATCAGATGTATTACCGAAAGAAGTGGACTTAAGTGTTCAATTATCAGAAGGTATTAAACTGAATATTCCAATCGTATCAGCAGGTATGGACACAGTTACAGAATCAAAAATGGCGATTTCAATGGCTAGACAAGGTGGACTTGGTGTCATTCATAAAAATATGAACATTGAAGATCAAGCCGATGAAGTTCAAAAAGTAAAACGTTCTGAAAATGGTGTCATCTCGAATCCATTTTATTTAACTCCAGAAGAAAGTGTTTTTGAAGCAGAAGCATTAATGGGTAAATATCGCATTTCAGGCGTGCCAATTGTTGATAGTAAAGAGACTAGACAATTTGTTGGTATCATTACAAACCGTGATTTACGTTTTATCGAAGACTTTTCAATTAAAATTTCAGATGTAATGACAAAAGATAACCTTGTTACAGCTCCTGTAGGTACGACATTAGAGGAAGCAGAGAAGTTATTACAACAACATAAAATTGAGAAACTTCCATTAGTTAAAGAAGGTCGTTTAGAAGGATTAATTACAATTAAAGATATTGAAAAAGTTCTTGAATTCCCTAATTCTGCTAAAGATGCACATGGTAGATTATTAGTAGGTGCAGCAATTGGTATTGCGAAAGATACTGATATCCGTGCACAAAAACTTGTTGAAGCTGGTGTAGATGCATTAGTTATCGATACAGCACACGGCCACTCTAAAGGTGTATTAGAACAAGTTACACATATTAAAAAAACATTCCCACAAGTTACTTTAATAGCAGGTAATGTTGCTACAGCTGAAGGTACAAAAGCTTTATATGAAGCGGGTGCTGACGTAGTTAAAGTTGGTATTGGTCCTGGTTCAATTTGTACAACTCGTGTTGTTGCAGGAGTTGGTGTCCCACAAATTACAGCTGTTTACGATTGTGCTACAGAAGCGCGCAAACATGGTAAAGCAATTATTGCAGATGGTGGTATTAAATTCTCAGGAGATATCATTAAAGCATTAGCTGCTGGTGGACATGCAGTTATGTTAGGTAGCTTACTCGCAGGCACTGAAGAAAGTCCTGGCGCAACTGAAGTGTTCCAAGGTAGACAATACAAAGTATATAGAGGCATGGGCTCATTAGGCGCAATGGAAAGTGGTTCAAATGACCGTTACTTCCAAGAAGATAAAGCACCTAAAAAATTCGTTCCAGAAGGTATTGAAGGTCGTATCGCTTACAAAGGTGCACTACAAGACACTATTTATCAACTTATGGGCGGCGTAAGATCTGGTATGGGTTATACTGGTTCTAAAAACTTAGAAGCATTAAGAGAAGAAGCTCAATTTACACGCATGGGACCTGCTGGTTTAGCAGAAAGCCATCCACATGATGTTCAAATTACAAAAGAATCACCAAATTATTCATTCTAAGTTAAAAGGAGATTTAAAGTTATGGAAATGGCGAAAGAGCAAGAGCTCATACTTGTTTTAGACTTTGGTAGCCAATACAATCAGTTAATTACACGACGTATTCGTGAAATGGGCGTATATAGTGAGTTACACGACCATGAGATTAGTATGGAAGAAATAAAACAATTGAACCCTAAAGGTATTATCCTTTCGGGTGGACCAAACTCAGTTTATGAAGAAGATTCGTTCACAATTGATCCAGAAATATACAATTTAGGAGTGCCGATTTTAGGTATTTGTTATGGTATGCAGTTGACGACTAAACTATTAGGCGGAAAAGTTGAACGTGCCAATGAACGTGAATATGGTAAAGCAATCATCAATGCTAAAACTGATGAATTATTCTTCGGTTTACCGGAAGAACAAAATGTTTGGATGAGTCATTCAGATAAAGTTATTGAGATTCCAGAAGGCTTTGAAGTTATTGCTGACAGCCCAAGCACAAATTATGCAGCGATTGAAGATAAATCTCGCCGTATTTATGGTGTACAATTCCACCCAGAAGTACGTCATACTGAATATGGTAATGACTTATTACGTAACTTTGTACGTCGCGTATGTGAATGTACTGGTGAATGGTCAATGGAAAACTTCATTGAAATCGAAGTTGAAAAAATCCGCAATCAAGTTGGCGACCGTAGAGTGTTATGTGCTATGAGTGGTGGAGTTGATTCATCTGTAGTAGCAGTATTGTTACACAAAGCAATTGGTGATCAGCTTACATGTATCTTTGTAGATCATGGCTTATTACGTAAAGGTGAAGGCGATATGGTTATGGAGCAGTTCGGTGAAGGCTTCAACATGAATATTATTCGTGTAGATGCACAAGAACGTTTCATGAGTAAATTACAAGGCGTGTCAGACCCAGAACAAAAACGTAAAATCATCGGGAATGAGTTTATCTATGTCTTCGATGATGAAGCATCTAAATTAAAAGGTGTAGATTTCTTAGCGCAAGGTACACTTTATACAGATGTTATCGAGTCAGGCACAAAAACTGCTCAAACGATTAAATCACACCACAATGTAGGTGGTTTACCTGAAGATATGGAATTCCAGTTAATCGAACCTATTAATACACTATTCAAAGATGAAGTGCGCGAACTAGGTATCGAATTAGGTATTCCAGAGCACTTAGTTTGGAGACAACCATTCCCAGGTCCAGGTTTAGGTATCCGTGTCCTTGGAGAAATCACTGAAGACAAACTTGAAATTGTACGTGAATCTGATGCGATTTTAAGACAGGTTATCCGTGAGGAAGGTCTTGAACGTGAAATTTGGCAATACTTCACAGTATTACCAGGTATCCAATCAGTAGGTGTTATGGGAGATTACCGTACGTATGACCATACAGTTGGTATTCGTGCCGTAACCTCAATCGATGGCATGACAAGTGACTTCGCCCGTATCGACTGGGAAGTCTTACAAAAGATTTCAAGCCGTATCGTAAATGAAGTCGATCACGTTAACCGCGTTGTTTATGATATAACATCTAAACCGCCAAGTACAATCGAGTGGGAATAATAGTATAGAATGATGAAACCCCTTAAGTCTATGGCTTAAGGGGTTGTTTTTGTGGATTTGAAATTGTAAATAGGGCGAGTGTATTAAAATTTGCGCTTATTGTTGATTGTTTTCTTTAGATTGATGATCCTTGATATATACTTTAACCATAGCAATTGAAATCCAACTTACTAACAAAATTGGTAAGATTATAATATTCATCAAGCTCACATCAAGGGTAGCCGTTGAAATATTTAAATGTTTTAATTCACGAATTGTATCGCCTGAAGAAGTGAAGAATTGATACAAAGTAAAAAATATAGTTGTCCACTGAATATAATACTCAATAACCATGATTAAGAGTTCATTATAACTATTTATTTTCATGATAAGTCTTACTAAATAATAATTCATTAAACCTGATAGAAGTATGGTTATTAGTCCGAGTATAAATATACTACTTCCGTCATCTAGTATAATGGCAAATAGGTAGTAAGTAATCAAAGCTGATATAGTTATAGATAATAAGGCGCTTATAACCATAAATACTGCGGAAGTAAATGCTTTTAGAAATAATAGCTTGTCTCTATGTTTGCCTGATAAAAAGCCAGTTAGTAAAAATAATATTAAAATAGTTAGAACGTTTAACCAAACCATTTTAGTTACCTACTTTCTCTAGTTTATTCATCATATTTTTATCCATCTGTTCAGTGACATGGCTATATATATGTAATGTTGTCTTATGGTCTAGTATGTCCCACGCACTCCATTATAGCCTTAAGTGATTTAAAACATGATATGGCTATGTCTCATTGTATGGCTTGTGATGTGCTTCTCTATGCCAATGCTATTTGCAAATGATTGTATATAACTAATACTTAAACTAAGATACTGTTAAATCAACATTTTGATGTTTAACAAGCACTAAGAGTATATACATAAAATATCCATGACTTAACCACGCCTTTTATAAAGTATTATTTTCAAAGTGATTGAGTGTATATTGACACTTGTATGATTATTTATGCAAAATCAAAATCAGATTTTAATAAAAATATTGTTACCTATTTAATTCATAAGGTTA
Organism: Staphylococcus sp. KG4-3; assembly: GCF_033597815.2. Classification (NCBI taxonomy): domain Bacteria; kingdom Bacillati; phylum Bacillota; class Bacilli; order Caryophanales; family Staphylococcaceae; genus Staphylococcus; species Staphylococcus halotolerans. Next base: position 288,305 of record NZ_CP166245.1, read on the forward strand.
ATTAAGTTTTCGAATTAAATATTTTCAAAAAATGGTGTAGTACCGTTATAAAAACTAAACTACACTGCTTTTTGTTTTTATAAACTTTTTTGATTATAAAATAGTCTGCATTATCTTTTAGAGTTATATTTTCTTTTTACATAAAAATAGTTCATAACTCCCAACAAAATGATAGCTAAAAGGTATACTAATTCAGAGTAATCTTTTGCCAAGCTATTATTATGCCAATAACCAAAATATTTCATGATTATATTTAAAAGTAAGAAATATACAAACCATACAAAAGTTCTTGCGAAAATTTCAATAATCATTGATTGTTGCTGAGTGTTAAACGAATTTTTCTTGTTTTTACGCCCGGTAGTTTCGGAAGGCAAGTAGCGAATTGCCAAAGATGTCCATAAAGCACTAAATATAAAAATGATAGTAAAAAATGCAAAAGTCTTCAAAACAATACCCTCCAGTGAGTCATTATTGATTTAATAATCATCTTCATTATTTTATGATTTTTAGTTCATTTTAAACTGATTAAAGCGAATATGTATTAATTTACTGCTAAATTTCTTCATTAATAACGTTCTTCAAAACCACAGAACAGGCATACAAGAAATGCAATAAAAACGGCGGGTACAAAGATTGAACAAATTAGTAAAGGTATAGCCATGAGTATATAGTTATAGTCATATTTGTATTTACTGAAGTTCACGATTTCACTCGCCAAGATAAAAGTAATTTATTTTTTATTATGTTCTTCTATAGTAATGCCTTCTTTTCTTACTTTTTTACTATTTTCTCTTATTAGTAATACAGTATTAGTAATAAATACGACTGCCAATATTATTGATAAAGTTAATCCTCCTATATCTGTGTTATTAAAGATGATTAATACAATCATAAGTACAATGTTAATAATGTGATGTACATACATAGCTTTTGTCATTTGTAATACTCCTTAAAGTTTGTTGTTTTTTAATGTAAAACATATTGATGTTATATTTAAAAACTCTCTAAATGATACGTAAAACATCACATAATATTCTTCATCTAATATAAGGTTAGCAAAAATAGATATGGATTAATAGCTTTCACCAAAACAATATGTTATTTTTAAAATTTTTATGTAGTAAAGTAACTTATTCCAATATTTTGCGTTTAAAATATTCATCATTCACTAGTAAATAAAGGGACGATAGTAGAGCAAAAAAATGTTGATGAGAAAGATGTTCCTAAATCAGTTAAAGATAATTTTAACCAGTGATACAATTTTATTGTGAAATATTATGTGTAACTACTAGTGATGAACAAATATATTAGGAAAAATATTACTGCAATATATAATTAAAAGGCATGAATACGGAATCAAACTAGCAATTTAGTTTCGTGTTTCATGCCTTTTATGTAGTTCAGTTTTAGCAATATGAATAAAAATAATTTAAATTACATTTTTACTTTATCTTGATATAAAATCCCTACACCATAACTACTAGAGCCGATAGCATAATCGAATTTAATGATTTCAATATATGGATTTTCCTCTAAAAACGCATTGACCTTTTTATTTAATCCTTTTTCTGTTACTGCACTGATATTTATAATTTGCATCATAGCACGTTCCTTTTTAAAATAGTTGATTGTTTATACTAAGTTATTGATAAGTAGCTACTTTAGTTATGTAAAATGAGGTATGTTCAATTGCACTTATGCTTTTTAAAAAAGTGTAGAAAAGCAAAGTATATAGAGACGAGAAAATCATTAAACTAATTATAGCTAATATAACAGTATATTTTTTTGGGGGGACGGCCTCTAGATTTATGTCTTGCCATTATGACTTCTCCTTTTTTGTAAAAATTTTTATGAAACATTAATGTTTTTTAGTGTGGACAATATATTCAAAGTATAATTTTATATTATCAAAGAATACGATGGTTGTGGACGTAGGTTTTCATAAAAGCAAAAGAGGCTTTAGCGTATGGCTATAATATTAGGTTATTGATAAAACGAGCTAGTGTAATTTAGAATATATAAAAATAATGAAGATGTATTGTAAAATGACGCATATTAAAATAAATGACACTAATTTTGTATGCAAAAAAGCTGTTTTTGACAAATTTGTGTATAATGTAGAAAACGTTTTCTTATTATGATTTTGTAACCTTTGAAGGCCTACGGGTATGAGAATGAAGGCGAATTATTTTTTAACTAAAATATACAAATTTCTGATATAATAGCTTAGTTATACAAAAATCATAAATAATTTTTAGAATCATGTAAATTTAATATATGAGTGGAATTTTCTTTGTGATAAACTGTATTTTGTAGAAAACTAGCATTTATGCAAATGTTAGCTTAGATAAGGGGATGAACAAGAGTGAGAGTAATTAAAAGAATAAACCTACCGACGCAAATTATCATAGCATTGGTATTAGGGGTAATTTTAGGTAGTATCTTACATGGAAATAAAGATGTAATTAACTATATACAACCATTCGGTGATGTATTTATAAATTTAATTAAAATGTTAGTAGTACCTATTGTATTTTGTTCTTTAGCACTATCTATTTCAAATGTTGGAGATACAAAAACGATTGGACGCTATGGCGGTAAAACATTATTATATTTTGTTATTATGACAAGTTTTGCAATTTTTATGGGGTTAATATTTGGTAATTTATTTAAACCAGGTCAAGGACTGAATCCCGATTTATTACCTAAAGGTGATATTTCAAAATATGAATCAACTGCTAAGGCTGCAGAAAGCTCTACATATGGAAATCATTTAATCGATACAATTGTTAATATTATACCGACTAACGTAGTTGAAGCATTTGGATCTGGAGAACTTTTACCGGTCATATTCTTCTCAGTATTTTTCGGTTTGGCGTTAGCTGCTATTGGACAAAAAGCACAACCTGTTAAAGACTTTTTAGGTGGCGCATTAGAAGCAGTATTCTGGATGATTGGTAAAGTATTATTATTAGCGCCAATTGCAGTATTTGCATTTATTACTACAACGATTATTACTTTTGGATTATCAGCATTAATTCCACTGTTCAAATTATGTTTAACAGTAGTTATTGCTATGCTTTTCTTTATTTTCATTGTATTAGGCATTGTTTCGAGAATTTGTGGAGTGAGAATTACGCAAATCATCAAGTTGTTGAAAAATGATTTAATGCTTGCGTTTTCAACTGCAAGTTCAGAAGCAGTATTACCAACAGTTATGAAAAAAATGGAAAGATTTGGTGTGCCTAGAGATATCGCATCCTTTGTGTTACCAACTGGTTATTCGTTTAACCTTGATGGTGCGGCCATGTACCAATCTATTGCGGCACTATTTGTTGCACAATTATACGGTGTTGACTTAAGTATTGGTGAACAAATCATCTTAATGGTTACATTGATGCTTACATCAAAAGGTATGGCTGGTGTGCCAGGAGCTTCGATCGTAGTGTTATTAACAACATTAGGCTCGGTTGGATTAAATCCACAAGGTTTAGCACTTATTATAGGTGTAGACAGAATTTTAGAAATGCTTAGAACATGTGTTAACGTATTAGGAAACTCTGTAGCTACAATCTTTATTGCTAAAACAGAAGGTGTTTACGATAAAAAAGAAGGCGAAGAGTATCTGAAGACGATATAGAAAACAATATAGAAAACGCCCCCTCCTTTACAGAGTGTAAGGGAGGGTATTTTTATGCAATTTTTAAAATTAGATACTGTTTATATTAAAAATAAGTGTACGTAAGAAGGATATAAAAAAGTGTAACCATAATGATGTTTAAGAAAAACATGAAACGAAATTGTTTTCCGTTCATAGGGGAAGTCCGTTCTTTATATGCTTTTTTATTTACATTTTGATGTGTTTGTACCGTGTTATTCCAAGACATTATACTAACAAAGATTATACCTACTAGAATTTTAAGAGTAAGATTCAATGTATGTCTCTCCTTAAGTCGACTATTTTTTATAAAAAATAAATTGTGTTATGATTTCTTATAAGATAACACAAATTCAGATCTTCAAAAATATTATTAAGTAAAAGGTGCGATAATATGCAACAAAAAAATAAATTAGATATTGGTTTTGTAATTTCTAGTTTTATCAATATTATTTTAGCACTGTTAGTAGCTTTTGGTATATCTACATTTAGCCAAACTATACTTATTGTATTTGCGTTGATTACGATGGTAAATGCTATTTATTTACTATATAAGGCATTCTATATATTTAAAGAATGAAGAACTTAACAATTAGCCAATCGCTAGGAGGAGTTACATATTATGGCAATTACATTATTGATTATTGTATTTTTAATAAATATGGTAGGAGCATTATATTTATTAATGAAACTTTTGAAATTAAAAAAAGAGCAGGCTCCTGATCGTGAATATAAAAGAATGATAGATCGTATGTCCCCTTACTTGTGGTCATCACTCATCATATCTGTTATTTTATTCATCATCGCGTTAATTGTTGGTTGATTTTAAAGTTTTGAAAAGGGAATAATGTGATACTGTATTTTTTTAAGAATAGATTATTTTAAAAGTAGAACGCTATTATTTTAGGTGATGTGCGTTATGAAATTTAAGGTTGTATGTTGAATTATTATCTATAAACAAGAATAAAAATAAATAGAACAATACACTATATCGTTACTAAAAATTAAATTAATAAACTAATTTACGGTTTAGGGTGTACAAATGAATGATTACTCGTTATAATAGGTATTAAGTAATTTAGTTCGTGAAATTGATTTGTAGAGTTATTCTTTTGAATTTACTCCTTTTGATTTTTTAAGACAGATTACAAATATTCGTGCAAAAGCACATATGGAGGAATTTAATTATGAATAACGGTACAGTTAAATGGTTTAATGCAGAAAAAGGTTTCGGTTTCATCGAAGTTGAAGGTGGAAACGACGTATTCGTACACTTCTCAGCAATCGCTCAAGAAGGTTACAAATCATTAGAAGAAGGACAAGCTGTTGAATTCGAAATCGTTGAAGGCGACCGCGGTCCTCAAGCAGCTAACGTTGTTAAATTATAATAACGGCTGAAAGACGAGTATAACTCGTCTTTTTTTTATGCAAATTTAAATAAGAAATACGACATTCCCCCCTTAACGCATAGATTGATGTGTTGGGGGGATTTTTTATGATGAGTTATTTTCAACGAAAATATATAATCTTAAGATACATATTCAAAGGTAACTCAATTATTTTTAGAAAAAGCGATAGAATCTTGTCATTAAATATAAATTAATAAAATACAAAAAGGGAGCGAACATATGAAGTTAAAAGTTAAAATCATATGCTCGCTCCTTTAATTATTCCAGTTATAATTCTCGACTATTGATAGTTTCTTTTTTAGTACGAATCATCAACATTAGGATGAAACCAATAATCATTAGAATTGTTGTGAAAGCAAATGCAGCGTCTACACCGAGTACGGTAGCGTGTTGCATTATTTCAGTTTTTGTTTGACTACCATTAGCATTTTCTACGTAGTTTGATCTAACAATAGTTAAAATTGTAATCATAATAGCAGTACCTATCGCACCAGCTATAATTCTTAATGAATTAATAATAGCAGTACCGTGTGAGATGTTTTTAGTTTCTAATGCATTAATACCAATTGTGTTTAACGGCATTATAATTAATGCAACAGCAAACATTCTGACTGCATAGATGACAACAATATACCAATAAGGTGTTTCTGTAGTTAAGAAACAATGTAGAATGGTCATAATAATTAATAAGATAAATCCAGGGACAGCCAATATCTTCAGTCCATATTTATCATAAATTTTACCCGTATATACAGACATAAATGCATTGACCACAGCTCCAGGTAAGATGACTAAACCTGAAAGTATTGCTGTTAAACCTAGTCCTGATTGAATATACATGGGTATCAATAATGCAGGACCTACAATACCAATAAATAGAACCATTGAAGCGAATGCAGACAATGAAAATGTTCTGTTTGCAAACACGCGCATATTTAATAATGGATTGTCTATTCTAATTTGTCTCAAGACAAAGATACCGACAATGATAAGCCCGACTATTAATGAAATGATAACAATTGGTGAAGTAAATCCAAGATTACCAGCACTACTAAAGCCATAAAGCATTAGTCCGAAACCAAATGTAGAATATATCACTGAAGTCTTATCTAATTCAGTGTGTTTAGTTTCATTGTTACTTTCTACAAAAATGATACCAATAATAAATGCGATTATAGCGATTACTGCTACTACTATAAATGGTGCTCTCCAACTAAATGTATCAATTAGAAAACCAGTTAAAGTAGGGCCAATCGCTGGTGCTGATTGCGCAACAATTCCTGTAAGCCCCATGGCAAATCCACGCTTTTCAGCTGGAAAGAGGGTGAAGACAGTGAATTGCATTAATGGTAACAAGATACCTGCACCTATAGCTTGAATCACTCGTGCAAACATTAATAAACCAAATGTCGGCGAAAGTGCAGCTATAATAGAACCAAGTAAGAACGCACTCATTGAAAAAATATAGAGTGATCTTGTATGGAAGCGGTCCATGAGGAAAGCTGTCGTAGGAATCATAATTCCATTAACAAGCATAAATCCTGTGATGAGCCACTGAGCAGTCGTTTCAGTTATTTCTAAGCCATTAATGATGGCTGGCAATGCTGTGTTGAGCAATGTTTGGTTAAGCATTGCAACAAAGGCACTACTGAGCATAACTAAAATAATTGTGTTTCTTTTTTTATTCGATATTCCATTCTCCGACATTTCAATTACATCTCCTTTTATAACATCCCAACGATAAATTTTAATCCTTTTAAGTTAGCAAAGCAAACCATTAGGTTTAAAAATCTAATATTAAAAGCAATAACTTTAAAAAAATAATTATGTAAATATGAAGTTGATTGAATGTAATTAGTATAATGAATGGAAACAAAATTCATATATAGAATTAAATTGAATTTAATATAGAAAATATAATTACATTGTTGAGTGAAATGTGAAAGTGACTTTATCTGTTGGATTAAAATAAATTTGTAACTGCCAATTTTAAAGATATAATTTAATTTAAAAGAATAGAGCGGTTTTAAGAGATGATGGAAGTGTTACAATGCATTCTTTAAATATATTGGGGAAGGTGAATACGATGGAAATTGAAGTACAGCTTTATCAAAAACAGTGGCCGATTTTATTTGAAATTGAGAAATCTAACATCAAAGCTATTTTAAGTGAAGAAGTCATTAAAATACATCATATTGGGAGTACTGCTGTTGAAAATTTAAAAGCTAAACCTATTATTGATATGTTAGTAGTAGTAAATAAAATAGAAAAAATTGATGACTACAATGAAGTGTTGATGAGTTTGGGTTATACATCATTGGGGGAAAATGGGATTACAGGTAGAAGGTTTTTTATAAAGGGTGAAAATCCACGTACACATCATATTCATATATTTCAACAGGATAAAATATATGAGATTACCCGTCATATAGCGGTAAGGGATTATTTACGTAAATTTGAAAAGATTGCTCGTGAATATGAACAATTAAAAGAACAATTAGCTCAACATTTTCCTGATGATAGGCAAAATTATTGTGACGGGAAAGAGCCCTTTATGAAAAAATTAGAACAAGATGCATTAACTTGGTATTTGAATTAATTTAAAGTCCCACTTCTCTAAAGAAGCACTTCGTAATTTATTAAGTGAGTGCATCTTACACCTGAGTACTTACTCAGGTGTTCCGCTTTTAAGAGTTAGTGGGACTTATATATGAGCGCAAACTCAGGTAGATCTTTTAAAAATTTGATTTCTACTCCACTTCTTTATTTAAAATAATTTTATAGGAGTTTAATCAAATTGAGTGATATCGGAAACGTATAAAGCGATACGAATGTTTAATGAATGCATTGGATCTTCAATATTCACTCCGATTAAATTGCTACATTTATTAATTCTATATTTAACTGTATTACGGTGAATATATATCTTTTCTGCAGTTTTAGTTATATCGCACTGGTTATCCATATAGACTTGTAATGTTTGTTTTAATTCTAAGTCTTTTTTAGTTTTAGGGTAACTCAATGGGCCTAAAGTATGTTTTATAAAAGGACGTAATTTCTCTTTTGGTATTAACTGTAAAAGTTCTTTAATATCTTTGGAATGATAATAAGAGATGAAGTTTTCTTTATCATTCATTAATCCATTGTCAAAGGCTTCATTAGCTTCAAAATATGACGAAGATATTTGTGTGAATTCTGTAACTTCATTGCCAATACCAAAAGAAATCGTACCTTCAAAATGTTCTCCATAACTATTTTGTAGACGTTTAAGATAGTCATAGTAATAGTCGTGACGATTTTGTAATAAAATAGCGAAGCGATTCGTACTTGGTATTTTATAAATACTAATATAATCATCAAGATCGGTAAACATATATTGAAGCCAGTGGAATGTTAACTGATACCTTTCATTAAGGTAATAACTATTCTCTAAGCTATTCGGTGAATCAATATCACAAATAATGATTTGATAATAATCAGAATCGAAAATATTATAGCGTTTCAGTAAGTCGTTATGCTTTTTAATTGAAAGTGTTTGATCGCTTTGATTATTAACAAGTGCTTCAAAAAAGCGATTAATGTCATTTTGTTCTGCTTCTTCGATTTTTGTGTTTTTGTATAATGCGAAACTCAATACGCTAACCACTTGTTCAATAGTTAACAAACTGAATGGATACGACAATTTATTGACTTGTGAAACCATTAAATAATACGGGAAGTAAGTATATCCTAAAACTTTGAAGATGACATGGTCTTTGTTTTCAAATACTTGTTTATTTTTATCATAAACAGTTGATTGTTGATAATGATTAAGAAAATAACTGATATGTTCATTAGTTAATTGTTTATTTTGCTCGTAATGATGACTTAATGCTTCTGGTGCTTTGAAAGGATCAAAAAGAATAATCGGTACACCAAGTAATTTACTCATTCGCTGAATCATTGTATTAATACTATAACCTTTGATAAGAAGCTGATTTAACTCTTGTTGAATGTGTAATGCGTAGTTTAATTTTCCAGTTTCTGAGTCTGAAATATAAGATGAAATTTGGTGTGTGATTTCACCTAAGTTCCAACTTTCTGGTATTTCTATTAAAGGGAATTCTAATTTATCTGCAAAGTCTATAACCTCTTTATCTATCTCATGTAAAAACCTCGAAACTTTTATGCCGAGACCAGCTGTATTAATATCATGCAAGTCTTTAATTAACCTTTTTAAATCTTCTTGGTTGTCTTGAAATAATACGCCAGTTGTTAGGATAAAAGCATTTTGAGAAGTAAAATGCTTAATATCATTATTTTCAGTAATATCTAAGCTTGAAACTTCTGATGATAAATCCCCGTTTTTGTTAATCAGTTCTAACTTTTTAAACTGAGGAACGGACAAAATTTCGTTAAGTGTAGTCATGGTTTAATCCTCCGTTTCCGTCTTCTTGTATTATGAGTCATACTATTATATTTTACGAACAAATATAAGTTCATTTGTATATTTATTAATCTAATGGTATATTTATAAACATCGTAAATACGTTTATAATTTTATAAATCTTATCAAAAATAATGTTATATAAAAATTATTATACACATATTTTGTTCGAAATATATAACTTTTTACTCAATATATGTCATTACTAACAAAGAAAAACGCTTACATTCGTAATAAAATGTAAATTAAAGATTGATTAAGATAGTTATAGCCTATTGAAGCAAAGGAGACAAACAGATGGGGACACAGGGGAATGAAACGGCTTATAATCAAGCTTTCTTTGAAAAGCGTGGTTATAATAAAGATATAATGCCTAAGACATCAGCTCAACGAAATAATTCAGCATTCAACTTTTTTACTTTATGGATGGGTGCTGTTCATAATATACCTAACTATACAGCAGTAGGTGGTTTTCTATTAATAGGTCTATCACCATTACAAGTCATATTTGCCTTGATTTTAAGTTCATTTGTTATTGCGCTATTACTCGTTTCAAATGGATATGCTGGTTCTAAATACGGAATACCTTTCGCAATGCAGTTACGAGATACATATGGAGATATCGGTGCTAAATTACCTGGTGTTTTACGTGGTGTTGTAGCTGGTATCGCATGGTTTGGTTTACAAACATTTGCTGGTTCTCAAGCGTTACTAATTTTATTAAATAAGATTTTCCCAGGATTTGAAAATATTGGAAGTGGCATTTCAATTCTAGGTATTTCGGTGCCAGGGTTAATTGCATTTTTAATCTTTTGGGCAATTAGTTTTGCAATTGGATTTGGTGGTGGTGACATATTGAATAAATTCACTGCTATTTTAAACCCGCTCATTTATATAGTATTTGGTGGTATGGCAATATGGGGCGTGACTGTTGCTGGCGGTTTCAGCAATATCATGAACTATGAAATATCAACAAAAACAGACGGTATTATATATCCAGCCATTTTATCATTTATTTTAATCTTCAACTCTTTATTAGGTGTTTGGGCTGGACCAGGTTCAAGTGTTTCTGATTTTACACAAAATGCAAAATCTACTAAAACACAAATTATTGGTCAGATTTCGGGCATAGTAGTTGCGCATGTGTTATTTGCGATTGCTAGTGTGTTTATTATCATTGGTGGTTCTATTTACTTAGGTCACCAAGAGTGGAATATTTTAACGATTATTAATGAATGGAGTAATTTCTGGGCGATCTTGATATCGACAGGGGTGTTATTAATGACAACCATTTCTACGAATGCAACGAGTAATATTATACCAGCTGCATATCAATTAAGTGCGTTATTACCTAAATGGATTAATTATAAACGTGGTGTAGTTATTGCTTCTGTATTAAGTGTTGTTATTATGCCCTGGAAAATGATGGAAAATGAGGATAGCATCTTTTTATTCTTAAATGCTATTGGTGCAATACTTGGTCCTGTTGCAGGTGTAATGATAGTACATTTCTACTTAGTATCTAAATGTCGTATTGATATTGATATATTGTATTTTGATTTACATGATAAAGATATAAAAATAGAAAGAGTTAATATTTCTGCTTATATTGCAACGGTAGTAGGTGTGGTCATTTCATTGCTCGGATTCTTACCAGCATTTAAGGTTATTTCTGATTTTTCATGGTTTATTGGGTTCTTTATATCCAGTTTAGTTTATATCGTTTTACACTATTCAGTTAAATTATTTTCAAAAAAACAAGAAGGAGTGAACTATAATGAAATATGATTTAATTTTAAAAAATGGCTTAGTCATTTTAGAAGATAGTCAGCAAAATGTAGAAATCGGTGTTAAGGATGGCAAGATTGCTGCTATTGGACAAGATTTAGGTGAAGCTGAACAAGTTATTGATGCTCAGAACCAAATCGTATCACCAGGTATGGTAGACGCACATGTGCATATTACTGAACCAGGTGGCGGTTACCGTGATAGCTGGGAAGGTTATGTTACTGGCACCCGCGCAGCAGCAAAAGGTGGCGTAACATCATTTATCGAAATGCCTTTAAACCAAGTGCCTGCAACAACTGATCAAGCTTCTATTCAAGCAAAATTTGATGCTGGTAAAGATGAATTATCAGTTGATGTTGCAAGTTATGGTGGTTTAGTACCATATAATTTAAACGGTGGTATTCAAGAGTTAGATGAAGCGGGTGTCGTAGCATACAAAGCATTTTTAGCAACATGTGGCGATCGTTCAATAGAAGGTGACTTTGAAAATGTGGATGATTATTCATTATATGAAGGTATGAAACAAATTGCTAAAACTGGTAAATTACTTTCTATTCATGCTGAAAATGCAACAATCACTGACCGTTTAGGTGAAATTGCTAAGTCTAACGGTGAAACAACTTTAAGCGCGTATGTCGATAGTAGGCCAGTATTTACTGAGGTGGAGCCAATTCGTAAGATTATCTTATTCGCAAAAGAAACTGGTTGTCGTGTACATATTGTACATGTTGCTTGTGAAGAAGGTGTAGATGAAATTATCAAAGCTCAACAAGAAGGTGTAGATATTTCATGTGAAACATGTACACATTATCTTTATTTCTACAAGGAAGAATTAGATGACATTGGCCCAGTCGTAAAATGTTCTCCGCCAATCAGAGAAAAATCACGCTTAGAAGGTATGTGGAATCGCGTGCTAACTGGTGATATTGGATTTGTTACTTCCGACCACTCTCCTTGTACACCTGACTTAAAAGATACAGATAATGCTTTTGAAGCATGGGGAGGTATAGCGGGGTTACAAAATAATGTCGATATTTTATTTGATGAAGGTGTCCAAAAACGTAATATGTCATTAAATAAATTTGCAGATATTATTGCTACAGCACCTGCCAAACGTTTTGGATTGGAATCAAAAGGTAGCATAGCTGTTGGAAAAGATGCAGATTTTGTATTAATCAAACCGAATGCATCATATACTTTAACAGCAGAAGATTTAGCATATCGTAATAAGATGAGCCCTTATATTGGTCGTGAAATTGGCGCGCAAGTAACACAAACTATTTTAAGAGGCGAAGAAATTTACAACCAAGAAACTGGTATTTCAGAAAAACGCATCGGACAATTTATATAATCTTAATAAAAAGGATGACTTCTATGCAATCATTGGTAGAAGTCATCCTTTTTTATTTAAGTACGCTTAGTTTCGATATAACTTATGAATTGTTCGGCGTCATTTTTATTTAAATTTGTAATTGGAAATGTACCAATACTAAAACGTATTGTTAGTGTATCATTATCTAATTGAACATCTTCTATTTCATCATAACGGATATTTCTATAGTAAAATTGGCCGTCCATATCTACGTTTAAGATAAGACGTTCATTTGTTGCAATGTATGCAGCATCATATGTTTTTACATTACCATTGATAGGATATTCCATTTTACCTAGAATGGCAGGTCCTTTTTTCTCAGTTGGAAACAAATCTTCTGGATTTACGTTATCTAATATCATAATAATCACCTTTTTCTTGTATATTAGTCTGCGACCTCTAAGTTTACTTCATTGATATCAATTCCCATAGCTTCGGCTACACCTTGACCGTACGCAGGATCGGCTTTATAGCAATGTCTGATATGGCGGTGTTTTAATGCGTAGGTAACGGGTTTCATTTCATTCGCAGTATTCTTAAATAATGTTTGTTGTTCTTCAGATGATAATAAACGGAATAATTTACCAGGTTGTTCAAAATAATTATCGTCATCTTCACGAAAGTCATATTCATATGCTTGCCCTTGAATATCTAAAGCGGGTTTTTTGTACTGTGGTTGATCTTCAAATGCGTCGTTACTATTTGGGTAATAATGTGTACTAGCGCCTTGATTATTATCTAAGATACGCATTTGCCCATCTCTACTAAATGGACATATGTTTTCCATACCGACACCTTTAGGTTGGTTCACTGGAATTTGCCAATGGTTAACACCTAAGCGGTATCTTTGAGTATCTCCATATGAAAATAGTCGACCTTGTAACATTTTATCTGGTGAGAAATCTAAACCAGGGACGATGTTTGTTGGTGCAAATGCAGCTTGTTCAACATCTTGGAAATAGTTTTCAGGGTTTCGATTTAATTCAAACTCACCAACTTCAATTAATGGATATTCATCTTTATACCAAACTTTAGTTAAATCAAAAGGATTATCTTTATGATTACGAGCTTGTTCTTCCGTCATTACTTGAATGTACATTTTCCATTTAGGGAAATTGCCTTGTTCAATATTATTGAATAAATCTCTTTGAGAAGAATCTCTATCTTTAGCCATCACTTGTTCGGCTTCTTCTACAGAATAGTTCTCTATACCTTGTTGTGTTCTATGATGGAATTTGACCCAAAAACGTTCGCCTTTATCGTTATACATAGAGTATGTATGAGAACCAAAACCATGCATATTTCTAAAACCTTTAGGGATACCACGGTCTGTCATTAAAATTGTAATTTGGTGTAAAGCTTCTGGTAATAATGTCCAGAAATCCCAGTTCGCTTGTGGGTCTTTCATATTTGTTTTTGGATTCCGTTTAACCACATGGTTTAAACTTGGGAATAATTTAGGGTCTCTAAAGAAGAATACGGGTGTATTATTACCAACTAAGTCCCAGTTACCTTCGTCTGTATAAAACTTCAAAGCAAATCCTCTAATATCTCGTTCTGCATCGCCTGCACCACGTTCGCCTGCTACAGTTGAAAATCGTGCAAACATTTCTGTTTGTTTACCGATTTCAGCAAATATACTTGCACATGTATATTTTGTAATATCATTTGTTACTGTGAAGGTACCAAATGCGCCTGACCCTTTAGCATGCATTCGACGCTCTGGAATTACTTCTCTATCAAAGTGTGCCATTTGTTCAAGGAAATAAATATCCTGCATTAATAAAGGACCTCTTGGACCTGCAGTCATACTATTTTCTCTATCTGATACAGGAGCACCAAATAGCCCTGTTAACTTTTTATTCATAGTTTAATCTCCTTTATTTTAATCATATTTTTTATCATCAAATAAATGAATTTGAATCCTTTCCAATAAAAATGTGTTGGAAACAGAGCTTCAAATTTATATTAAGTAATATTTTATACAGAGTTTCGATAATGAAAGTCGTATAAACATAGCTAACGTTGTTTTTATAACTCTAATATAAGACTTGATAGATAGTTTTTACATAATCATTAAACCTCCCAAATTATAATTAATATCTCATTATAATTATTATAATTTATTATATCTAAAAATTCGTTTATGTACAGAGTTTTTTTCTCGAAACATCATTTTAATTGATAATACTTATCTATAAATGAAATTTATAGTTTATAATATCAAGCTCAATTTTTATGTGTAATTTTATGTTTTGAGCTTTTGATTGATTTATCATTTTATTAAATGTAATGTTATTGAACAAATAACGGCTAAATATTTTAGGGTACTAGTCTGTCAATGATGCAAATATGGAGCATTTATAGTTCATAAAACATAAATTGAAGTAGGGCTAGGGTAAAGTAAGTTTAAAAATGAAAGCTAAGATTTGTGAACTGAACGTTACAAGAAGTATGTTTTTATAAAAATATGTGGTGATAAGGATGAGTATATGAGAAAAGTAATCCCATGGTTAGTTATAATTTTAATCTTAATAATTTATTTCTTAAATAAAAAACAAAAACGTTATGATAATACTATTATAAAAAAGAACGGAGCTTATTATTTTAATAGTCATATTATCGTAAATAAAGACTATAAAATCTCTCCATTTTATACGCCATTTCCAAAATTAAAAGCGCTAAACGCTTTAAAGATAATGATTAATGATGCAAATAAACAAGGACTTCGATTGATTATTATAAGCGGTTTTCGTTCGTATCTTAAACAGATGCGATTGTTTAAAATGTACGTGCAACGTGATGGTTTAAAAAAAGCGCAACTTTATAGTGCTAAACCTGGATTCTCTGAACATCAGACTGGTCTTGCTTTTGATGTTGCTACTCCAGGGTTACATGAATCAGCTAAGGAACTGTTTCAATATACTAAAGAGAGTGAATGGTTGGAAGATAACGCTCATCATTACGGCTTTATTATTCGATACCCTAAAGGTAAAGAACACATTACCCAATTTATGTACGAACCATGGCATTTAAGGTATTTGGGGAAAGAAGATGCGAAAAAAATGAAAAATACTAACCTCACGTTAGAAGAATATTTTCATTTAGTTTAAATAATTTTTATAAAAAGTGAACTTATAATAGTAAAAATACGTATGTTTTAGTAAGTAGAGTAAAAAAGGGGGCATTACGCAACACAATTAGTTTTATTGTCAGTAAAACAGCCTTTTGTTTTTAAGCGTAAGATCAAGAAAAACATACAACAAGAATCATTCATAAAATATTAAAAAAGGGGTGGAGATTTATGAATAATAAAGTATTAATGATTTCATCAGTATTAGCGACAAGTCTTTTTTTAGGAGCAGGATCAGCTCAAGCCAATACGACAACAAATAACAACATGAACCAACAGGATATGGCAATGAATGAACAGATGGGGCAAATGAATAACAACATGAACCAACAGGACATGGCAATGAACGACCAGATGGGACAAATGAATAACAACATGAACCAACAGGACATGGCAATGAACGGCCAGATGGGACAAATGAATAACAACATGAACCAACAGGACATGGCAATGAACGGCCAAATGGGGCAAATGAATAACAACATGAACCAACAGGACATGGCAATGAACGGCCAGATGGGGCAAATGAATAACAACATGAACCAACAGGACATGGCAATGAATGAACAGATGGGGCAAATGAATAACAACATGAACCAACAGGACATGGCAATGAATGAACAGATGGGGCAAAAAACTATGACGCCATATTATAATTATAATGGATATACAACATATGATGGACAATTTACTCAAGAATATGATTTTGTAAGAGCATTACAACATGACAACGTTATGATTGATGGTTATAAAGTTAATACAGCTACATCTGATAAAGATGTTGCATCAAGTAAAGCAGTTTATGACTCAATGATTGATATGAATAAAGATGGGCAAGTAATTCATATCACTTTTGATACGAAACCAGACACGATAAGTAAAGAAATGTTTGAAAAATCACATATGACTAATAATATGGTGGATGAAGGCAAGACGGCGGATGGCTCTTATATGACTTACGAAACAAATAACGGTATGTATAAAGCTTTCTTCGATAAGCATGGCTATTTAATGAAAGTAATGATTAGTTAATTTGAATGTGCATAAGAGCAAAAAAAGTCCCGATTTAAGGGGCTTTTTTTAGCGTTATTGTTTAAGTTTTTAGTTCTTGTAATATTTGTTTTGCATATTCTTGATCATCATGATCATACTTTTTACCTCTATAATTTTGCGGTTCATTTATCCCAGTGAGTAAAATAATCTCATTATTTTTATCTGTTGCTTGTAAAAGTGACTTTATTCCCTCTTTACGTGAGGAGCCACGCAAAACATTGCTCGTTTTATAGCAATCTGGCAAATGATTAAACATAAAACGGAGGATTTTTTCTGGGTCTTCATAGCCTACTTGTTCCGCAGCAATCATCAACTTGTGAATACCTTTAGGCAAAGTATCTACAGTCAATTTTATTTTATCTAAACCTCTCAAACCTATACCTGTAACCATCGTGTTTAAGTTCTTATTAATACTTTTACTATAATTCAAAGCGTTATTTATAGATTCTTTAATGGCCAAAGCAGTGTGTGCAAAATCTAATATAATCATATAAGCATCTATTTCTATAATTTGAAAACGATGGAGTGGCGGATTAATTATTGAAGCAACTTTTACAATTTGCTTTGAATCAAAACCTAATTTATCCAAAGCAAATATACTTGTGGCTAAGTTTATAAAGTTATGACCTCCTTTGAACTTAGGTATGATAGTATATGCATCATCGTTAATTTCGATATCAATAGTGTCATTAGTAATATGATAACGATAATATGCATTTTGTGTAGTAGAAAAATGTTGTTCGTCTTTTAAAATAGTACGATATTCTGCCGTATCTAAATTGACTAAATTTAGTGAGCTTAATTTATCTAATCTTAATTTAGCTTTTAAATAATTAGTCATAGTACCGTGATATTCTAGATGTTCTGGACTAAAATTAGTAAAAACGGCTAAATCATTTTTGATGAAATCTGTCCGACGTTGTTCCAAAGCTATAGAAGTAGCTTCATAGACGATATAATCGTAATTTTCATTATAAAAATAATTTATAATCTCAGCCATTTCGAAATACATTGGTGTAGTTTGAGTCGAGTGGTTAAAGTCAAGTTTATTATAATTACAGTCGTATACTCCCATTGTCCCTATGATGGCAACTTTTTTATCAAGTTGTGTAAGTAAATTACCAATCATATGACTAGTTGTCGTCTTGCCATTTGTACCTGTAACAGCGATACATTTAATATTTTCAATTGCATTTTTATAAAATAATTTGACTAAGTTATTAGCTACTTCTGGAAAATTTGTTATAAAAATAATAGGTAGGTTATATTCAAATTGGCTAAATTTTGAAGGGCTTGCATCGGTGATCACAAGCAATGGATTCATTTTACAAGCACATTGTGCATAATATGTTACGTTGTCTGAATCTTTTAACATAAAGAGGGTAGCTTGACTTATATCTTGGTACATTGAAGTAACTTTTTCACAAACGACTTCTGAATCCAATTTTACACATTTTGAAGATTCCACTGTATTTTGTTCAATAATTGACAAGATATCTTTAATTGTAATTTTCATAGTTTTTCTCCACCTTTTTAGTGAGTTTCTTATTGTACAAATATAATCGTAGTTTTATTAAAAATGTAATTAAGAAATATACGTATAAAAATTAAAAAAGGATCACATAAATTTGTGATCCTTTCAGATAATTTTATTAAACTTCTTTACTAGCCATAACCATTTGCCCTTTCGGTTCTTGGTTGTTTGGTGAAGGTTCAAGAGTGATTGCAATAGTATCGTTCTTGTCTACATTAATTTCATTTAAGTTGAATACGACCATACCCTTATTGTTTGTAGTTGAGAATGTTCCAGCTGGATATGGTTTATCATTTTTAATGATCCAAACTTGATAAACTTCATTACCTTTTGTGGCTTCAATATCGTTAGCTTCGACCATTAACTTATTATTAGTCTTGCCATTAGATACATAAGCTTGACCTTGTGTTTTTTCATCATTCATAGATTTTAAATTAATGGCGTGGGTATCATTGGTATTAATCATCGGTGATGATTGTTTTTTTGATTCTTTGTGGTTAAAATATTGAACGCCATTGCCAATTAGAGATAGCAGTAATAATGCTGCCATAATTCCTATAGAAAGTTTTTTGCCGGGCGTACGTTTAATTTGCTTATAATCACTTTGTTTTGTTTTTATATTATTTTCTTTATATTGTTTAGATTCATTTAAATTTTGACTATTATTCTTGTGGAAAGATGTTGCGTCTTTATTGAAATCGTTGGTTTTATCCTGTTGATTTTCATGTTCTTCATTAATAACTGAGTCTAATATTCTTCGCTTCATACCTGTTGGAGGTTCGACTTCTTTATTAATATAAGGAAGCGTGTCATGAAGAATATTAATGCTATCCAAAGTTTCATTACTTTCAGAAGATGAATTTAATTCTTTTTCAATTTCTTCTTTTTCGTGTTCATCTAAATTGTCATTAAAATAATCGTATACTTGATCAACTTTTTTATCGTTCATTTTCTTCACGCTCCCTTCTTGAAACTTTTTTAAAGTAGTTATTTAAATGTTGTATTGATAAACGAAGTCTGCTCTTTACAGTACCTAAAGGTGTGTTTAATTTATATGCAATCTCTTGTTGGCTTAACCCTTTATAATAAAATAGGGCAATGATATCTTGTTGATCTTTATTTAAATATGAAATCATTTTTTGAATTTGTTCTGAACACTCTTTATCTAATAAATCATACTCAGGTAAGCCGCTCAGTTGCAGGCCCTGAAATTCCTCATTGAATTCACTTTCTGTGATTTTTCGCTTTCTTACAATGTCAATTGCTCCATTACGACATAGTGTAATGAGCCAAGTTGATAATTTACCTTTTTCAGATTTGAAAATTGCTTTTTGATGCCAAATTTTCATAAAAATATCTTGTAAGATTTCCTCACTAGATTGCTTGTCTTGAGTGATTTTATAAGCCAAATTAAATAACAATGACTCGTACCGATCATATAGGATTTCTAGACTTTTGCTATCCTTTTTCTCAACAATCAGTTTATATAGATCATTTTCATCTAGCATGCCTTCCCCTCCTTGTTTATAAAAATACGTAATTTGAATAAAAAAAGTTCACCAATCAGGGTGAACTTTTTACTGAAATATATTCATAAAATAAAAAAGTTAAATATTAAGTTGTTATTAAATGATAACTTAATATTTAACTAATGTGTATATAAAGTTATAATGCCTATAAATAAATTTTATTTATGAATTTAAATTTTGGAAATATAGTTATAATTTATTGGTTTGCTGAGTGATTTTAAATCAATTTATCTTAGTGTTTAAGTTGAAGTTTTCACTATTGGAGGCAAGCGTGAGACTCTTGGAATAATTGCTTTCATTTTTAGTAGTATTTAACCTATGATAAATTAAAGTGACAGTATTGAATATTTAAGTTAAATAAATTCTATATTGATAAGCTTTAATGTGCCATCGGCTGATAAAATAGTTGATGCAATTGAATATAAAAACCTAATTCATAAATGATTCAAGCTACAAAAGAGATATGAATAAGGTAGTAATAATAGTTGATTTCTAAAATCTTAGGAGGGTAAATATGGATTTCTATTCTAGAGATTTAATAGATACAGATATAGATGACATAAGTGAATTACATAATTTAACAGAAGTAACTAAGTATCAAACTTGGAGTACTCAAACTTATGAAGAGACAAAACAATTTATTGGCGAAGTTATAAATCAAGATTCGAATTTTGTTTATAATGTTTTAGTTAATCCTGATACTGATAAAGTTATTGGGACGATACAATTGGCTATAGATGAAGGGAATAAAAGTGCCGAAATTGAATTTATTATTCATCCGAATTATTGGAACAATGGTATAGCAACAAATATAGCTAAAACCATTATAAAATATGCTTTTAAAGTGCTGAAATTAAACAGAGTATGGGCATCTATTGATTCAAATAATATAGCGGCGAGAATGGTGTTACAAAATATAGAAATGAAGCTAGAAGGCGTATTTAGAGAAAATAGACTAGTAGACGGTGAATATAGTGATACATTAAACTATGCTATTTTGAGAAGTGAGTACTAACTGTTATAGAGCCTGGGACATAAATAGATGTCTCAGGCTCGTTTCCAATTTGGCAGTAGGTGACTGGATTGAAAATACGATTATATCAAGATTTTTTCAATCCTAGTCACACTTGCCGGGGCGGGACTACGAAATCTGTATTAGAAAATTTGGTTTCTGTCCCACTCACTTATGCATGAGAGAAAACTCAGGTGAACATTTAACCACTTTCAAAATCTAGTCATATTGTCAGGAAAAGGCAACGAAATCTTTTTTAAATATATTAGATTTCTGTTTCATGTGCTTCATGTTTTTAAATTCCTGAGCTTTGCATCGGCAAATGTGAAGTTTGGTCATAGTTGATAATAGTATAATGACCATCAGTAATTTTTAGTGTGCTTATACTGCCGTTTGTAAGTTTTGTGATACCGGTCCCCAAGTTACCATTTGAGTAATGATGAAATATTGCATTTATAAAAGCTCCATGAGAAATGATTAATATATTTTTATCTTTATAAGTATTATTAACTAAATCTATACCTTTTAAGAAGCGGTCTTTGATTACCGCTTCTTTTTCTTTATTTGGATAAATGAGTGAAGGGAATTTTGCACTGCGTTCTTCCGGAGTTAAACCTTCAGCATCCCCAAAAGAGACTTCGATAAATGCGTCGTTTTCTATTAATGGAATATTTAAGTAATGTTGAATCCATTGTGCAGTTGTTTTAGCTCTTGATAATGGGCTTGTAAGAATTACATCCCAATGTGATTCTTTTAAATGCTGACCGCATGCTTTGGCTTGTTCGATACCCTTCTCATTCAAAGGGGTATTTGTAAGCCCTTGTAATCTCCCAGCAATATTCCAATCAGTTTCCCCATGTCTGATAAAACATATCTTCGTCATTATAATCAACCTCTGTCATTGTATAGTCTTTAAAAGTATTTTGGAGTCAAAAATTTAATTTTAACATGTAACGTTTTTCATGAAATATAGTGCGTAAAAAAGTGAGAAACCTACTTTGTGTAATAGGATGCTCACTTTAGTTGTTAATTATATTATTATTTTGGAGAAAATCAACGAAAGAAACATTTTATAATAGATGTATTAATCTTCTAATATTGTTTCTAGTCTGGCTATCTCAATCGTTGTATCTATATAAACTTGAATACCTTTGGCTATTTGTTGTTCAGTGACAGATTCTTCTGGTGAATGACTAATCCCTTTTTTACAAGGAATAAAAATCATACTCGTGGGACAAATAGGTGCGAAATTCATTGCATCATGGCCTGCACCACTATACATATAACGGAAACTATAGTCGGACTTAAGACAACTCAATTCAGTAATTTGAGCCATTTTATGATTGAAACTTCGTGGTTTGTCTTGGCCTAAATCATCTATATTGTATACTGTTTTGCGTTTTTGAGTAATAGCTTGAATTTGTTGTTTGATTTCTGTAACAACTTGTTCACGTACGGCTAGATCTTTTCCACGAATATCAATAAGCAAAGTAACTTCTCCTGGAATTGCATTCATCGTATTTGGATATACATTAGCGTAACCAACTGTCGTAACAATGCCTTGGTCATGATAAGCTCGCCCTATAGATTCAATACTTAAAATAATTTCTGACGATGTAGTCAGCGCATCAATTCTCATAGGCATAGGGGTGGAACCAGAATGACTCGTGACACCTTGGATATTCAACTTAAAACGGTGAGGAGCAGCAATATCTGTGACAATACCAATATCTTTGTTGTTCTTTTCAAGGATTGGACCTTGTTCAATGTGTAGCTCTAAGAATGCTTTAATTTGGTTACGTTCAAATAATGCAGCCTTGTCGTGCATATCTTGAGATAAGGGTTCGACGACATCATAAAGTATATTGCCTTCATTGTCTTTAATATATTTCATATCAGATTTAGTCATCTTACCTGTTAAGTATTTACTTCCTAATGTAGCCTCATTAAATCTTGTTGACTCCTCACAGGCAAAAGCAATAACGATGATAGGGTGATCAGTTTCTATTTGATGGGCATTTAAATGTTCAATAACCTCTAAAGCCCCTAATACACCAAGTAATCCGTCATATTGGCCACCGTCTTTCACAGTATCAATGTGAGAACCTAAAACTACAGGTTTCAAAGATGGATTTTTACCTTCTCTACGTGCAATGACATTTCCGAAAAAATCAAAATATACATCTAATCCAGCTTTTTGGCATAACATAGAAAACTTTAATGCAGCTAACCTCTCTGGATGTGTAAATGCGATACGATTAATACCGCCATTTCGTTCATTTCGAGCAAAGTTATTAAACGTTTGAAAATTATCTAAAACATTTTGTAAATTCACTATAAACATTCTCCTTCAATTAAATGAGTTGATTTAAAAAGTGTATGGCCTTCTTATATAAATTAATGCTAGTTTCATTTACTGTTCTATCAAAGTCATGTTGGTTATCTTCTAAAGTTTCCATATGACAATTTTTCACGTTTTGATAGATATATTCACTTTCGCTATATGGCACATCTGGATCATTGATACAATGGACAATGAACGTTGGTGGAAAGTGATTGAGTTGTTGAGGTGAAATATTATAATCACTTTGCGTTGAGGTCTGAATGCCTAAATAATCTAGCCATTTAGCTTCTCCACGTGCATGTATATAAATAGGATATCTGGCTTGCATAGGCCCAGAGGTTAACGGTTGCTGTTGAATCAATTGATTAAGTATCTCAGGAGTGATTTTAGATGATAGTGTTTGGTACTGTGAATTTGGTCTTAAAAATGATGGTACATGTACACGGCAATAACCATAAAAATCAACAATGCCATCAACTCGACGATGTGTTGAGACAATCATTGCTAAAAAAGCACCTGCAGAACGACCGAATGTAAATAAAGGCAGTGATGGGTACTGTTGTTTAATCGCATCATATTGTAGTAAAGCATCACTAATAATTGTATTAATATTACTTTCAGGTGCGAGACGGTAAGAAGCTAGAACGAGGTGAAAGTCTTGTGTTAATAAGTCTATGTAATTCTGTGGAAGATCCTCGGGGCTTCCACAGATTAATCCTCCACCATGAAAGTAAGTTATAACGCCTTTTGCATGTTTACTTTTTGCTTTAATAACTGTGAAAGGTAAGGTGAATTCATCTTCAGTCATAATTTTAGAATGATATTGAGACAAACCTATCATCCTCCTATATATAAAATTTGCTAACTATAGTATCTCAAAGAAATGTTTAGAAGTATTTGTATAAATCGAATAAAAGTCTTAACCATTATTGTTAGAAATGTGAATGATAACTAAAATGTAAACGCTTATAATTGGTTATGAAATGAAAAAGGAGTTGAATTTAATGGACATACGATCTTCTTTTGAATCTTTAGATAAAAAATTCACCGGTTTTGGTGGATTAAACGGTGGCGGTATTACGCGCTTACTATATTCAGATGAGTGGTCAAATGCTGTACATGAATTAAAACATACATTAGAAAAAGAAGGATTTGAAGCTAGTTTTGATAGTGTCGGTAATTTAAAAGGACGTATTGAAGGTAGCAAATATCCCGAAGAGACAATTATGTCTGGGTCACATATTGATACCGTTGTTGAAGGTGGCCATTTAGATGGTCAGTTTGGTGTATTAGCAGCGTTAGTTGCAATGCAATCATTGAAAGCTGAGCATGGCCAACCA
The DNA here is from genome assembly GCF_033597815.2 of Staphylococcus sp. KG4-3. Lineage (NCBI taxonomy): Bacteria > Bacillati > Bacillota > Bacilli > Caryophanales > Staphylococcaceae > Staphylococcus > Staphylococcus halotolerans. The sequence continues at coordinate 312,903 of NZ_CP166245.1, forward strand.
CTACGTTCACTTGAAGTCTTGGCATTAGCTGAAGAAGAAGGTAGCCGTTTCCCGTATGCGTTTTGGGGAAGCAAAAACTTCTTTAACTTAGCGAAACGTGAAGATGTGAATGACATTGCTGATGGCGAAGGTATTAATTTTAAAACAGCGATGAATAATGCTGGTTTTGATTATCGCAGTGAAGATAACGATTATAGCTATATTAAGTCATTTATTGAAGTACATATCGAACAAGGCAAAGTATTGGAAACCGAGAAGAAAGCAATCGGCGTGGTCAATGGCATTGTTGGACAAAAACGTTACACGATTAATTTGAAAGGTGAAGCAAACCATGCCGGAACAACACCGATGGGATTAAGAAGAGATGCGGTAGTTGCTTTTAGTAAAATCGCAACAGAGCTAACTGATAAAGCAAGAGCGATTGGTGACCCATTAGTTATTACTTTTGGTCGTGTTGATCCAGTGCCAAACACAGTGAACGTAGTGCCGGGTGAGGTTACTTTTTCAATTGATTGTAGACACATCGATCAAGAAGCATTAAATGATTTTGCGAAAACGATCGATGATTGCATCAAAACGGTATCAGAACAAGAAGGTGTCGAATATGACATTAACTTGTGGATGGACGAGGCACCGACCATGATGGATGAGAGCTTAGTCAAAGTAGTAGAACAAGCTGCTGAACAAGTAGTTGGTTCTAATGATAGTAAGATGATGCCATCAGGCGCAGGCCATGATTCTCAAATCTTTGCTAAATACATACCGACCGCAATGTTGTTTGTCCCATCTATTAATGGTGTGAGTCACAATGTTTCAGAAGAGACCGATATTGAAGATTTGGTTAAAGGTATAGAGGTGCTTAAACAAGTATTATATCAACTTGCTTATAAAGAATAAGTATTAAATAAGCACTGATTAAAACAGCTAAATAATAATTGTTCAGCAATTTTAACAAGAAAATGATTATAAAATAAAAATTACAAAAAGAGAAAAGGAGTAATGTTTTTATGGGTTATTTAAACCACAATCAAGGCTATAGAGAAGGTTTATTAGAAACACGTTCAGTAATTAAAAAGGATAATTATGCAGTAATTACGCCAGACGGCTTAGTTAATAATGTAGTACCAGGCTTCGAAGATTGTGATGTAACAATCATGGGCTCTCCAAGGTTAGGTGCTCGTTTTGTAGATTATTTAGTTACTTTGAAAAATCAAGGCGGTAACAAACAAGGCTTTGGAGGTAACGGTGTACAAACATTTATCTATGTTGAATACGGTAACATTAACGCATATGCAGATGATAAAAAGTATGAGTTAAACGCAGGCGGTTATTTATATGTTCCAGCTCATCAAGTTATGACATTTGAAAACAGTAATCAAAATAATGATAGTAGAGTATTTTTATATAAAAAACGTTACCAGCCATTAGAAGGGTACACACCAGAAGTAGTTACTGGAAACGTTAATGATATGGTGCAAGAACCATATGAAGGTATGGAAGAAGTTAAAATTTTAGATCTTTTACCAAAAGAACTTGCATATGATATGAATATTCATATTTTATCATTTAAACCTGGTGCGTCTCATGGCTATATCGAAACACATGTACAAGAACATGGTGCTTATATCTTAAGTGGACGTGGCATGTACAACTTAGATAATGAATGGATGCCAGTTGATAAAGGAGATTATATCTTTATGGGTGCCTATGCACCTCAAGCGACATATGCAGTAGGTTTAGATGAACCATTTGCATATATATATTCAAAAGATGCTAATAGAGATATTGAAATTTAAGGAAGGTTGTTAACGATGGAAGAAGAGACGTTAGTATACGTTGAAAGAGACAAATTACGTGAACTGTTCAAGATAAAATTGACGCAAGCTGGCCTTCCTGAAGTACAAGCGGATAAAACGGCTGACCTTATGATATTTGCTGATGAGCGTGGCATTCACTCTCATGGTTCCGTGCGTATGCAATATTATGCAGAACGTATTTCAAAGCAAGGTTATAATTTAGAACCTTGTTTTGAATTTACGCAAAATGGACCTTCAGCTGGAACATATTTTGGAGATAATGCAGTAGGACATTATGTTGCGTATCAAGCGATGGAGGAAGCTATTACCATGGCTGAGAATAGCGGTATTGGTATGGTAGGCGTCAAAGAAATGGGGCATAGTGGCGCTATTGGTTATTTTGCAGAACAAGCTGCAAAACGAGGAATGGTAGCTATTACAGTATGTCAATCAGATCCAATGGTTGTACCATACGGAGGTACGAAGCCATACTTCGGCACGAACCCTATTGCGTTTGCTGCGCCACGACAATCGGGCGAACCTATTTTATTTGATATGGCAACAACAGTGCAAGCGTGGGGAAAAATCTTGGATGCGCGTTCCAAACATAAATCAATCCCAGATACATGGGCAGTGGACAATCAAGGAGAACCGACAACCGATCCGTTCGAAGTGGCGGCATTATTGCCAGTCGCAGGGCCTAAAGGATACGGGCTGATGATGATGGTTGATATCTTAGCAGGCAGCCTCCTAGGATTGCCATTCGGTCAACACGTCACTTCAATGTACAAGGATTTAAGTCAGTACCGCAGGTTAGGCCAGTTTCATATCGTAATAAACCCAGCTTATTTTGGAGATAAAACATTATTTTTAGAAAAGGTCTCTGAAATGGTTGATGAGTTACATGATATCAAACCAGCACAAGGATTTGAACAAGTCTACTACCCTGGAGAAATCCAGGAAACAGTAAAGCATCGTTATGCTAAAAGTGGTATTCCAGTCGCTAAAAGTATTTATGACTATTTAGTATCAGAGCAACTGTATTAAATAAAACTAAAGGAAGTGAAACGGGAACGTTATGAAATGTATGATAGTGTACATTTAAAGATCAAGCTTACTCTCCCAAGTAGCTTCCTTTTTAATGCGATAAATAGACTGAACGCAGATAAAACATAGTGGAATTGACTATAAAGTAAGGAGGTTTTCGCATGCGTGTATCGAAAGAACAATTGCTTGAACTCATGAAAAATAAATTAGTAAAAGCAGGATTAAACGAAAGTGCGGCACAAGATGTTGCCGATGTATTGACATTTGCAGATCACAGAGGTATCCATTCTCATGGTGCTGTCAGAGTCGAGTATTATGCAGAACGTATTGCTAAAGGTGGTATAACAGCCAATCCAAACTATCAATTTGAACAAACAGGTCCTTCAGCTGCAGTCTTTGAAGGAGATAATGGTCCAGGTCACCAAGCTGCGAAACAAGCAATGGAAAAAGCTATTGCAATGGCTAAGAAGAGCGGTGTTGCAGTTGTTGGTATGAAGCACATTTCTCATAGTGGAGCACTTGGTTACTTCGTCGAAATGGCTGCAAAAGAGAATATGGTTGGTATTAGTATGTGTCAATCAGATCCAATGGTAGTGCCGTTTGGTGGTACAGAACCTTACTTTGGAACCAATCCGATTGCGTTTAGTGCGCCATCGAATGACGACCGTATTATTACATTTGATATGGCAACGACAGTGCAAGCATGGGGGAAAGTTCTTGATGCAAGAGCGAAACATTTATCTATTCCAGATACATGGGCAGTTAATGCACAAGGGGAACCGACTACTGACGCTAGAGATGTACATGCACTCGTTCCAGTAGCTGGACCAAAAGGTTATGGCTTAATGATGATGGTCGATATCCTATCTGGTAGTTTATTAGGTATCCCCCATGGTGTACACGTATCATCAATGTATAAAGATTTAACCAAAGGACGAGATTTAGGACAATTGCATATTGTAATAAATCCGGCGTTTTTCACTGACTTAGAACAGTTTAAGACACGCATTTCAACTATGTTAGATGAGCTTAAAGCACAACCTGCTGCGGAAGGATATGGTGAAATTTTCTATCCTGGTGAACGTGGACGTATGCGCAGTGAAAAATATGACGAAAATGGTATAGAAATTGTTGATGACATCTATGAATACTTAATTTCGGATGATGTACATTATGATCGTTACCACGGAAAAAATAGATTCGCAGAATAATAATGGAGGCATAAGATGTTATACACAATAATTAAAGAAAATACGTATCAAGATTCAATTGTATTAATGCTACTATCAAATAAATTGTCTGCTATTGAAGGTGTTAATAAAGTATCTATTATGATGGGGACGCCTGCTAATAAAGATATATTCAAATCATCTGGCTTAGGTACACCTGAGTTAGAAGAAGCAAAACCAAACGACATTGTCATCGTTGTTGATACTGATGATAAAGACAAGGTTGAAGAAGTTGACCAAGAAGTAGAAGCAGAATTAAAAGGTAAAAATGAAAGTGACGATAAATCACAAAAACAAGATGAAGCTTCAAACTGGAAGCGCGCGTTAGAATTATCTAACAATCCTAATCTTGCGTTAATCTCTATCCCTGGACAATATGCAGCTATGGAAGCAGAAAATGCTTTGAATCACAATTTAAATGTCTTTATGTTCAGTGACAATGTTGCTAAAGAAGATGAAGTACGTCTGAAAAAAATCGCCCATGATAAAGGATTACTAGTTATGGGACCAGACTGTGGTACAGGAATTATTCATGGCTTGCCACTGGCGTTTACTAATACAGTCAATCAAGGTGATATTGGCGTCGTAGGTGCGTCAGGTACAGGTATTCAAGAAGTGACAACGATTATCGATAGAGAGGGTAAAGGTGTAACGAATGCATTAGGTACAGGCGGACGTGATTTATCAACTGAAGTTGGTGCAATCACAATGTTAGATAGCATAAAAGCTTTGAATTCAGATCCAAAAGTTAAAGTGATTACTGTTATTTCTAAGCCACCAGCTAAAGAAGTAGAAGAAAAAGTGTTGAATTTATTGCGTAATATTGATAAACCAGTCGTTACTTTATTCTTAGGTTCAAAGCCTACGTATACTGAAGAAAACATTTATCATGCTTATACATTGGAAGAGGCTGCTCGTATTTCTGTTCAACTTTCAAATGATGAAACACCACAATTTAAACCACATGTGAAAGAGAATATTTCGGTGATTTTAAATGCACAACAAAATGGTATCAAGGGGTATTACTCTGGAGGTACTTTAGCATCCGAAGCAGCAATGCTAGTTAAAGATACATTAGGTGATGATTCAACAGATGCACCACCAGAAGGTTACTCATACAAAGGCGGAAATCATGAAATTATTGATTTAGGCGATGATATCTATACTCAAGGTAGGCCACATCCTATGATTGACCCATCAAAACGTATTGAAATGTTAGAAACATCATCAGCAGATCCATCAACTGCAGTCATTATGTTAGATAATGTCATTGGTTATGGTAGTCATGATGATATGGCAAATGAATTAGCTCCGACAATTAAAAACATTCTTCAAAAAGTAAAAGAAGAAGGACGCTCTTTAGCAGTGTTAGCAACTGTAGTTGGAACAGAGCATGATCATCAAGATTATCACGCACAAATCAACACTTTAAAAGCAGCTGGAGCTGTAGTATGTGAAACAAATGATCAAATGGTACGTACTGCGTTAAACATTATTGGTAGTAATGTGGCACAACCAAACCGTGAAATAAAATCTTTTGAAGTAGAGAAAGTAGATTTAACTGTTGATGAGAAAGTGATGAATTTAATCAATATGACACCTAGCGTAATTAATATTGGATTACAAAGTTTTACATCAGCGATTCAAGATGGCGGCGCAGAAGTTGTACAGTTTAATTGGCGTCCAATTGCTGGAGGAGATGAAAAACTAATGAAAGTACTCCAATATTTAAATAATTTCGAAGGAGAGACGGTATAACATGGGTTACAAAACAATAGATGAAGCAAACCAGGCGGTTATAGATAAGATGATTGCTGCAGCACCGTTTTTAGTAGATGTAGTGCCAGCGAAATCAAAAATTCCTGAATTAACAGAGCACGTACTGTTACACGCAGGACCACCGATTAAATATGAAAATATGACAGATCCTATGCAAGGATCATGTGTAGGCGCTATCTTGTTTGAAGGATGGGCGAACAACGAAGAAGATGCCCGTTCATTACTAGAAAACGAAAAAATTACATTTATTCCGTGCCATCATGTTAAAGCTGTTGGACCAATGGGTGGTATTACTTCAGCAAATATGCCGGTCTTAGTTGTAGAAAATAGAGAAACTGGTAATGAAGCTTATTGTCAAATGAATGAAGGTATAGGTGCAGTCCTACGTTTTGGCGCTTACAACGAAACTGTAGTAAACCGCCTGCACTGGATGAAAGATGTTTTGGGGCCTGTACTTAGTAAAGCTTTAAAACAAATGAAAGATGGTTTGAACGTAAATGTGCTTATTGCGAAAGCTATTGCAATGGGAGATGAATTCCACCAACGTAACATTGCTGCTTCATTAGCATTTTTAAAAGAAGTAACACCAATTATAGCTGCATTAGATGATGTGGAACAAGAAAAACGTACAGAAGTACTTCAATTCTTAGCTGATACAGACCAATTCTTCCTAAATATAGCGATGGCAACAGGTAAAGCGATGATGGATGCTGCACGTACAATTGAACACGGTACAGTTGTGACTGCATTATGTCGTAATGGTGAAAACTTTGGTGTGCGCATCGCTGGTATGGGGGACGAATGGTTCACTGCACCAGTAAATACGCCTCAAGGTTTATATTTCACAGGTTATTCTTCAGACGATGCTAATACGGATATTGGCGACTCTGCTATTACTGAAACTATCGGTGTTGGTGGTATGGCAATGATTGCTGCACCTGCAGTAACAAGATTCGTAGGTACAGGTGGATTTGATGATGCTTTAGAAATCAGCAACGAAATGACTGAAATTTGTATCGGTGAAAATCCTAACTTTGCAATCCCTACATGGAACTTTAGAGGTGCGTGTTTAGGTATAGATGCACGAAAAGTAGTAGAAACAGGAATAACACCCGTAATTAATACAGGTATTGCACATAAAATTGCAGGTTACGGTCAAATTGGTGCTGGAACAGTACACCCGCCAATCGAATGTTTTGAAAAAGCAATTACGGCATATGCAGAAAAATTAGGCTTTAAAGCGTGATTTTCTATGCGCGTTCAATAGGGCCAATTGCCCAGGAAATACTTGGACAGCAACAAACGTCTTATGTGCATAGTATTTTTGAAAAAGGTTTTAACATTGTAAATGATGATCAAAAACTTATTTTTATAGGTAGTGACGAAAATGGTACGTTTCCATTTGGTGTTACTGTAGACCATCAAACTAAAAAACAACTGTTAGAAAACATTGCTGTGAACCAACCTATAAAAATAACTGCAAATGCAATATTTATTACCGATAATTGTCAATTGGTTTGGCGTAATCAAGAGGTACATGCGAGTAAGGTTGAGCTAAATTCAAACTCATTATTATGGTCAATGTTGCATGAAAACATCACAACATATGACTTTTCAGAGTATAACAAGGGAGATTTTTCTTATTTGAAAATGCAGTCCATCATGGAGACATTGAAACAAGAAGATGATAAGACAGTTAAATATTCATTACGTTATTTGATTGGAAGAGGACAAGGTTTAACCCCTTCAGGTGACGATATATTAACTGGTATGTTATTTGTGCATTTCATGAAGCCTTTTATATTTGATAAGAATTTAGAGATTATACAGGAGCTTATTCAAGAACAGTTAACAACAATAGTTGCTACAGCCTTTTTGGATAGCGCATTAAAAGAATTGTTTAGTTCGAAAATATTAGTGTTGCAACATCAACCAACGGTGTATCACATGAACCAACTGTTAGAAATAGGATCATCATCTGGAAAAGATACATTGTATGGGATATTTATAGCAACAACTTTAAGGAGTGGAACGTATGAGTAAACGTGTAGTATTAGCTTTAGGTGGTAATGCAATTCTTCAACCAAAGCAAGAAGCGTCATACGAAAATCAATATAATAATGTGTATTCAGCTACACGAAAAATGGCTGAATTAAAAGCGCAAGGACACGATATTGTGGTTACGCATGGTAATGGGCCTCAAGTAGGGAATATAATTGCACAAAATGAAGCGGCTAAAGACATTGTCGAGCCTTTACCAATTAATGCTTGTAATGCGGAATCACAAGGTTTTATAGGGTATATGATGGAAGAATCATTAAAAAATCATTTGAAATCTTTAAATATCGACAGTAATGTAGTAACGTTATTGACAATGGTAGAAGTAGATAAAGATGACCCTGCATTCAATAATCCAACTAAACCTATTGGTGTATTCTTTGATGAAATAGAAGCACAGCGTTTAGAAGAAACACATGGTTTCGTAATGGTAGAAGATGCAGGTAGAGGATACCGTCGTGTCGTTCCTTCACCAGAACCATTAGTTATTCATGGTGTAGATCAAATCAAGTCACTTATTGACCAAGCAGTCGTTATTTCTTCAGGTGGCGGCGGTATTCCGGTCTATAAAGACGACAATGGTAATATTCAAGGTGTAGAAGCAGTAATTGATAAAGACCGTTCAGGTTTAAAATTAGCAGAACAAGTTGATGCCGATACATTTGTAATGTTAACTGACGTTTCAAACGTATGTGTTAACTTTGGAAAATCAAACGAAGAAAAACTAAAAACGATTTCTGTTGAACAAGCGAAACAATATGTTGCTGAAGGACAATTTCCAGCTGGCAGTATGTTACCTAAGATAGAAGCAGCAATTCAGTTTGCTGAAATGGGTAAAGAGGCCATTATTTGTTCATTAGATGATGCGATAGACGCTTTAGCAGGTAAAGCTGGCACTCGTATTTTATTGGAGCCATCAATAGAAGCGGTAAATTAATTGTAAAAAGTAATATGTACAAAGTGATACTGCTTTGATTGAAGTGCATAATAAACATTACAAAACACTGATTGTTTATTGTATTTTTATTATAATTTTTTTAATCAGCAAGTTGTTTTGTGGGGCGGGAATAGTAATCTAAATTGAAATGTTAGATTACTGTCCCGCTTCATCATTATATAATTATAAAAAAGAGATTTAAGAAAGGTGGTATAAGATGACTGACCCATATCGCATCAATAAAGTTAATAATAATTGGGGCGTAATACTTGCGATTGTTTTTATTGCTTCTACATTACGTGCGCCATTAACGTCGGTCGGTCCTGTAGTTGATGAAATTAAACAAGTTATGGAAATTAATAACAGTGTTGCAGGCATCTTGACTACGATACCGCTGATTATTTTTGCATTTGTTTCGCCATTCGTTTCAAAAGTAACAGCTCGATTAACGATGTCTCGTACAATATTGTATTCTACGATGCTACTCATTGTTGCACTATATTTACGTATTGCAGGAGATTTCACGTTGTTCTTAATTGGCACGGTCATTCTTGGAATTGCTATTGCATTCGGCAACGTGGTGTTACCAAGTTATGTTAAATGGTATTTCCCGATGCAAATTGGTCTAGCTACTGGTATTTATAGTGGAACAATGAATTTTACCGCTGGCTTAGGCGGTGGTTTAAGCTTTCCACTGTCAGAAATAACACCATTAGGTTTTAGATTGTCATTATCATTTTGGATTCTTTTTGCGATTATTGCAATCATATTGTGGATACCTAAAGCACGAAAAGGTGTGCAATTAGAGAAGGCAACGGCGATAGCGGATCAACAAGATAGACCTAAAAAGGTCACTATCACGAAATCTAAACTGGCGTGGATGGTTGCCTTGACGATGGGCTTCCAATCGATGGTATTTTATACCGTAGTGGCTTGGGTGCCATCAATTCTTGTAGATAGAGGATTGGACCCTTCTACGGCAGGATATTTGTTAATGCTCAATCAATTTTCACAAGTGCCAATGACCTTTACATTCCCAATCATCGCATCTAAATTGAAAGACCAACGCATATTAGTCGTGATTATTACGGTGTTGTTCTTAGTAGGATTTAGCCTATTCTTTACACAATCATTAGTGCTACTGATTATTGGTATTATCATCGCAGGATTAGCGATGGGTGCTTGTTTCAGTTTATGTATGACTTTCTTCTCAATTCGAGCACGTACAAGTGATGGTAGTATTTCATTATCTGGTTTTGGTCAATCTGTTGGCTATTTAATTGCCGCTGTTGGACCATTCTTGATTGGTTTTCTTCATGATGCTACGGAAAGTTGGGATTCTGGCATTATTGCCTTGATTGTGATGTCAGTATTATTCTTTATTTTTGGTTATCCAGCTGCTAAAAATAAAGTTGTAGAAGATCACTAATAAGTATGTTTGATATGATATTTATGTGAAAATATTTTCTGCAGTCAATTTAATTCATGTAATTAGCTGACTACTGCATATAAAAGGAGAGACTTAGACATTAATCAATGTCTAAGTCTCTCCTTTTGGTTTTTATGCGTAATAAGCTAATAGTGTATCGATAGCTTTTTCTGGATTTAAATTTTGTACGCCTTGATGTGCTAGGTAAAGTGAAAATATAGATAAGAATGTTAAGATGTTTTGCTTTTCAATAGCATAACCCATGATACCAATTCTCCAAATTTTACCTTGTAGTTCACCGAAGGATCCTGCAATCTCAATGCCGTAATTTTTTAACAAGCCTTCTCTAAATTTACTATCATCCGCACCATCTGGAATGTTAACACAGATGACCATTTTCATTTCATTTGTCTCATCACCAAATATTTCTAAACCTAAAGCTTTCAATGCTTGTTTCAAGCCTTCTTGGTGATATGCATGACGTTCAGCACGGGCTTCAATGCCTTCAGTCAATGCTATTTTCAGACCGGTATATAGCGCGTAAATTGACGTTGTTGATTCTGTGTGATGGTTTAATCGCTTAGGACTCCAATAATCTTGTAATTGTGTTAAATCGAGATAATTACTGCGTATAAAATAATCTTGTTCTGTACTTTCATTTGAACGGATACCAAGTTCTACGCGTTTACGTTTATTAATTTCTTCACTAAATCTGTCGTTAAATGTGATAGGTGTAATGCCTGAAGGTATAGATAAACATTTTTGTGCACCACCGATGACGGCATCTAGTTCCCACTCATCTACCGGAATGACCATACCTTGATATGTAGCTACTGCATCAACTACTGAATAAATACCGCGTTCTTTACAAGCACGACCTAGTTGATCAATCGGTTGTAAGCGACCAGTAGAAGTTTCACCATGTACAATAGCGAGTACTTTTGGTTTTACAGTATCTAAAGCTTCAATGATTTCTGCTTGTTCAAAAACTTCACCCATTGGCTTTTGGATATTATGTACGACACCGCCTGCACGTTTTACTAATTCAGTAAACAAGTAACCGAATCTACCAATGATTGGGACAAGTACGGTATCACCAGGTTTGACGATACTAGCGATAACGGCTTCTAAACCTGCACGGCTTGTTCCATCGATAGGAAATGACCATTGATTGTCTGTTAAAAAGGATTTTCTAATGAGTTCCATCGTTTTATTCATTATGTCTACAAATTCATAATCAAATTGACCTAAAATTGAATTAGACATTGCTTGAGAGACACGAGGGTCTACACTTACGGGGCCAGGGGTCATAATTAATCTTTTGTTTACTTTCAAATCATCCATATTATTAACCTCATTTTCTATAAATTATGTCAGTATATACTATACTCTAATAAATAACAGAGTTAATCGTCAAAAATGATGAAAAATAATTTGTTATTTGTGAGAATATTACAAAAATTGAATGTTTATGAATAATTTTATAATAACGTTCCATATTTGATAAAGTTAATCATTTTCTTCAATTGCTTGATGAATGGCTTCGGCAAATGCATACATTGTAATACTCCAATTTGCTTCATTCGAGCGAGAATTCATGGATAAATTTTGATTATTAAAAAAGGACTGTCTTAGTGCATAAGTTAATTCTAATTGAACACCTGCACCTTTAGCATTTTTATTAGCTATATTTTGACTAGATTCTCCCTCTAAGTGGGATGGTGATTCTAAAACATTGAAGCCCTTTGTTTGTAATGCATTTTCTATAGATGATTTAAGACGTTCATCTTTACCGCCAATATAAACGGCTGGTTCGCTACCGCTTGCGCCATGTATCATTACAGAGTTTGAAACAGCTTGTTGCATGTCTTCTACAACAGGTTCATCAAAGTTTGTTGATGTGACATGTAATTCAGCATTGTTTAATGTGCGAATACCTTGAAATGAATAATAATTATAATTGCCTAGAGCTGCAGTTAACGTGGATAATTCTGTCGTACCAGCTTCAATGTTGCCACCATGTATAGCGGCAATTAATGTGTCACTTTGATTATTACGATATGATAGTTGCCAATCTACGCCAGATTCAGTATCATCCATAAGTTCTGACATAGAGGCATATAAATCGGCGGCATAAACTTTAGAAGAAGGTAGAACAGTGACAAAAGTGATGGTTGCAAACAAGCATAGTGCTATAGCCCGTATGCATTTGAAATAGGATAAGGTAATTGCTTTTAAAAAGTACATAATAAACTCCTATACGTATTAATGATATTTTATAAATATAATATTATCATACAATTTGTTAAGGTATAAAAAATTATATAATTTTATTTAAAAGATATGTTGCGGATGGTTCAAAAGCGTTGTACAATGAATTTTCATGCCTTAGGGCATGTTAATTAAGAGGCAGGTCTGTAACATGCCCTTCGGCATGTATACAGACTCCTCTTAGTTGGCGAGCTACTTATAAAAGTAGCTCGTTTTTTTTATAATTGATGTATGTTATAATGCTTATCCTGCCTCTCATAAAAAATTTGGAGGTGTTAAAATAATGATAAACATTATATCGGCTATAGGTTCTTTAGGTACTTTCATTATGGCGCTCTTTTACTTTGTGTCAGTCAGTGTGCAACTTTATCAAATGAAGATCAGCTTTTTACCAGCACTTGGTTTTAATCAAATATTGATTACACGAGACAAAAATGAACTGCAACTGAAAAATGTTGGTATCGAAAGTCAGTCCGAACAAGATTACTTAAAGTTATATAATCTTGGTGGTGGTGCTGCGAAGAATATAAAAATTGAAATTTATATTGGCCAACAAGAAGTACTACAAACTAAATACGTAAATATTCTACCTAGTAAAGAAGGATATTTATTGCCAATAAATAAAGATGTATTTTCTGAAATTGAAAATACCATCCAAAACAATGGCTATGAATCTGATTTAAACGTTAAGTTATCCTATCAACATAATGTTAGTAGAAAAACACAAGAGTTATATTTAAACGGTAAAATAGATAGTTTTAATGCGTATGACGAAAAAGCAATCTATGAATTACAATTTTTTAATATGACGCAGTAACATTAAACTAAGAGAAGTATGTAAATATTTAAATGTAAACTCCCTTTAATACAACGACATGGCAATATGTCGTATTAAAGGGAGTTTGTGTTTTAGTGAAAAATATAGATACTTAAACGGATTATTTTGAGAGATGAGTAAATTTCAATTACAATACAGTAGGAAACTAAAACTTGGAGTGACAATAGATGATAAACATAAAGGCACCAAATCCAATATTTTTGGAACAGCATGAAGCAGAAAAAGCTATATTATTACTACATTCATTTACAGGCACGGTTCGAGATGTAAAGTTATTGGCCACAAAATTAAACAAAGCTGGCTTTACATGTTATGTGCCACCATACAAAGGTCATGGTCTGATGTTAAACACATTGATGGATTATGATGTAGATGACTGGTTGAATGATGCGATTGAGGGTTATCAATTTTTACAAGATAAAGGTTATTCAAAAATAAATGTCTGTGGGGTATCATTAGGTGGTATATTGTCATTGAAATTGGCAGAACAGCATGACATTAACGCTATAGCTATTATGTCAACGCCATACAGAAAGAGTGATGCTGGGCTAACAGGAAGACTTAAAGATTATGGTCAACGTATAGGGCGCTTGTTAGGTCTAGATCAAGTAGAAATTGACACTCAATTAAATCGAATTCCTAACTATGGTCCAGAACTACAAAAATTTCAATTATTAGTTGAAAATGTCATGTCGAATTTAGATCGTATCACGGCTCCGATTGCTATTAAGTACGGTGAACAGGATGATGCTTCATATAAAACGAGCGCCGAATATATCTATAATCAAATTCAACATGAACATAAAGAAGTTCAAGGGTATAAGATGTCTAAGCATTTGATGACACATGGTGAAGGTCACCTTGAAGTTGAACAAGATATTATTGCATTTTTTGAAGACTATTAATAATATAATACAACATTAACTTGCGTAAGAAGATAGTTGTGTATTAATGATTTTTTTGAAACTTAGCGCTATAATATATAGATTCTTCTAAGCTTGAATTTATTCACTTTCTAACACTTTGAACTTTTCTGCTAATGTTTGCAGACCTTCATCAATAATCTTCTTTTGTTCTATTAAATTTTGTTGATGGTCTAAAAATATTTGCTTACGTTTTTGTTTTGTAGTGCTTCCTTGATGATACAATTCAGCAATTTCTTTTAATTTTGAGACGGGCATATGTGTCTGTCTCATACATTTTATAAATTCAATCCAATATAAATCTTCTTCTGAAAAATCTCTATAACCATTTTGATTTCTTGAAACAAATGGGAAAAGTCCGGCCTTATCATAATAGCGAAGTGTGTGTTCACTCATGTTTAATTGTTCAGCTGCTTTTTTAACTTGCATACATTTTCCTCCTAAAATAGAAAGGCAGGAAGGTAGCACAACTTAAACGTTATGTTCATATTCCTGCCTTCTTAAAAGATCTAACTGGGGAACATAAAGCTTGTGAATTTAGATATACTAAAGCGCTTGTGAATGTTCCGTTCTGTAGTTATTTTATAGAACGTTTCATTTAAAGTTACATCTTTGTACTATTTAATAAGTTTTGCTAATAGATGTTCATAGTTATTGTCGATGATAGCTTCAAAACCAAATGTGGATGCTAAATCTTTTTGTAATTCGTCCATCGTGTCGTATCCGATTACTTTATAATCATTGATGGATAAGCCGATGCGTTTAATATCGTTATGATACAATTGGTTTTGATGAGATAATTCTATGATTTCTTCGGCCAAAGCATTTACATAATTTTCGTTAGGGATTGTAATGCGCTTGTCGTCAATAATACTTTCTTCTGAAATGATTTGTATTTCTGTTTCATTATCTTTAAATATAGCTACAAAGTAATACATAATTTAATAACCTCCTAAATTTTTATTTACATTAACGTGTAGTGTATCCGCCATTTGCGAATAATGTTTGTCCATTAATCCACCAACCATCAGTGGTTAAGAAAGTAATAATAGGTGCAATGTCTTCAATATTTGTCAATTGGTTGTGAAGAGCTTGTGATTTGTGAAAAGCAACCGCTTCTTCACTTTCTTGTGGATAGAAGAAAGGTGTATCCATTGGCCCAGGAGCAACAGCGTTAACAGAAATACCTCTATCCATGTATTCTTTGGAGGCTGCACGTGTGTAATGTTCTACGGGTGATTTTCCTCCTGCATACGTAGCGTAAAAACCTGTATAAGCAGCGAGTAAAGCAGTTGCCAGTGTGATGATTTTACCGTTGTCATTCATAGCTTTTTCAGCGTATTTTATAAAGAAATAAGCTGATTTTGCGTTAATATCTGCCATGTTATCAAATTCTTCTTCGGTCGTATCAGCAATAGGTTTTTTAAGTACTTTTCCTACTGTATTAATGGCAATATCGATTTTTCCAAAAGTATTTTGAGCGTGCTGGAATAAGGATTCAACATTACTTACTTGGGTTAAATCACCAGAAAATAATGTACCTTGCCCACCTAGTGATTCAATTTTGGCAAGTGTCTCTTGAGCTTCTTCCAAAGAATGTTCATCATGATGATGAATGACTAATTTGGCTCCATGTTCAGCATAAGTCTTGCTTAATAATCCTCCTAGATTTTTTGCACCACCTGCAATTACTACTACTTTGTTATCTAAACTATTAAATTTTCCCATATTATAAAACCTCCTTTAAATGTATTTCAACAATAAACCTGAGAGTGCAATATCAAGCAAGTTATATGATGTTATTTTTATTTGAATTATTACACATATAATTAAAAGTATCATTTAAATTTATTTGTGAAAATAGTAGCATAAATAATATAAATATATAGAATTAAATAGTTATAATAGTCAAAGGGGAATAATTAGATGAAGTCGTTTGCCAAAATTACTGCACAAGGTTCATACGTTCCAGAAAAGATAATGGACAATCACGATTTTGAAAATATAGTAGACACGTCAGATGAATGGATACAACAAAGAACTGGGATTGTAAAGAGAAGAATTACAAAAGAAGATGAATATACAAGTGATATTAGTTATAAAGCAGTGTTGGATTTACAAGAGAAATATCAAGTCGATTTAAGTGATGTGGATATGATTGTTAATGCAACATTAACAGCTGATTATAAAACGCCAAGTGTCGCATCATATGTACAAGCTAAGTTAGAGTTGGAAAATGCAGGCGCAATAGACATTAATGCAGCTTGTGCTGGTTTTACTTATGGTCTTAATATTGCAAATGGTCTCATAACTTCAGGTCAAAATAAGAAAGTTTTAGTTATAGGAGCAGAAACATTATCTAAGATTACAGACTACAAAGATCGTGGCACATGCATATTATTCGGAGATGGGGCAGGTGCATTTTTAGTAGAATATAATGAAGATGAGACGAGTTTTATAGCAAGCGATGCCGGATCAGATGGTAAAAAAGGCCATAATTTATATTGCTCGGAATTATCGGAAGCAATGTTTGACGAAGAGTTAGAAAATCCAGGGTTTATTGTCCAAAATGGGCGTGGCGTATACAAATGGGCAGTAGGCAATGTACCGAGAATTATTGAGCAGACTTTGAATAAAGCCAATTACACGAAAGAAGATTTAGATTGGTTTGTACCACATAGTGCGAACGCTAGAATGATTGAATCTATATGTGATAAATCTGGTATAGCAAGGGATAAAGCATTAAAAAGTCTTGAAAGCTATGGCAATACGTCCTCAGCCACAATTCCGTTGGCCATTGATCTAGCTGTCAAAGAGAATAAAATTAAAAAAGGTGATTTAGTATTACTAGTTGGATTTGGTGGTGGATTAGCTTATGCATCTACCTTAATTAAATGGACATTATAGGTGATGATATAAGATAAGTAGAATGATTTTGAGGGTGACGAGTCAT